>CAZBTQ010000198.1:0-1178 GCA_964494405.1 uncultured Iamiaceae bacterium
GCCATCTCGACGATCTCGCAGGCCAACCGCCAGTCGCCTGCGTCCGCCAGCTCGCGAGCGCGGGCGGCCAGCGCGGCGGACCCGCCGGCGAGCGACGCGACCTCCGCCGCGAGCGCCGACTGCGGCGCGGGCTTCAGGTGCGCGGGGTTGCCGTCGTACCAACCGCCGTACAGGCGCCACACGTTGTGCACGATGAACTCGGGCTCGTCGTACAGCGGACGCAGGTACGGCTTGGCCAACAGGTCGGGATCGACGGTGACCGAGTGGACGATCGCGTCGAGGGGCTCGCCCGCGTTCATCATCTCGAGCACGTCGGCGACGAGGGTCTCGAGCGCGGTGGCCACGTCGCCGAGGACGGTGGTGATGCGGTCCCGCCCGGCGATCGGGAGCCCATGCGCGGGCAGGAGCAGCTCGGCACCCATGGCTGCCATCTCGCGCATCGCCTGGGCCCACTCCACCGGGTAGCGCTGCACCTTCTGGGGGTTGCCGGCGTTGGGGAAGTTCCAGATCAGGAAGTCGCCGGTGCACAGCGCCTTGCGCTCGGGGATCCACGCCCACAGGTGGTCGTCGGTCTCGCCCTTCGCGTGGCGCATCTCGATGTCGAGCCCACCGACCTGCGCGGTGAGGCGATCCGCGAACGTGACGTCGGGCCGCGCAGCGTCGGGAGCGAGGAACCGGTCGACCGGTCCGGCGCCGGCCGCCGCGCCGGTGAAGCCCATGTTGACGTCGAGGTTGCGCACGCCACCGAACTGCCGCCGGTTGATCGTGACGTTGTAGCCGTTCGTGCGGTCGTAGCGGTCCATGCGCACGGGCACGTTCTCGTGGGCGATGACGGTGGGGTCGGGGCGACCGTTGGCTCGCGCGTCGGCGATGAACGCCCCGCTGCCACCGACGTGGTCGATGTGGCCGTGGGTGTAGACGAGCGACCTCACCGGGGCATCGCTCCAGGCGCGGAGCGACTCGATCACCTTGGGAGCCGCCGCCGCGCCGCTCGCATCGAAGCAGACCAGGCCGTCGTCGGTGGACAGGATGACGACGTGGCTGAACGACTCGATCATCGCGATGCCGTCCGCCACCTCCGACAGCTCCTGGGTGATCCGGTTCACGGGCTCGTCGGCCCGCCCGTCGTCGATGATCCTCGTGGACAGGGCAAGCAGGTCGGCCATGGCTGGACCCCC
>CAZBTQ010000198.1:1278-3735 GCA_964494405.1 uncultured Iamiaceae bacterium
CCGGTCAGATCTGGTTCGGGATGGTGAGCTCGTCGTGGTCGACGAGTGCGATGCGGTCGCCGAGGGTGATGCGTCCGCCGTCCATCTCCGCCTGTCGCGCGCCGAGGTTCGCCAGCCGCGCCCACTCGACCTCGTGCTCGGCCTCCAGCGCATAGACGACGCCGCCGTGGGTCACGACGAGGACGTCGGCGCCCGTGTACTCGGCCTCGATCCGGCCGAGCACGCCGTGCAGGCGCACGAGCACCGACTCGTCGCTCTCCCACCCGGGTGGCCGCTTGCGCTCGTCGAGGTAGCCGGGCCAGGCGTCCTCGATCTCCGGGCGGGTGAGCCCGGACCACTCGCCGGCATCGCGCTCGCGGAGTCCCGGTTCGACCACGACGGGCCCGACGCCGATCGCCTCGCTGATGATGAGCGCCGTGTCGCGGGCGCGTTCGAGGTCCGACGCCACGATCACGTCGACTGTGCCGACGCGCTGCGCGGCATGGAACGCCTGCACCCGCCCCAGGTCCGACAGCGGCGGGTCGGCCTGGCCCTGCCAGCGTCCGTCGGCGTTCCACACGGATTGGCCGTGACGGACCAGCAGGAGTCGGGTCATCCGGCGACGGTACCCAACGCCCCGTTCGTGGGCGACACTGGTTCACATGACCGGTGTCCTGCACGGTGACGGGGTGACCCTGCGTCCGCTCATCGAGGGCGACGCCGACGACCTGCTGCGCATGTTGACCGAGCCGGCGGTCGCCCAGTGGTGGGAGGGCTACGACCGGGCCCGGGTCCTCGACGAGTTGATCGCTGAGGGTGAGGGCGCCAGCTTCGGGATCCTCGTGCCAGCGGACGGGGTCGAGGGCGAGGCCGGTGCCGAGCGCCTCGTCGGGATGATCCAGTACTACGAGCAGGACGACCCCGACTACCGCCACGCGGGGGTCGACCTGTTCGTCGATCCCACGATCCACCGCTCCGGCGTCGGTCGCCGCGCCGTGGTCACCCTGGTGCGCCACCTCGCCGACGACCTCGGCCACCACCGGGTCATCGTCGACCCGTCGGAGCGCAACGAGCGGTCGGTGGCGTTCTTCGAGTCGCTCGGGTTCCGCAGGGTCGGTGTCCTGCGCCGCTACGAGCGCCGTGCCGACGGTGCCTGGGCCGACAACGTGCTGCTCGAACTGCTGGTCGACGAGCTCATCGGCTGAGCAGGCGCGGGGCGGCGGCTCGGACCCGCCCGTACACTCGCCCGGTGCCTGTGCTCCGACTCTTCGCCTCGGCTCGCGAGGCCGCCGGGACCGGTCGGGTCGAGATCGACGGCCTCACCGTGGGCGAGGTCTTGCGGCTCGCCACCGAGCGGTTCGGCGACGGGTTCGAGGCCGTGCTCGCCACGTCCAAGGTCTGGGTGAACGGCGATCCGGCCGGGCCCGACGACGCGGTCGCGGCGGATGATGAGGTGGCCGTGCTGCCGCCCGTGTCGGGGGGCGTGTGAGCGCCGACACCGCGCCCACGTCGCGGCGCGAACGTCGAAGCAAGGCGGTGGCCACCGACGCGTCGGTCGGCTTCCGTCAGCGTCAACTCGACACGTCGCGGTTCGGCATCGTCTACGACATCGACGGACCGAGGGTGCGCTTCGGCGTGCTGTGGTTCCTCGTCGCCGGCGTCGCACTGTGGTTCGGCATCGTGACGACGGCGCTCGTCTTCGGCGTGGTCGCCGCGCTCGCGGCGGCGCAGACCGCGACGGCCCTGCGCACGAAGTGGCGACGTCCCGACCGCCGTGTCGCGGCGGCGATCGCGCTCGCGCTGCCGCTGTCGGCGCTGGTCGGCGTCGGCCTCACCGGCATCGTGGTGATGGTCGCGGCCGTGCTCTCGGTCGTCGCCTCTGCGCTGCTCCGCGCCAAGGGCACCGATCCCATCGTCGACGCGGGTGCGGTCATCCGTTCGTCGCTGTTCGTCGGGCTCGCGGCCGCGTCGATGGTGCTGCTCCATCGGGTCGACATCGGCGCCGCCATCGCGTTGTTCCTGTTGATCTCGGCCTACGAGTTCGGCGACTTCCTCGTCGGCTCCGGCGCATCCAACCGCGTCGAGGGCCCGGTCTCGGGGATCATCGCCGTCGTCGTCGCCACCGTCGCCCTCGCGGTGGCCCAGGTGCCACCGTTCGAGGGCGGCACGATCTGGCTGTTCGGCATCATCGCCGCGGTGCTGTGCCCGGTCGGCCAGGTCGCCGCGTCGGCGATCCTGCCCCGTGCCGGAGCCCCCGCCCGGGCCCTGCGGCGCCTCGACTCGTACCTCGTCGCCGCGCCGGTCTGGCTCGTCCTCATGTGGGGCGACGTCCACCTCTGACGCTTCCCCTCACCCGGTTGGGCGCGGTTGAGCCCGATCCGCGGGCATTCACGCGCCCGACCGAGACGAGAGGCCTGAAGACGGACGGGGTTGGGCGCGGGTGAGCCCGGTCTCCGGGCACAAGCGCGCCCGACCGGG
>CAZBTQ010000198.1:3835-5477 GCA_964494405.1 uncultured Iamiaceae bacterium
GGTCAGCCGGTGCGGTTGGCGAGGAGGTCGTCGAGGGGTTGGGCGTTGATGACCCGGTCGGCGGTGACGCCCGCTTCGGCGGCGCGGTCGGCGCCGTAGGGCTGCCACTCGAGCTGGCCGGGGGCATGTGCGTCCGTGTCGATCGAGAACCGGCAGCCCATCTCGACCGCGATGTCGAGCAGTCGCATCGGGGGGTCGAGCCGCTCGGGTCGGCAGTTGATCTCCACCGCGGTCCCGAACTGCTCGCACGCGTGGAACACGAGGTCGGCGTCGAACACCGACTCGGGCCTGCCGCGCCCGACGACGATGCGCCCGGTGCAGTGGCCGAGGATATCGACGTGGGGGTTGGCGGCGGCGACGCACATCCGGCGCGTCATCGGCATGCGCTCCATGCGGAGCTTGGAGTGGACGCTCGCCACGACCACGTCGAGGTCGGCGAGCAGTCCCTCGTCCTGGTCGAGCGTTCCGTCGTCGAGGATGTCGACCTCGATGCCGGTCAGCAGCCGGAACGGCGCGGCATCACCCGCGGCCGCCTCGGCCTCGAACACCTCGTTGAGCGCGGCCACGACGTCGAGCTGCTCGCGCAGTCGCTCGGCCGACAGCCCGTTGGCGATCGTCAGGCGGGGGGAGTGGTCGGTGAGCACCATGTACTCGTGGCCGAGCGCTCGACCGGCACGGGCCATCGTCTCGATGTCGGCGCCGCCGTCGCTCCAGGTCGAGTGCGTGTGGCAGTCGCCCCGGAGCGCGGCCAACAGCTCGGCCCCGACCCCTGGCGTCACCCCGGTCGCCTCCTCCAGGTGGGTCAGGTACTCGGGCACCTCGCCCGCCGCGGCCTCGATGATCACGGCGGCGGTCTTGGGACCGATGTGCTCGAGCTCGGTGAGCGTCCCCGCGGCGATGCGACGTTCGAGCTCCCCGGGTTCGAGCGCACGCACCGCCTCCGCGGCTCGTAGGTAGGCCCGAGGCTTGAACGGCTTCTCGCGCGCCCGGTCGAGCAGGTAGGCGATCCGCTCCAGTGCCTCCACGGGTTCCACGAAGCGCACCGTATCCACGCGCCGGCAGCCCGTGCGGGCCCTGCGAGGGGGTTGAGCAGTACCCTCGCCGCCATGCACCCCGAGTTGGAGCGCGTCCTGGGCAACGTCCCCAACGCCGACCTCACGTCGCTCGAACTGGCCGACGTCCGCTCCCGTCGCGCTGCGGCCGGTGCGCTCGAAGACTCCATCTCCTATGTGCGGCGCGTCATCCAGGTGCGTCTCGACATCCTCGGCACCGAGTTGGCCCACCGCCGTTCGGGCGGGTCGCCTGCCGACAGCCGCGAGCTCGTCGCCCGCCTGCCCCAGATCCTGGCGGAGCGAGGCGGTGCCAGCGGCCAGACCCAGGCGCCTCGCGACCTGCTGTTCCCCGATGTCGACGCGGCGCTCGTCACCGCAGTCGACGATGTGGTGACGACGGCGCAGTTGGCCTCGGTTGACCAGGTCGACGACGAGTCGCTCGCCGACCTCGTCGACCGCCTCGAGGTGCTCGAGGGCGAGGTCTCCGCCACCCGGCACGCGCTCCACGAGCGCCTCGACGCGCTCCAGGGCGAGATCGTCCGCCGCTACCGAACGGGCGAGGCGTCGGTCGACTCGCTGCTCCAGTAGCG
>CAZBTQ010000199.1:0-2701 GCA_964494405.1 uncultured Iamiaceae bacterium
CCGCCACCAACTTGTGAGTGAAGGCCCAGGTCAGCGACCTGGGCCTTGCTCGTTGCTTGCGCCTTCTACCGGGTTCCGGGGGTGTTCTCCCGGGTGTTCAACCGGCTTTCACGATCTTGGGGTTTTCGCTGGCCCCGCCAGGGCTGAGGAGCGCTTCGAAGGTACGGGCCGCGTCAGCGCCCATGCTGGGGAAGGTGTGCTGGTAGGTCTCGACGGTGAACACGAACTGGGCATGACCCAGCCGTTCGGACACGACCTTCGGGTTGATGCCAGCGGCGAGGAGCAGGCTGCCGTGGGTGTGGCGTAGGTCGTGGAGCCGGATGACCGGTACGGGGGCACGGCGCACGATGCGGTCGAAGGTCTGGCTCAGCGAGTGCGGGTGGACGCGTCCACCGCTCGCGGTTGTGAACATCCAGTCGGGATCCTTGACGCCGGTGGCGGTGTACTCGGCGGCCTGGAGTGCCCGCCAGCCGGCGAGGACCGTGAGGGTGGTGGGGTCGAGGTCGATGCAGCGGCGGGAGTTGGCGGTCTTGCCGCGCGTTTCGTGGAGCTCGTAGCCGACGGCGACGAGCCCGCGGTTGATCGACAGGCGGGCGTGCTTGAGGTCGAGGTCGCTCCAGCACAGGCCGAGCAGTTCGCTGCGCCGCAGACCGGTGTTGGCCGACAGCCACAGGGCGGGGAACAACCGGTGTCCGGCCGCAGCCCGCAGGAACGCTTGGAGCTCGTCGGAGGTCCAGGCGTGCTGTTCGATGCTGGGTATGGCCCGCAGCCTGGGCGCTGAGGCGGCGAGGGCGACGTTGCGGTTCACCAGTCCCCGTCGAACGGCGTGGTCGAGCGCTCCGCGGATGATCAGGTGCACCTCATAGACGGTCTTCGGTGAAAGGGGCCGGGTGCCGTCGCTGGGGTGCAGCATCGAGTCGTAGAGCCGTTCGAGGTCCTGGGGGCGGAGTCGGCGGAGCCGCTTGCGACCGAGCGTCGGCAGGATGTGTCGCCGGGTCTTGTGGACGTAGCTGCGGTGGGTGCTCACCTTCAGCTCAAGACGCTTGACCGGGAGCCAGTGGCTGGTGAGGTAGGCGCCGAAGGTGAGCGAGCGGACCTCATCGTTGCGGCCGTCGCGGTCTGCTGCGAGTCGGGCGACGAGCGCTTCGGCCTCGGTGCGATCGGTGCCGGCGGGATGCCAGCTGCGCCGTTCCTTGCCTGTGACGGGGTCGAGTCCTTCGTAGATGACCGCGTAGTAGCGGTCGCGCTTGCGGGCGACGTGTCCATGCATGGCAGGAGCTCCTCGTTCTGCCGGATCCGGGCGGTCCGGACCCCGGTAGAACGATCGGTAGAACCATCGCGACCCCATGTCGAGAGGCAACGAAGGTTCACGTCAACCGGCGGGTGGGGCGTGCGAGTGCGTGGTTGCGCAGCGGTAGAACGCGCTTGCCGCACGACGCAGATGGAGGCGGTCCCGTTAGAGCGGCGCGGCGTCCCGGTCTGTGGCTGGGTGGAGCGCTCCGTCGGCCAGGCGCAGGGCATGGTCTGGGTCGTGGAGCTGGTGGGGAGCGTGGGTGACCACGACGGTCGCGGTTTGTCGGGTGGTGGTGAGCTCGGCGAGGAGAGCCATGATCTCCCGCCCGCGGGCATCGTCGAGCGCTGCGGTGGGTTCGTCGGCGAGCACGACTGAGGGGTTGCCCATGAGTGCTCGGGCGATGGCGACGCGTTGGCGTTCGCCGCCGGAGAGCTGTCCGGGTCGGTGGTGGAGCCGGTCGCTGAGCCCGACGGTGTCGAGCAGGTGGTGGGCCTGGTCGCGGTCGTCGGTGGTGATCTTGCCGTCGAGGTGGGCGACGAGTTCGAGCTGTTGGATGGCGGTGAGGGATGGGAAGAGGTTGGCGCTCTGGAATATGAGGCCGATGTGGTCGCGTCGGACGGTCGCTCGACGCCGGTCGGGTGCTTCCGAGAGGTCCTCGCCGTCGATGAGCACCTGCCCCTGGTCGGGTCGGCGCAGGAGGCCGGCGACGGCGATGAGCGTGGACTTGCCGGACCCGGACACCCCGGTGACCGCGATGAGCTCGCCTGGCCCGACGGTGAGTTCGGCGTCGTTGAGGATCGTGAGCTGGTCGGGTCCGTCGGCGACGGTGACGTGGATGTCGTGTAGTTGGAGTGTCATGGGTCCTCAGGGCTGGGAGGTGAGGGCGATGGCGGGATCGACGCGGGTGATGCGTCGGAGCGCGACGAGGCTTCCGAGCATCCCGGCGACGATGAGCAGGACGGCGGAGGAGATCAGTGATCCGGCTTCGAGTCGGAACGGCACCTCGCCGCCGATGAGTGAACCGGCTGCGACGGCGACGGCCATGCCGAGCGCGGTGGCGGTGGTGATGATGATTGCGAGCTGGCCGAGCGCGTCGCGCACGACATAGCTCGTCGAGGCGCCGAGTGCCTTCAACAGTCCGATCTGGTGGGTGCGTTGTACGGTCCAGACGGTGAAGAACGCGCCGACCACCAGCGCGGAGATGACGACCAGGAAGGTCCGGATCAGTGACATGGTGGCGCTCTCGGCGGCGAAGCCGGGTGAGCCGTCGTAGGCACCGGTCTTGGTGTACAGGTCCATGCCGCTCTCGTCGGCGATGGCTTGGAGATCGACGTCTCCCGGGTCGCGCAGCGCGACGGCGTTGAACCGGTCGCGGTGGTTCTCCCCGTAGACGAGGTTCTGCCAGGT
>CAZBTQ010000199.1:2801-5426 GCA_964494405.1 uncultured Iamiaceae bacterium
CGCCGTCGGGGGTGCGGGCGTTGAAGAACGACAGGCCGACAGGGGCCGCATCGTCTCCGAGGCGATCCTGCCAGGGTGCGAGCTGGTCGGGGCCGAGGCTGGACCGGCTGAACTCCGAGCCTGACCCGGCCTGGAACGCAAGATGGGTGAGGGGGAGTCGTCGCAGCCCGGAGATGCCGTCGTCGACGAGGCCGGTCGCCAGGCCGGACAGCAAGCTTGCCAGCAGCGACACCAAGGCGATGACCGCACCGACGAGCGCGAATCGGCCACGGGCGACCAGGAGATCTCGCAGGGCGAGGTACACGGGCGAACCTTTCAGCGATAGGACGGAACGTGCTACGCATCGTGGCGGCGACCGCGGCAGATCGACATCAACCCGGGTGTTGGTCGCGAACCATCCGAAAGGATGAGGCCGCGCAAGGCGTGGGGGGCTGGGCCGTTCGTAGGCTGGATCGAGTGGTTGACGACGAAGCTGGGGTCGCTGGGCAGAACAGGTCGCTGCGCATGCTGCGAGTGGTCCAGCACGTGCTGTTCACGGCTATGGTCGCGCTCGGATTGCTCCGGTCCGCGTTCGATACTGGGGTCACGGCGGGCGAAGCGACCATGGGTACCGCCCTCCTCGGCTGGTACTGGGCGGGCTGGGCGGCGGCCCGGCGGTGGCGGCGACCCTCGCCACGGACGTGGCTCGCCACGGTGAGCGGCTTGTGCCTCGCCGCGGTGTGGGTCTCGCCTGACTTCGCCTGGGTGTCCTTCGCCGTGTTCGTCGCGTTCGCCACGACGCTCGCGCCGGGCCTCGCGGTTGCCGCCATCGTGGCCATGGCAGCGGGGACCGGTGCGATCCTGGTCGGTCGCTGGCCCGATGATGGGCACTGGGCGGCGCAGATCGTCGGTCCGCTGGTCGGTGCTGCGGCTGCCGGCGCGCTCGTCGCCGTCGGCCGCGTCGCCGCCTCTGAGACTGCCGAGCGTCAACGGCTTCTCGATGAGCTCCTCGCCACCCGTGACGACCTGGCCCGAGCGAACCTCGCAGCTGGGGCCAGAGAGGAACGAGAGCGTCTCACGGGCGAGATCCACGACACCCTGGCCCAGGGATTCACCTCCGTGGTGATGGCCGCTCGGCGGGCCCGCCGAGCGTTGGAGGACGACGAGGCCGCTGCCGCGGTCGCCGAGGTCGACCACATCGAGGACTTGGGCCATGCCGGCATCGAGGCGGCTCGGCGTCTCATGGGCGCCATGGCACCCGTCGAGCTCGATGATCGCACTCTCCGTTCGGCCCTGGTACTGCTGACAGTCCCCGAGCCGCGAAGCGGTTCACCGGTCATCGACATCCGTTTCGACGGGGATGATGAGCGCCTGCCGGTCGAGATCGAAGGAGCGCTCTTGCGGATAGCCCAAGAAGCGCTGACCAACGCACGTCGTCACGCTGAGGCCCGCCGGGTGGTCGTCACCCTCACCTGCCAACCCTCGACGGTGAGCCTCGACATCGTCGATGACGGCGTCGGGTTCGACGCGGATGCCGTCGCTGGCCGAGGGTTCGGGCTCTCCAGTATGCGCGGCCGGGCCCAACAGCTGGGCGGAACGCTGCACGTGGATGCTGAGCCGGGCCGCGGCTCGACCATCAACGCGACGATCCCGCTCCCACACGGGTCAGGAACACGATGATCCGCATCGTGGTTGTCGACGACCACCCTGTCGTGCGTGCCGGGCTGCGCACGGTCCTCGACGCAGCGGACGACATCGACGTCGTGGGCGAGGCGCACGACCACGACACTGCGGTCTCCACGATCACAGAGCTCGAACCCGACGTCGTGGTGCTCGACGTGCACCTTGGAGCCGGTCCGAGTGGACTCGACGTGCTGCGAGAGGTCCAACGATCCCAGGCCCGCCCGCGCGTGCTGGTCGTCACCGTCTTCGACAACGACATCGACATCGATGCGGCGATCGAGGGCGGTGCCGCCGGGTACGTCCTCAAAGATGCGCCCGAAGTCGACCTGATCAGCGCCGTTCGGGCCGTCGCCGCCGGCCACCAGCCCCTCGATCCCCGAGTAGCCGCCAGAGTCGTGACCAGGTCGGTGCGCAACCCCGACGTCCCCTCGCCACGAGAACTGGAAGTTCTCGCTGCGGTTGCCGACGGTCTTGACAACGCCACCATCGCCCGCGACCTCTACATCAGCCAGGCCACGGTCAAGACCCACCTGGCCAGCGTGTTCGCCAAGCTCGGTGTCGTCTCCCGCACCGGTGCGGTCGCCGAGGCACGCCGCCGGGGTCATTTGCGGTGAACCGCGCGCGTCGACGCGGTGGGCACGCCCGCGACCTGCACTTCGCCACCAACCCGAGAAAGTGCCGGCCATGCTGGGACTCAGTGGCAGATCCCGTTCGACAGTCTGACGTGAACCGCCTGGGTCTGATGGAGGCTCGGACGTGTGCGCATTGGGAGGGCCCTCTGGGGACGGCCGTCGGTGGGGCCGGGGGCCCGACCGGCCGTATGGGCCGCAAGTCGCTCCTGTTCGGCCGTCACAATTTCCGAATGACGATTCGGATAAGATCGGTCTCATGAATGCGAGGCAGCCGGCTGCAGCGCCGGCGCGACGGGGCCGGCCCCCGAAGGTGGGGCGCGATCAGATCGTG
>CAZBTQ010000200.1:0-3396 GCA_964494405.1 uncultured Iamiaceae bacterium
GCACGCATCTTCAGTTGCGGGGGACGTCCTTCCAGGGCTGGCCCTTGAAGGGGTCGGGCTCGCGGGGCAGGCCGAGCACGCGGTCGCCGATGATGTTGCGCTGGATCTCCGACGTGCCGCCCTCGATGGAGTTGCCGCGCGAGCGCAGGAACGCACGGGCACGCATGGCGCTCATCCCGTCGCGCTCCTCCCACGCCATCGGGCCCGTCATCATGTCGGCCGACAGGATCTGCACCTTCATGTTGAACTCGGTGCCGAACAGCTTGGCGATCGAGCCCTCGGGCCCGGGCTGGCCTCCGGCCTTGCGCTGCGCGGCGGCCCGCTGGATGTTCCAGGCCGAGACCTTGCCGGTGATGTAGAGGCCCACCAGCCGGTCCCGCAGCACCGGATCGGACTCCCATCGGCCGTCGGTCTGCGCCTCGCGGATCAACGCCTCGACGACCGTGCCGCCACCGATCATCCCGGCGCCGACCTCGCGGCGGCGACCCTCAGCGGGAGCAGCGGACGCGGCAGCCTCGGGAGCCGGGCGGCGACGCCGGCGGGCAGCACCGCCACCGAACGCGCCGGACAGTGCGACCCGCTCGTTCAGCAGGGTGGTCTGGGCGACCGACCAGCCCTCGCCCTCGGGACCGATGCGCCACGAGTCGGGGATGCGGACGTCGCTCAGGAAGACCTCGTTGAACTCGGCGTCGCCGGTGATCTGCGTGAGCGGACGGACCTCGACGCCGGGTGCCTGCATGTCGCAGATGAAGTAGCTGATGCCCTTGTGCTTGGGCTGGTCGGGGTTGGTGCGGGCGATGAGCATCCCCCACTTGGACATCTGGGCACCCGATGTCCAGACCTTCTGGCCGTTGACGATCCACTCGTCGCCGTCGCGCTCAGCCTTCATCGACAGTCCCGCGATGTCCGAACCGTTGCCGGGCTCGGAGAACAGCTGGCACCACCAGTCACCCTGGGCCATGCCCGACAGGAAGAACCGCTTCTGCTCCTCGGTCGCCCACTGGCGCAGCGTCGGCGCCGCGAGGCCGAAGCCCAAGATGTTGAACGACCGTGGCACCCGGTAGTCGTCCTTGACCTCCTCGACGATGGCCGCCTGGTCGGGGCTCAGCCCGGCGCCGGAGTACTCGACCTCCCACTCGGGCATGGCCCAGCCGGCCTCGCCGATCGCGCGGAGGAAGGTGCGGTCGTCGAGCTGGCTGCGGCCCTTGGCCCACAGCTCCTCGTCGTCGTTCTCGATGCCAGCGATCCAGTCCGCCGGCAGGTGTTCCCGCATGAAGCCGACGACCGCGTCGCGGATCTCCTCGTCGGTGCGCTGCGCGTTGTCGCTGATGGTCATCGCCGTGTGCTCCTGGGGTGAAGGTGTGGTTGGTCGTGGATGGGTCGTGTGCTCAGGGTGGCGGCGGCATGCCGGTCGAGCGCAGGAGGCACTCCTGCACGAACGACGCGACCAGCTCGCCCGAGCGGGTGTGGAAGGTGCCGCGGGCCAGGCCGCGGGCGCCGAAGTTCGTGACGGGTTCGACCGTGAACAGCAGCCAGTCGTCGACACGGAACGGCCGATGGAACCAGACGGCGTGGTCGAGGCTCGCGCCGCCCCAGCTGACCGGCGCGCCTGGTGCGACGGCACTGCGGATGACCGCCATGTCCGAGACGTACGTGAGCGCGCACGCGTGCAGCGCGGGATCGTCGCCGAACTCCTCCTTCACCCGCACCCACGCAGGGTGCAGGGAGAAGTCCTCGGCGGTGCGCAGGGGACGCAGCTCGAACAGGCTCATCGCCCGGGGAGCCCGCATGCGAGGATCGAGCCGGGGTGGCGCGCCGGCGGGTGTGCCCGCGGGCAAGCCCTCGGGTGTTTCCTCGCCGTCGGCCGCGGCAGCCACGCGCTCGGCCGCAGCGCGACGGGCCCACTCGGGCAGGTTGGCGAACGGGTCGCGCGGCGCGATGTCGTCCGGATCAGCCACGTCGGCCGGGCCAGGCTCGTACCAGTCGTAGCCGTCCTCGTGGACGTGGAACGACGCGTCGAGCACGAAGATCGCCTCGTCGTCTTGGACCGCCGTGACACGACGGGTGGTGAACGACCGCCCGTCACGGATGCGCTCGACCACCAGGTGGAGGTCGGTGGCGGGTCGCCCGGGCCGCACGAAGTACGAGTGCAGCGAGTGGACGGACCGGTCCTCGGGCACCGACAGCGTCGCCGCCCGCAGCGACTGCGCAGCGACCTGGCCGCCGAAGAGACGAGGTGGACCCTCGGCCGGCGTGTCGGCCGCGTAGCGGTCCGGACCGATCGCGGTGAGGTCGAGCAGGTCGGTGAGCGAGCTCAGCAGAGTGTCCCTTCGATGCCGTCGGCGCGACGGGTGGTCGTCGCCGCGAATGCTTCGACAGTCTAAGGGTGTTCGATCGCGCCCCTGAAATCGAGGGGAGGCGCCCGCTACCGCTGGGCGAGCACCTCTCGCGCCGACGCGATGTCGCGCCCGAGCTGGGCCTTCAGTGCGTCGATGCCGTCGAAGCGCATCTCCGAGCGGAGGAGCTTCACGAACTCGATGCGCGCCGTCTCGCCGTAGAGGTCGCCGTCGAAGTCCATCAGGTGCGCTTCGAGCACCGAGGTCTCGGCGTGCTCGTAGAACGTGGGACGCCGACCGAGGTTGATGGCCGCCATGTGCCGGGAGCCGTCGGGGCGGATGTACCAACCGGCGTAGACCGCGTCGGCGGGGAGCGCCATGTGCGCCGCCACCGGCACGTTCGCGGTGGGGAAGCCCAGGAGGCGGCCCCGCTGGTCGCCCTTCATGACGGTGCCGCGCATCTCGTAGGGGCGGCCGAGCATCGCCTCAGCGGACTCGACGTCGCCGCCGGCGAGCGCTCGGCGGATCGCGGTCGACGAGACCGGCTCGGCTGCGCCTGTGGGGTTCGCCAGCAACGACAGGCCCTCGACCGTGAAGCCGTGGCGCCGGCCCGCCTCGGTGAGCATCGCCACGTTGCCGCGACGCTGGTGGCCGAAGTGGAAGTCCTCCCCCACCACCACCGCTCGGGTGCCGAGCCGATCGACGAGCACCTCGTGCACGAAGTCCTCGGCGGCCTCCTTGGAGCGGACCTCGTCGAAGTGCACGACGAAGGTGCAATCGACGCCCGCCAACGCCAGCAGCTCGAGCTTCTGGTCGAGCGAGGTGAGTTGGAGCGGTGCGTTCTCGGGGCGAAGGATCGTTGCGGGGTGACGATCGAAGGTGACCACCGCCGTCGCCACACCGAGCGCGGCCGCGCGCTCCTGAGTCGCGCGGATGACCTCCTGGTGTCCGAGGTGGACGCCGTCGTACACACCGATGGTGGCTGCACAGGCGTCGATCGTCGCGCCCGTCGAGTCGTTGTCTCGGATCACCTGCACCGCGAGGACGCTACCGGTCGATG
>CAZBTQ010000200.1:3496-5421 GCA_964494405.1 uncultured Iamiaceae bacterium
CGGAACCCGTGCTCGACGACGGGCTCCACGATGACGGCGCCGGCTCGCTGCGCCCGGTCGAGGTGGGCGTCGAGGTCGTCGACGTACACGAACGGGGAGTCGGGACCAGGCTCGTTGGCGTCCGGGTCGCCCCAGAGGACGATGAACCCGTTGCCCGCACGCAGCTCGATCCAGGTCCGCTCGGGCGGCGCCTCGGCCGTCGGCAGATCGCCCGTGGGTCGCAGGCCGAAGGCCTCGACCAGCCAGCGAGCGGTGGCCGCCGGGGTCGCAGAGCGCAAGACCACGTTGAGGCGCCCGACCTCGGGTCGGGCCTCGTCGGCCGCCGTCCGTGCCAGGTGGCGGGGGAACCACTGCGGGGCCATCGCCACCATCGACAGGTCAGCCACACCGTCGACGCCGTCGGGCACGTGGGCCGACACCGCCACCTTCGTGCCGCCGTCGTGGGCGGCGAAGGTCACCTCGATGGTGACACCGGCCGGCGTGTTCCATGCCAGCCGCGCGCCGGGCTCCCACTCGGTGATCGTGCCGAGGACGCGCTGTTCGTCGCCATAGTCCTCGACCAGGCGGCCGCCAACGCCTGGCTCGATCCGGCGCTCGACGAGGCGCCAGCTCTCGTAGCTGTCGATCGGGCCGTTGCCCCACCACTGGTCGTACTCGTCAGTGAAGGCGAGGAACGCCCTCTGCGGGTCGACCGCGACGTCGATCTCGGTGCTCGTCGTGCTCATGCGAGGCCCTCCACGTGGCGCTTGAAGGAGCGGAGCTGGTCGCGCCACTCGGCTTGGATCTGGTCGAGGAACGCCTGGACCCCCACCAGGGAGTCCGGGCGGAGGCGGAAGACGCGCACCCGGGCATCCTCGGGGATGCGCTCGTCGGTGACGACGTCCGCATCCAGCAGGACCTTGAGGTGGCGGCTGGTGGCCGGCGCCGACGCGCCCACCTCGGCGGCGATCTCACCGGCACGACGCGGTCCCGCCCCGAGCAGCTGGATCACATGGCGGCGAGTCGGATCGGCGAGCACCTCGAACACATCCATCCTGACGCAATTGTTCACTAAGACGTGAACCATGTCAACGGCCGGCGACTCCGTTGCCGACGCCTTGGTCGATGGCGTCATCGAGTGGGCGCACGGCCTCGGGGCGACCGAGGTCCGCCGGTCGGTGCGCCGCACCAACGAACGGGCGATCCGCTTCTACCTGCGGGCCGGGTTCCTACCGAGCGACGAACCCGCCGAGGACCCGACGGAGCGGGCGATGGTGCGGCCGCTTCAGCAGCGGAGGACGTCGACGCCGTAGGCGTCGAACGCACGATCGCGGCTGACGATCTCACATCCTTCGATGCGGGCCTGGGCGACGAGCGTCCGGTCGAAGGGGTCCCGGTGGTGCGGCGGGAGCTGCCCCGCGAGCTCGGCATGGTCGAACGTGATGTCAAGGGGCGTGAACCCCTCCTCCACGACGACGTGACCCAGCGACTCGGGGACATCGAGCTTGCCCAGCGTTGCCTTGATCGCCGCCTCCCAGATCGAGGCGGCGCTCACCACGACGACCGTCGCCGGGTCAGCGATGCGATCCACCACCTCGTCATCGAGTGGATCGCCGGCGAGCCACCAGAGGAGGACGTGGGTGTCGAGCAGCAGGGCGCTCACGACTCGAAGGCGTCGAGCGGCGCCTCGGGCGTGGCGTCGAAGTCGTCGGCGATCCGAACGCGGCCGGCCCAGCGACCCGGTCGGCGCGGCGCGCGCTGCTCGACGTAGGGCACGAGCCGGGCGACAGGGCGACCGGCGCGGCTGATGACCAGCTCCTCGCCCGCTTCCACCCTGGCGAGCAGACGCGAGAGGTGGGTCTTGGCCTCATGGACGTTGATCGACATGGACTAAGAGGCCGAGCCGATAGGCGAGGCCGTGGCCCGAGCGGCCCGCCGCCGAAGGC
>CAZBTQ010000201.1:0-2831 GCA_964494405.1 uncultured Iamiaceae bacterium
GCGACGTGAACGTGAGACCCGGTCCGCCGACGACGACCGTCGTCCAGCGGCGTGCGCCGTCGTTGGTCTCACCAGTCGTCCAACGAGCAGGGACGTCGTCGCCGACCTGCCACTCGTAGACGTAGACGTCGGCCGTTCCATTCCCAATTGCTCGGCCCGCCGCGTCCCGCACGGCCCATCGGCGAACCGCGTCGACGTCATCGAGGTCGGAGACCTGAAGGTCACCGGTGGGGCTCCACTGCAACGACTCGGCGGCGTCGAGCGCGACGGCCTTGCGCTCGGGTTCGGTGCCGCCGGCGACGACGACCTCGAACCGGTCGCAGGGACCGGCGAGCCCCGACGCGGCGATGACGTGCACCGTTCCCTCTCCACTCTCATCCCCTCCGTAGACGACCGTCGCCTCGAGGTCGCCGGTGAGATACTCGAACCGCTCGCCTACGAGGTCGATCCACACGATCCCGGGCACCATGAGCTGCACGTCCAATCCGTCCACCTTCCACGACCACGTGGCGGTCGTACGGATGTCGGCGAACTCCTCGACCGGCCAGATCGACCCCTCGCCGAACACTGCATCGTCGGGGATCGAGCCCGCGGCGAGCTCCCCGCTTGAGCACGCGAGCTCGGGAGCGCTGCTCTCCACCACCTCTGTGTCGACGGTGACCGTCTCGTCGTCTGCCGAGCGGTCGAGGGAGAGCACCCCGGCCACGAAGGCGACCACGATGACGCTCGCGGCGACACCACCGCCGATCAGCCAACCCCGATGGCGCGACGGTTCGACCAACGGCAACGGCACCTGGTCGGCCCGCTGCACGATGTCGTCCCACTGGTCGGGGACGTCGACGAGATCGATGTCGTCGAAGCGACTCATGTCGGATCCTCCTCTTGCCCGAACAGCGCCCTGGCTCGACGGTTGGCGCGGTGCAGGCGCACACGCACCGTCGAGGCAGGCGTGCTGGTGATCGCTGCCAGCTCGGTCGGCGACCAGCCGCCGATGTGGACGAGCACCAGCAGCTCGCGGTCGGCGACCGGCAGCGTGAGCAGCGCCCGGATCAGGTCGACCGCGGGCTCCGGCATCGCCTCGCCAACCGCATCCGCGACCGGGCCTGGAGTCGAGCGTCGGGCCAGCTCACCCCGGGCGATGGCGAACGCGCTCCGCCACACCCACGCCTCCACGTCACGCACGTCGTCGCCGCGCCGCAGCACCTGGGCGAACGCCTCGGCCACCGCGTCGTCGGTGATGTCCCGCGACCCGCTGAAGGCGAGGACTGCACGCCACAGCCGCGCGTGGGTCGTCGCGTACGCGTCCCGCACCCGGTCGACGATCGGCTCCCCCGCCACGACGGCATCCTGCCCCATGCCCCTACAGGGGCGGCAGGACCCCGCAGCGTTTCACCCCTCGTCGACCTCGCCGGACGAGGCGGCGACGACCCGGTCGCGCCCCGCGGCCTTCGCCGCGTACATCGCCTCGTCGGCCGCGCGGATGACCTCGTCGGCCGTCGATCCGTGCTCTGGCGCGGACGCGACGCCGATCGAGATGGTGGTGGGCCTGCCCTCGGCGACCGGTTCGATCCGGTGCATCGCCACGCGCCAGTCCTCGGCGCGCCGCACCGCGACGTCGAGCGGCGTGTCCGCCAGCACGACGACGAACTCCTCACCGCCATAACGACACGCCACGTCCCCCTCGCGCACCTCGGAGAGCAGGTAGGCACCGACCGCGACCAGGATCTGGTCGCCCGCCTCGTGACCGAGCGAGTCGTTGACCACCTTGAAGTGGTCGACGTCGAACAACACCACCGACAGCGGAGCCTCGTCGCGCCGGCACCGTGCGATCTCCCGCTGGAGGGTTTCCAACAGGTAGCGGCGGTTGAACAACCCGGTCAGCGGATCGCGCACGGCCTGGTCGCGCAGGCTCTCTTGCAGCGTCTCGATGTCGGCCATGCGACGCCTCAGTGCCTCGTTCGCCTGGCGAAGCTCCTCCTCGGCGCGACGGCGCTCGTCGACCTCGTGGCGCACCCGTTCGTAGGCCCGGGCGTTCTCGAGCGCCACCGCCGCCTGGGACGCGAACGCCAGGGCGGTCTGCGCGTGCTGCTCGGTGTAGAAGCCCGGCTCGAACGAGTCGAGCGTGATCATGCCGACGCACTCGTCGCCGAACAGCAGCGGCACGCCCATCCAAGCCCGAGCCCCCGACGCCTGGTGGACCGGGTGGGCGAAGTCGGAGTAGCCGTGGCCGCCGAGGATGTCGTCGATGATCACCGGAGCCCTCCGGGCGAGGACATCCCCGTTGGGCCGCTGACCCGATGTGGCCTCGAAGCCGAGTCCCTCGAAGTAGTCGAGGTCGATCCCGGTACCACCCACGATGACCATCTCGTCGCCCCGGAGCTCTTGCACCGACGCGGTGTCGTAGGGGACGACGAGTCGCAACTGGCCGAGGATCTCGCCGAGCACCTCGCTCAGATCGAGGGTCGCCGAGAGCGCCTGACCCGACCGCACGAGCGCCTGCTCGCGCCTTCGGGCCGCACGCTCGGCGTCGAGCTCGGCGAGCGCCCGGTCGAGCTGATCGCGCACCGATGAGTCGTCACGCTCGGCGTCGTCACCCAACCCTGGCACCTCTCTCTCAACCGTCGACGACGGTACTACCCGTCCCGGTCGCCACGGGACCGCGAGAGATGAGCGTGTGTGGCCGAAGTCTCAGCCGGAGAGGGTTCAATCCTGCTTGCGACGGCTCGGTTGCACGCGCCGGGGCTCGCCTGGCTGCTTGGCGAAGTTCGGGGGCCAGGGTGCGTCGCCGAGGCCGCCCTCCTCGTCACGTCGCGCGAGGTCGAGGAGGCCCT
>CAZBTQ010000201.1:2931-5405 GCA_964494405.1 uncultured Iamiaceae bacterium
GGTGCGTCGCCGAGGCCGCCCTCCTCGTCACGTCGCGCGAGGTCGAGGAGGCCCTTCAACGAGCCGACGGTCTCGTCGATCGCGGCGTCGGGGTCGATCCCGGACGAGAACCGCTCGGCGACGGTGGTCATCGTGAAGTCGGCCAGCTCGCAGTCGGGGACCTCGTCCCACGTCAACGGGCACGACACCCAGCCGTCCGGGTTCGACCGGACCGAGTAGGCCGAGGCGACCGTGCGGTCGCGGGCGTTCTGGTTGTAGTCGATGAACACCTTCTCGCCCCGCTCCTCCTTCCACCACGCCGTGGTGGCCAGGTCGGGGATGCGGCGCTCGACCTCACGTCCCAGTGCCAGCGCGGCCCGGCGGACGGCAAGGAAGTCGCCGTTGGCGAGGATCCGGACGTTGATGTGGATGCCCCGCGAACCCGACGTCTTCGGGAACCCGACGAGGTCGTGCTCCTCGAGGACGTCGCGGACGGCAAGCGCTACCTCCTTCACCGCCGAGAACGGCACCTCTGGCTGGGGGTCGAGGTCGATCCGGAGCTCGTCGGGGTGGTCGAGGTCCCACCGCCTGACCGCCCACGGGTTGAGGTCGAGGCAGCCGAGGTTCACGGCCCAGATGATGTGGGCGACGTCGATCGGGCACAGCTCCTCGGCGGTTCGGCCGCTCGGGAACGCGACGGTGGCGGTCTGGAGCCACTCAGGCCGCGATTGCGGGACGCGCTTCTGGAAGAACGGCTCGGTGCCGGCACCGTCGGGATATCGCTTGAGCACGGTGGGCCGGGCCCGAACGCCTCGAAGGGCTCCCTTGCCGACGGTCAGGTAGTAGTTGACCAGGTCCAACTTCGTGGCACCCGTGCCAGGGAAGAAGACCTTGTCGGGATTGGAGACGCGAACCTCCATCCCGTCGGCGTCGACCATGGTCGCGTTCGTCGCCATCACCTCAGGGTACGGCGGGTCGCCCGTCGGGGCCGGACGGGTGCTCGATACCATCCGCGCATGCGCCTGATCGGATTCGTCTGCGGCTGGCTCGACACGGACATGGGCGGGATCATCGAGGGGGTTGAGGGAACCGTCCGCATCCCGGTCCCCGCGTACTACCTCGAGCATGAGGGCCAGCGCGCGGTGTTCGACACGGGTCTGCACCCCGACGTCCGAACCGACGCATCAGGCCGGCTCGGTTGGCTCGCCGACATCTACGGCTGCGTCCTGCCGGCAGGGGCCGCGCTCGACGAGCGGCTGCGCGCCGCCGACATCGATCCGGCAGACGTCGAGCTCCTGGTCAGCTCGCACCTGCACTTCGACCACGCTGGCGGCAACGCCTTGCTACCCAACGCCCGGCACCTCGTGCAGCGTGCCGAGTGGGAGGCCGCGTGCACCGGGGACGGCACCTACGACGCCAAGGACTTCGACCTGGGCCACGATCGTCAGCTGCTCGACGGCGAGCACGACCTGTTCGGCGACGGACGGGCGGTCCTGTTGCCGACCTGCGGGCACACCGCCGGACACCAGTCGCTCCGCGTCAGCACGGACGACGGACGGCAGATCGTCGTGTGCGGCGATGCCTGCTACCTGCGCGCCGCACTCGACACCGACCGGCTCCCGCCGTTCGTGTGGAACGCCGACGACCAGCGACACAGCTTCCAGCTGTTCCGCGACCTGGAGCGGGACGGCGCCGAGCTGGTGTTCGGCCACGACCCCGACCAGTGGAGCGGCGGCGCGGACGCCGACGTGGACTCGAGCGTCACCGTCCTCGCCGGATAGAAGGCCAGCCGGTTAGCCGCGCTGTTCGGCCAGGCGCTCGATCCGCTCCCGCATGGAGTCGGCGTCGAGGTAGTCGCAGACCGTCGCGAGGTCGTTGGTGGGACCCGTCCACTCCAGGTCGTCGACCGAGTCGATCGTGTGGCAGTCGTCGACCAACGTGGCGAGCCGAACGAACAGGTCCGCTGTCTCTCGGTTGTCCCGCAACGTGAGCGCCAACTTGGCCGCGCCCCGGACGTCGGCGCCCCACTGCGTGGCGTCGTCGGGGATGTCGGCGACGTGTCCCCATTGCCGCAAGACCGCGGCCGAGGACTTCGCACCCCAGCCCTGGAGGCCGGGGAAGCCGTCGGCGCTGTCGCCGACGAGGGCGAGGTAGTCGGGGATCGACTCGGGCGGCACGCCGAACTTCTCGATGACCCCCTCGCGGTCGATCACGAGACCCTTGCGGCGGTCGAGCTGGAACACCTTGCCGCCGACGCACTGGGCGAGGTCCTTGTCGACGGTGGCGATCAGCACCTGCTCGACACGAGGGTCGGCCGCCGACACGCGCGCGGCTGACGCGAGCGCGTCGTCGGCCTCGACGTCGACCATCGCGAACACGGCGAAGCCGGCCGCCTCGAGCGCCGCCTCCAGGAGCGGGAACTGGGCCTTGAGCGTGGGGTCGACGCCGGAGCCGTCCTTGTAGGTGGGCCACAGGTCGTTGCGGAACGACTCGAT
>CAZBTQ010000202.1:0-5396 GCA_964494405.1 uncultured Iamiaceae bacterium
CGGCCAGCTCCCGCAGGGACAACCCGGCGAGCCCCTCGACACGTGCGAGCCGCCACGCGGTCTCCAGGATCTCGTCGATCGTGGCCTGTCGGCGCTCGGATCTCCTGTCGCGGATCGGTTCAACTGACACCGTTCGGAGTGTGCGCCGCTCCCCCACCCCTGTCAAGCGCTGGACATCACCCGTCGATGCGCGCTCGCGGTACCGGCATGAGGGCGACCGCCACGACGGCCACCGTTGGCACCGCCACTGCGGCCGCGGTGAGCGCTGAGTCGGCCAGGCCGGCGACCCGCGAGGTCACGCCGATGGCTGCTGCGGTCACGGCGAGGATCACGAGCGGGGCCCATCGTCGCAGCGCCTCCCCCACCGCCACCCGCGGCGGGCGGTCGCGGCCCTCAGCCGACCGGGCCAGTGCGGCTTGGGCCAGGGCGTGGATCACGGCAGTGGCGAGGGTGCCGACCACGGCACTGGCCCTGCCTCGGCCGTCGAGCACCGCTGCGATGACGACGAAGACGGTCGTGCAGCCGGCGTAGGCCCGCCACGGGCCGGCGGCCGCCAGCACGACGACCGCGGCGGCGAGGATCGCGCCGAGGAAGGCCCGCGCCAGCTCGGTGTCGGGCGTGCACACGTAGGCGCCGAACAGGGCGAGGACCGAGGCAGCGGCCGCGGCGGCCGTGTCGGACCGCCTGGCCCGATCGGCCGGGCGGACGAGCCAGACCTGGTCGATGATCGCGACGGCCAGCCCGACGACCGCACCCGCCAGGAAGTAGCCGCCCGCGAGCAGGTCACCGACGGCGTCGGTGCTCATCGCCGTCGGGCGGCGGCGAGCTCCCTGTAGCGGGCCTCGACGATCCGGGCGGTGCGGGAGATGTCGAAGTCGCGGGCCCGGGCCGTCGCGGCGGCGGCGAGCGCTTGGCGACGGTCGGGGTCGCGGGCGAGCGACACGTAGGCGTCGGCGAGCAGGTCGGGCCGACGGGGTTCGACGACGATCCCGTCACGGCCGTCGTCCACGACCTCGGGCACGCCGCCAACCGAGGTGACGACGGGGGGCAGGCCCATCGCCATGGCCTCGACCAGGCTGATCGGCAGGCCTTCGTGGATGGACGTGAGCGTGAAGATGTCGGCGCCGGCGAGGACGGCGGGAGGGTCGTCGTGGTAGCCGAGCATCACGAACCGGTCGCCCAAGTCGTGCGCGGCCAGCGCGGCCCGCAGCTCCGCCTCGAGGGGGCCTTGGCCGATCGACACGAACCGGAGGCGGGGCTCGGCGGCGAGCGCAGCAGCCGCGGCGGCGAACAGGGTCGGGTAATCCTTGTGGGCCCGCAGGTTGGCGACGATGGCCACGACGACGTCATCGTCGCTCCAGCCGTGCGCTGCCCGGGCAGCAACCCGTTCGTCGGTGGCACGGGCCGCGAGCGCGCCCACGGGCGCGCCGTAGACGAGCAATTCGGTGTTCGCCCGCCAGCGGGGCCACGACGTGTCGATGACCTCCTGGGACACGGCCCAGCGTTGGTCGTCGAGGGGCAGCGTGAGCGCGTTGGCGACCCGGGTGACCGTGCCGTGGGACGCCCACACGTTGTGCTCGGTGGACACCAGCGCGGGCCGGGAACGTGACATCGCCAGGGTCGGTCGGGCGACGGCGGCGACCGCGGGCGAGTGGAGGTGGGCGACGTCGACGCCGCGGGCGAGGGTGCGCAGGCGCAGCGGCCAGCGGGGGTCGGCGAGCCCCCGGCGTCCGGACAGCAGGTGGGTCGGCACACCGAGCGCTTCGAGGTCGGGCACCATCGCCTGCTTCCAGGGGAGGAGGTAGGCGACCTGGTAGGCGACGGCGTCGGGGTCGGCCACCTGGGCCATCGAGACGACCAGCCGTTCGGCCCCGCCGGGCCCGAGACCCTTGATCACGTGGAGGACCTTCACCGCCTCAGCCATGGCGGCGTGGACCCTACCCCGGTCGGCCGCCGGGTACGGTCGGCGGCCATGCCATCACTCCAGCCGTTGGTGATCGTGGGGGCCGGGGGCCACGGCCGGGAGGTGCTCGACGTGGTCGAGGCGGTGGGCGGCTACCGCGTGCTCGGCTTCGTCGACGACGGGTCGCCAGACGAGGCGCTGCTCTCAGCGCGCGGCCAGCGCCTCCTCGGCGGGCGCAGCGAGCTGGACGACCTGGCTGCGACGGCAGGCTGGCTGGTGGTCGTCGTCGGCATCGGCGACGCGGGCGTGCGGGCCCGGGTCGTGGCCGGTCTGCCGTGGGGCCGGGTGCGGTCGGCGGACCCGCTGGTCCACCCCGATGCCACCGTGGGATCGCGGTGCTCGCTTGGCGAGGGGACCGTGGTCGCCGCGGGTGCCCGTCTCACCACCAACGTCACCGTCGGCGCGCACTGCTACGTCGGACCCAACGCTGCCATCGGCCACGACGTGGTGATGGAGGACGCGGCGACGATCTATCCGGGCGCGGTCCTCAGCGGGAACGTGCACGTGGGCCGAGCGGCGACGGTCGGTGCCGGCGCCGCCGTCCGCCAGGGCCTGCTGATCGGCGACGGCGCGATGGTCGGCCTCGGCGCGGCCGTCGTCACCGACGTGCCGCCTGGAGCAACGGTCATAGGGGTCCCCGCCCGCCAGAGCGGCGAGTAGCCTCGCTCACAGCCGAGTGTTGTCGGACCTGAGGAGGCAACCACCCTCATGGAGTACCTCCCCCCTGTCGGCTGGGCCGACGTCGCGACCAAGACCGACCTCGACCACCTGGGCCTGCGGCTCGACCACCGCATCGACGCGCTCGACGCCAAGCTCGACTACCGATTCGATGCGTTTCAGGCGGAGATGAACGCTCGCTTCGACGCGAGCGACGCGAAGACGGAGGCGAACGAAGCGAGGTACGAGGCGGCGATCAACCGGGCGACGCGGGTCAACACGCTCATCACCTTGTCGATACTCGGCGCTCTCGTGGCCGCCTTCAACGCGATCTCCGCCCTGAGCTGACGTCCGGAGCTCGGGCGGCCACGGCGCCGATCCGGTGGAGGTCAGCGACCAGCGCGTCGTTGCGGTCGCGGTGGCTGGCGATGAACAGGCCGTAGATCCGAATCATGGCCTTGGGGCCGTGGCCGTCGAAGATCTGCTCGATGCGGGTCCCTCCGCCGTCGGTGGGGCTGAGCCGGATCGTCCAGGTGGTGGTGTCGGGTGTGGTGAGGGTGGGGACCGTTCGGAAGGTCAGCTCCCACGGCTCGGCCGAGACGATCTCGCAGATCCGTCCCCAGCGGAACACGCCGGCCTTGTTGCGGCCACGGAACCTGGCGCCGGGCACGGCCTCGGTGGCCCCGTCGATCCACGTGACGGTGTGGCACTCGTGGCTCCACTCGCCGGTGCGGGTGACGTCGCGCACCACCTCCCACACCGCGGCGGGGGGCGCGTCGACCACGGCCTCGACGTGTCCGGAGGTCTGGACCCGCCGCGGCGGCGGTGACGGTGACGCTGACGCTGACGGCCCCCACAGCAGGGCCGAACGACGGCGGTAGCCGCGGGCGAAACCGTGCAGCAGGATGAACCGGGGCACGGCGGGCACGACGCGGGTGACCAGCTCCTGGCGCTCCGGGGTGAGGTCGTCGAGCAACCAGTGGCCCTCACGACCGAGCTCGGTGAACGGCGTGCCCTTGATGTTGTGCTCCTGCTCGAGGCTGCGCACCTCGGCGTCGGTGAGGGTGGCGGACACCACCGGCATCATCTCGTCCTCCTCCACCCGCAGGTGGGGCAACAGGACGGTCTCGAGCTCGTCGAGCGCCGTGAGGAGCCGGCCCCGCTCCCCCGCGTCGTCGCCGGACCGGTAGGCGGCCGCGGCGGTCTCGACCTGCGCGATGGCGGGGACGACGGCTTGGTGGTCGGCGTCCATCCGGTCGAGGAGGACGCCGGCGCCGGGGTTGCGTGCCCGCACGGCGGGATACAGCCCCTCGTCCTCGCTGCGGTGGTGCTGGTGCAGGAAGCGCATCATCCAGGTGGCATGGTCGGCCAGGGCCACCCGTCGCCGGGGGTCCGGCGGCGGTTCGGCCGCCAGCACCGCTCGCATGCGGGCGAGGTCTCGCCGCAGCGCGTCGTGCACGACGCCCATCATGCGGGTGTCGGCGGGTCCGTTGGGATCGGTCTCGGTCATCGGACCTCCCTGTGTGTTGGTGTCTGCCTTGGTCAGGCCTTCGGGACGACGGCGTCGAGGGTTGCGGCCAGCCACGCCTCGTACTGCTCGATGCTCCAGCCCGAGTCCTCCACGAGGAGGAAGTAGACCTCGACGCTGATCAGGGCCCAGATGGCGTCGACCTCGGCGGTGGTCGGGGCCCGGCCCAGGACGAGGGTGGCGCCCGACGCCACGTCGGTGTGTTGGCGGGCCTTGGTGGCGGTGAGGGACGCGGCGATGGTCTTGTCGGTGGGGGCGGCTTCGCGCAGCACCCGGGCGAAGCCGGCCGTGCGCTGGTTGATGCCGGACGTGACGCGGGCCGCCGCGGCCAGCCGCTCGGCCCGGGACCCCTGGCCCAGGGCGACGAACTCGGGGCGGTCGGCGACGGCGACGGGGGCGTTGTCGCCCACCACCGCGACGTCGATCGCCGCTTGGAGCAGGTCGGCCTTGGAGGCGAAGTGGGTGTAGATGGTCTCGGTGGCCACGCCCGCCTCGCTGGCGATGTCGCGCATCGCCGTGCCGGCCCAGCCGTGGGCGAGGAACAGGCGCGTTGCCGCGTCGACCAGGGCTTGGCGCGTCTCGGCTGCCTGCTGTTCGCGCCGGGGCGACCGGTAGGACCGACGGGTGGTTCCGGGGTCAGCGGTCGGGCTCGATCGTGCCACGAGGACGACTGTAGAACAGCTCACAATTGATTACAATGGTGTTCTGTGAACTGGCCCACCAGGCCTTGCCCCTCCGATCGGTCCTGTTGCACCGCGGGTGTGCGCCACTACGATCGGCGCTGCCGTAGATGTGATCGGAGCCGGCCTCCCGCTCAGCTGTCACCGAGATGGGAGGCCACGATGGCCGTCACCGAGTCCGCACGTCACCGCTTGTACCAGCGCCTCACCGAAGTCGTCGGACCTGAGGAGGCAACCACCCTCATGGAGTACCTCCCCCCGGTCGGCTGGGCCGACGTCGCGACCAAGACCGATCTCGAGCATGGCATCGACGGGCTCGAGGTCGAGATGAACGCGTTCAGGACGGAGATGAACGCCCGCTTCGACGTGTACCAAGCGAAGAACGAGGCGGCGATCAACCGGGCGATGCGGATCAACACGCTCGTCACGGTGTCGGTGCTCGGCGTCTTGATGGCGGTGATCAGCGCCATCACGTCCGCAGCCTGACGGGCGGCGGCCCTGCCGGTGTCAGCGGCGGGTGACGTCGATGGTCGCGGCCATGCCGTGGACGAAGTGGGGCGGGCCGCCC
>CAZBTQ010000203.1:0-2085 GCA_964494405.1 uncultured Iamiaceae bacterium
AGGTTCGCCATCTCGATGGCCGTGGCGGCGGCCTCCTCGCCCTTGTTGCCGGCCTTGGTGCCGGCACGCTCGACGGCCTGTTCGATGGTCTCGACGGTGAGCACCCCGAAGATCACCGGTACGCCGGTGTCGAGCGACGCCCGCTGGAGCCCCGCCGACACCTGGTTGGCCACCTGGTCGTAGTGCCCGGTGGCCCCGCGGATCACGGCCCCGAGCGCGATGACCGCGTCGTACTCGCCGCTGGCTGCGAGCTGCTGGCACACCAGCGGGATCTCGAACGCGCCCGGCACCCACACCACCTGCACGTCGTCGCCCGACACGCCGTGGCGCCGTAGCGACCCCTCGGCGCCGGTCAGCAGCCGCTCGGTGATCAGGTCGTTGAACCGGCCGCAGACGACCGCGACCCGCAGTCCTGCGCCGTCGAGGGAGCCCTCAGTCACCGTGGTGCTCCAGGGTCGGGGTGTCGGGCTGGTCATCGTCGAGTCCCTCCAGGAGGTGGCCGAGGCGGGCCTGCTTGGCCCGCAGGTAGTCGATGTTCTCCGCATTGTGCGCCGGCTGGAGGGCGACGCGCTCCACGACCTCGAGCCCGTAGCCGTGCAGTCCGCCGTACTTGGCGGGGTTGTTGGTGAGGATGCGCAGCTTCTCGACGCCGAGATCCACGAGGATCTGCGCGCCGATCCCGTACTCGCGGGTGTCGACCGGCAGGCCGAGCGCGAGATTGGCGTCGACGGTGTCGTGGCCGGCGTCCTGGAGGCCGTAGGCGCGCAGCTTGTGGCCCAGGCCGATGCCACGGCCCTCGTGGCCACGCAGGTAGACGACGACGCCCTTGCCCTCGTTCGAGATGCGTTCGAGTGCTGCGTTCAGCTGCGGGCCGCAGTCGCAGCGCAGGGACCCGAAGATGTCGCCAGTGAGGCACTCGCTGTGCACCCGCACCAAGACCGGCTCGGAGCCCGCGACCTCGCCCTTGACGAACGCGACGTGCTCGGTGCCGTCGAGCACCGACTGGAACGCGTAGGCGGTGAAGGCGCCGAACTCGGTGGGCACCCGGCCCTCGCCGGTGCGCTCGACCAGCTTCTCGTGGGCCCGGCGGTGGCGGATCAGGTCGGCGATCGAGATCATCAACAGGCCGTGCTCGGCGGCGAAGACGCGCAGGTCGGGCACCCGCGACATCGTGCCGTCGTCGTTGACGATCTCGCAGAGCGCGCCCGCCGGTTCGAGACCGGCCAGTCGTGCCAGGTCGACCGCGGCCTCGGTGTGCCCCGCCCGCTTGAGCACGCCGCCGTCGCGAGCCCGCAGAGGGAAGATGTGCCCGGGCCGGTTGAAGTCGCTCCAGGCCACCTGCGGGTCGGCGAGAGCCAGGGTGGTGGCGGTGCGGTCGGCGGCCGAGATGCCCGTGGTGGTGCCGTGGCGGTAGTCGACCGTGTGGGTGAAGGCCGTGCGCTGGTACTCGGTGTTGTCGGCCACCATCAGCGGCAGGCCGAGGGCGTCGCAGCGCTCGCCGGTGAGCGCGACGCAGATCACACCCGAGGTGTGGCGCACGAAGAACGCGAGCTTCTCGGGGGTCGCTGCCTCCGCCGCCATGATGAGGTCGCCCTCGTTCTCGCGGTCCTCGTCGTCGACCACGACGATGATCTCGCCGCGCCGGATGGCCTCGATGGCGTCGGGGATCGAGGCGAAGCCCTGGTCCGGTTCGCTCGGAGCACCGTCGTTGGGAGCAGAGACGTTGGGAGCAGAGTTGTTGGGGTCGGCGGCGGTCACGTGAGGGCCTCCAAGGGCTGTCGGGACGGATCGGCCGGGCGGCGGGCCGGGTCGGGCTCGATGTCCAGGCGTACATCGTCGCCGAGCCGGGTCACGTCCACCAACCTGCCGCGCCACAGGTCGGCGATCGTGGCGGCGCCGGGACCCGACATCAGGGGCTTGGCGTCATCGCCGCCGAACAGCGCAGGCGCGAGGTAGACGGCGTAGTGGTCGACGAGCCCCGCGCGGTGGAACGCCCCGGCGACCGCGGGCCCACCTTCGACCAGCAGGTGCACCACTCCCCGGCTGCCGAGCTCGTCGAGGACCTCGTCGAGGGGGCCGGACAGC
>CAZBTQ010000203.1:2185-5377 GCA_964494405.1 uncultured Iamiaceae bacterium
TCCCAGCCTCTCGTCGCCCCGCTGCGAGCGGGCCCCGCCCTACCGGGACAACGCTACCGGCGCTCCCGCGCACGTCCTCAATGCTCGCGCTCGCCAGCGAGGAGGCGCACGGCGTGGGGCAGCACGTCGAGGATTGCCTCGATCGTCTCGACCGCACCCTTCGTCGAGCCCGGCCCGTTCACGACCAGCGCCTGGCCGACCGTGCCCGCGATGCCACGCGAGAGCCGCCCGAGCGGGCTGACCAGGCGCATCGCCTCAGCGAGGCCTGGCGCCTCACGGTCGATGGCGGCACGGGTGCCCTCCGGCGTGAGGTCTCTGGGCCCGAAGCCGGTGCCGCCAGTGGTGGCGATCAGGCCGCTGAAGCCATCGGCCATGTCGACCAGCGCGTCGCGGACGTTCTCGACCCCGTCGGCGACCACGCGCGCCTCGACCACCCGCCAACCGTCCTCGGCCAGGCGGGCGGCCAGGGCCTCGCCGGATCGGTCCTCGCGCGTGCCGGCGATGACCCCGTCGGACACGGTCAACACCTTGGCGTCGAGTGGCACCTCGTCGTGGTGGTCGTCGGACACGTGTTCCTCCTCGGTCGGGGTCACGGCGTGCGGCGGAGCCGGAGGATCATCATGCCGTCGGTGTCGGCGGCCTGCGGGAGCAGCAGCGCGCCCCTCCCCCATGGCATCCACGGGCCGTCGGGGGCGTCGAGCGGTTCGAGGTCGGGACGCGTCGCGGCCAGGTGCTGGTCGACCCCCAGCGTCTCGGCGGCCGTCAGGGTGCACACCGAGTAGACGAGCACGCCACCCGGACGCACGAGGTCGGCGGCGCGGCTGACGATCCGTCGCTGGAGCTCGGCCAGCCGCTCGACGTCGGCGGGCTCGATCCTCCACCGCGCATCGGCCCGACGCCGCAACACGCCGAGCCCCGAGCACGGCGCATCGACGAGCACGCGGTCGAACGCGCCGTCGACGAAGGGCGGTGCGAGCGCGTCGGCAGCGAGCACGGCAACACCGCTCGCGCCGGTGGTGGCCACGTTGGACGACACCAACCCCACTCGGGCGGGACGCAGATCCGATGCCGCGACCCACGCGCCCGCGGCGGCGAGCCCGGTCGCCTTGCCGCCGGGTGCCGCGCACAGGTCGGCGACCCGGTCGCCGGGCGACGCATCGACCAGGTCGACCACCCACTGCGACGCGAGGTCCTGGACGTATCCGTCGTCGCGGCGGTGCACCTGCGGAGCGCGGTTCATCTGCTCGAGCGCGGCGATCGCAGGCCCTGCGCCGAGGTCGGCCGTGAGCCGGTCGACGATCCAGTCGGGGTAGCTCAGCCGGGTCGGCTCGTCGCCCCAGACGGGAGCCGCCTCGGTGACGCGCCGGAGCACGGCGTTGACGAACCCGCGGACCTTGCGGGGCACCGCTCCGACGGTGGCCGATACCGCCGCGTGAGGCGGGATCCCCGCCACGTGCACCTGGTAGGCGCCGAGGCGCAGCGCGGCCCGCACCTCCGGGTCGACCGATCGTGAGAGGAACGGGTCGACGAGCGCGTCGCACGCCCTGCGCATGCGCGTCGTGCCGTAGACGAGCTCGGTGACCAGGCCCCGGTCGCGACCGTCGGCAAGGCCCGAACGATCCAGTACGTGGCCCAGCACGAGGTTGGCGTAGGCGTCGTCGGCGTCGATGCGGACGAGCGCCTCGATCGCCACCCGGCGCGCGGCGACGCCAGGGGGCTCGGCCCGCGCGTCCGTGGACGTCGCCGGTGCAGGCTTCGCGGCCGTCATCGCCCGAGCCGGTCGTCCGGCCCGAGCTGCGCGCCGTTCAGCCAGTCGGCCGCGGCTCGCCGAGGCTTGCCCTCGGGCTGCACCTCGACCAGCTCGACCGCCCCGCCGCCGGTTCCGACGACCACGCCGTCGACCTGGCCAGCATCGAGGTCGTGCCGATCGACGAGCGCGGTGCGGTGCACCTTGAGGCGCTTGCCGTGCAACGTGGTCCACGCGTCGCCGATCCTCACGGTCGCATGCACCGCCATGGCCGGCGCTGACCAGGCGATCTGGTGCTCGGACCTGTCGATCTTGTCGGCGTAGGTGACCTCGCCCTCCTGCGGCGATGGCGCACCGAGCCCGTGCTGCAGCGCGTCGACCAGCAGGTTCGAGCCGATGTCGACCAACCGGCCGCGCAGCTCGTCGAGCGTGTCGTCAGGGCCGATCGGCGTGGCCTCGCTGCGGTAGACGCCCCCTTCGTCGAGCCCGTCGGCGACCTCCATGAGGCACACGCCGGTGACGTCGTCGCCCGCGAGGATGGCGCGCTCGACCGGAGCCGCCCCTCGCCAGCGCGGCAGGAGGGAGAAGTGCAGGTTCACCATCGCCAGCTCGTCGAGCACGTGCGGCTTGATGATGCGACCGAAGGCGACGACGACGCCGAGGTCGGCGCCCACGTCGAGCGCAGCGTCGACGTCGGTGGTCGTCGGCAACCCCAGGTCGAGCGCCGCTGCCTTCACCGGACTCGGCGTGAGTTGCCCGCCGCGCCCACGCCTCTTGTCGGCACGGGTGACGACGAGCGCGATCTCGAAGCCGGCAGCGTGCAGCGCCCGCAACGGCGGGACGGCGACGTCGGGTGTGCCGAGGTAGACGAGACGGCGCGGGTGGTCCGGCGCGGCACGGACCACGACGTCAGCGAAGGCGCAGACCGCCGAGGCGCGACGGCGCCGCGGCCTCGTCGGCCGCCAGGGCCCGCTCGCGCAGCGTTCGCATGGCGTCCTTGCGGGTGTCGTCGTCGAGGCGCTCGATCAGCAGCACCCCGTCCAGGTGGTCGAGCTCGTGCTGGAAGACGCGAGCCAGGTACTCGTCGGCCTCGAACGAGACCTCGTTGCCGTCGAGGTCGTAGCCCGTGAGGTGCACCTGCTTCGGGCGGACGATCTCCCAGCTCAGCCCCGGCACCGACAGGCAGCCCTCTTCGAAGACCCACTCGCCGTCGGACTCGGAGATGACCGGGTTGATGATGGCCTCGGGTCCGTCGCCGATGTCGTAGACGAACAGGCGCTTCTCGACGCCGATCTGGGGTGCCGCGAGTCCGACACCCGGGGCGTCGTACATCGTCTGCACCATGTCCTCGACGAGGCGCACGAGCCGGTCGTCGACGTCGTCGATCTCGTCGGCACGCTTGCGCAGCACCGGGTCGCCGAAGATGCGGATCTCGTAGGGCGCGG
>CAZBTQ010000204.1:0-5353 GCA_964494405.1 uncultured Iamiaceae bacterium
CACTCCCCTGACGCGCGGCGGGCCGACCGCTGACGGTGGCGTCCGTACCGTGCGTCCCGCTGAGTCTCAAGACCAGCGACGCACCGACCGATGAGGACACGAATGAACAATCCCTCCACTCCAGACGTGCCCGACGGCCCTCGAGGCCGGGCGCGACGCGACGGTGGATTCTCGATCGTCGAGATCGTCGTGTCGATCACACTCATGGGAATCGTCGTGGTCGCGATCCTGAGCGCGGTCGGAACGAGCATCAAGGCGTCGTCGACCAGCCGTTCGGCAGCCCAGGTCGAAACCGCCATCGTCAACGCCGCAGACCGTGTCAACCGAGCACCGCAGAGTTGCGACTACACGATCTATGCCCAAGCGGCCGTTCAGATCGAAGGCTGGCCGAAGGAAAACGCTTCGGTCACCCAGCAGTACTACGTGCCGGGCGCCGATGCGTCGGTCACCGGCACCTGGAAGACCGGTCAACCCGGCTACGAGGGCTGTGACGGGGTGGTTCCGAGCGAACTGCTCGTACAGAAGGTCACGGTTTCGGTGGTCAGCCCCGACGGCAAGGTCCGTCGCTCAATCGAGGTGGTGAAGTCCAATGTCTGATCGTCGTTCGATTCAGCGTGCCGTGTCGGATCGTCGGGACGAAGGGATGACCCTTCCAGAGTTGCTCGTCGCCATCGTCATGCTCGGGCTCCTCATGACCGTGCTCTCCAGCGCGATCATCGTGACGCTGCGCCAACAGGACAACACCGAAGGCCGTCTCAACGTCGCTCGCGCCGAGCAGACGATCAGCATGTGGATCCCCGCCGACCTCGCGTCTGCGGACATCGTCGATACCAGCCCGGAAGCGACTCCCTGTGGCGCGACCGTGTGTGATGGCATCGATCTCAGCGGCGGCTCGAACGTCATGATGCTGACGTGGACGCTCGACAACGGCGATGGAACTGTGACGACGACCAACGTGTCGTATCATTTTGCGCCCAGCGGCGACGGTGAGACGTACAACCTGTCTCGGGTCGAGTGTCAGTCGACGAACGGGAGCGCATGGGTCTGCAGCAGCAAGATCGTTCTGCGTGACCTGCCGGGACCGCCGGCCGGCGAAGCGTTCGTACCAGGTGTCGCGAACGGCGAGGCCTGCAGTCGCGAGGTCGACCCGGTGCCGTGCACCAGGCCGACGTGGGTGATCATCGTGAGCGAACCGCTCGCTGCTGACGCCATCACCGAAGGCGACTTCGCATGCCCCACGCCTCCGCCGGGGCAGACGTCGCTCTGCAACGACTCCGACCTGAAGGATGCCAACCGGGTGATCGTGTCGATCAACGGTGGCGGTGACAGCGAAGGTGCAGGCGGCGGTATCAACCAGATCAGCATCACCGCTGGCGGCACGGTGCGCACGACGATCGATGCCAAGAGCGTTCAGGGAACTCCGTCGTTCGTCGAAGCGCGGAGCCGCTGCGGCGGTCCGATCACCCTCGTCATCGACGAGTCCGGCTCGATCGGTAGCACGGCCATCAACGATGTGAAAGCCGGCGTGCGCAAGTTCGTCGAGGCCGTCGCCGGGACTCCGGTGAAGCTCCAGGTGGTTCGTTTTGACACGAAGGCCAGCATCCTGGGGAGCTCCGAGTGGCATCACTACTTCGACATGACCAACGAGGCGGATGTGAATGCGCTACTCGCCGCGATCAACGGGCTGAGTTCGAAGTCGAGCACGAACTGGGAGGACGCACTCTTTCGCACGTTCTACGAGTCCGATGGTTCGATCACCACCCAGATGCCCGAGACCGTCGTCTTCTTCACTGACGGCGTACCGACGACTGAGCGCCTGGCCAATCGGAACGGGTCATTGCCGGCCGAACCGGCAGCGCCGGGCGCGCCATGGCCCAACTCGAATGGCAGCGTCTACAACCAGGTCGGTTTCAACCGAGCCGACTACATCGCCAACAAGTTCCGTCGCAGCGTACGGATGATCGGCGTCGGCGTCGGTCCCGATCTCAGCAAGAACTCCACGTGGATCTCGAATCCCGGTGCCGGCTACACCCTCACCTGGGAGCGCGGTTCATACAGCTATGTGAAGGACACGTTCAAGACGACCTACGTGACGACGAACACCTACGAGTACGAGTTGCGTTATCAGGTCAAGCCGTCCAGGTATGACCCGGACTCGGCGTTCTACTGGGTGAGCAAGAACACTTGGGAGAACACGAACAGCAATCGCCGTCGCGATCTCGGCTGGACAGTGGTGAGCGAGAGTGTCTACCGGACGGTGGAGAATCCACCGAACGACAGCAGCAGCGATGGGTCGAGGCGGACAGTCGTCTCCACGACACAGACACCGGTGCAGACGCTTCAGTCGTCCGCGCCGGTCTCCACTGCCGAGTACAACGCCAACTCCACCAATCCTGCGTATCGTGCCGTCGGCAAGACGTGGGCAGCGGGCCCGGATTGGGAACCGTGGACAGGAAGCCGTTCGTCGGGTTCGTCGAGCCAGTACCGGTCGACCAAGGTCTACAACTCGCCGCCTTACACGGACTACGACCCCGCGGTCACGGCGCAGACCAAGAACAGCATGATCCTTGCCCGCATGATTGCGGGCAACGATTACGGAACTCCCGCCAACTGGGACGGGACGCGGTACACGAACGCCACGATCGCCGACATGTACACGGTGCCCAACTGGTCGGACTTCAGCAACGCCATGGAGGCGGTCGCACTCGGTGAGTGCGGCGGCACTCTGACGCTGCAGACCAAGGTCGGTGGCACGACGCCGGCACCCGACACTTTCCGTTATCAGAACAGCCAGGTGGTCGATTCGGGTGGCGTGAAGGTCGAGATGACCCCGACCGTTGTCACGACGAACCAGCAGTTCTACACGGGCACCTTCGACTTCGCGATCCCGAACGGTGAGTTCGTGACCGTCGACGTGTTCCCACAGAACTACTCCGAGCTCATCGGCTACACGCCAGGGGCCTGGAGTTGCCGAGCCGGGAACCAGCCCCGATTGTCCACTGAGATCAACATTCCCGAGGGCGGGTTGTGGAAGGGCGTGCGCGTGAAGATCGCCGCGAACGAAGCGGTCTCGTGCACGTTGTCGGTGTCGAAATGACGTTCCTGTCCTCAGCGGCCGACGCGCCCGACCGGCGCCGCTCGCGTGACGATGGCTCGGCGCTCGTACTCGTGCTCGTGCTGATGGTGATCGGTTCGCTCATCGTGATCCCGACGATGACCTACGCGATGACGGTGCTGCGCGCCAACACCGTGCTCAGCAACAAGTCCCAGCGGATCGAGGGGGTCAAGTCAGGGCTCCGTCTCGCGCTAGCCGATCCGATGGGGCTGTACAGCGCATGTGACGGTGGACCGAGCACCCCGATCACGCTGGCCCCGACGGTGAACAACGGCAACACCGTGACGACGCAGTGCTACTGGATCGGTTCGGAGTTCTCGCAGGGTGAGGACGAGAAGCGGGTTGGAATCGTCACGACGCAGGTGGGTGAGGCACCGCCCAGCTACTTGCAAGGTGTTCCGGGTGCCCCCGTCGTCCAGACAACCGAGGGGGGCTGGCTCGACCAGACCTCAACACTGTCGGAGACCGACAAGATCTGGTTGCCGAACCTGCCCGTGCACGGATTGAACTTCCGTCCACCGGGCGGAACTCAGATGCCCGACGGGTACGACGCCTGCACCGTGTACTTCCCCGGCACGTATGTCGATCCGGTCACCCTCGCCGGCCCGACGTACTTCACCTCCGGGATCTACTACTTCGAGAACGAGATAACGGTCAAGAACGGTGCCGATGTCGTCGTCGGCTCGGGAGCGATCCCTGGGTGCACGTCCGACCAGGAGGCGATCTTCTATGCGGAGAGCGTGCCGAGCACCCACAACATGAGCGGACTCGGCGCCACGTGGGTCTTTGGCAACCAGGCACGCCTGGTCGTGTCGAACGATGACGCGAGCGGTGCTCCCGTCTCGTTGCGGTTCAACGCGCGGTACGTCCAGCCTGGTGACACCGGTGACGCCCCCTCCCAGGGAGTGTCGATCGAGACCGTCAACGGTGACCTGCTCGCGGATGGGGTGACGGGTGCCGAGCTCTTCGTGCCGGGCAAGGTGCAGGTCCCACTGTCGGTGGTCGGAAGCGAGAATCCGATCTCGGCGACCGCGCAGGCGTACGTACCATCCACGTTCACCCCAGAACCGCAGGCGCCGGCCGCACCCTCCGGGGTGACGGTGGAGAAGCGCAACAAGGCCGTACGCGTGTCGTGGACGGCACCGTCCAACGACGGCGGTTCGTTGATCACCGGATACAAGGTGACAGCCTCGTCCAACGGGTCCACGTGCTCCACAGTCGCACTTCTCAGCTGCACCGTTACGGGGCTGAGTGATTCCGGGAACAACACGTTCACCGTCGTGGCGACCAATGCGATCGGGGACTCGCCGGCCTCCGCCCCGTCGGAGTCGGTCCGGGCGAACGGCTCCACGGTCGGCGTGCCGAGCCGACCGGCTCTGCCGACCGTGGAGGCGTTCGCCGGGGGGATCGCTCGGGCGTCGTGGACGGCACCGGCAGTGTCGGCCGAAAATGGCGCGCCAATCACGTCGTACACGGTCACGGCATCGCCAGGCGGGAACACGTGCACAGTCAATATGGACGTGACTCCAACGCCGGACCTCGTGTGCGATGTGACCGGCCTGAGCGCGCTTGGCCTCTATTCGTTCACGGTGACGGCAACGAACCTCGCCGGCAACTCCACCGCATCACCGGCTGCTCTCGGGATCAACGTGTTGGCTGCCCTCACTCCCTGGGAAGCGCTGCCCACCCCCGAATCCCCGACGGTGTCGCCACCGACACCGGTGATCGACGTCGACCTTCAGGGTACGGCGGCGGTCACCGTCGAGATCCCTGGCTACATCTCGATGCCGCAAGGACGGTTCCGGGTGGCGAACCCGAATGGTCTTGACGTGCAGATGCTCGGCGGGATCACAGCTGCCACCTTCGACGTCCACGACGTGCGGGAGGCCCCAGTTCCGGTCGGCCTCAAGGACGGTATCGTTCTGCGCAAGTTCCGCATTGTGTCCTCGACCGACGCTGGGCCTGAGGTCGGCACTGCGATCGTGCAGGTCAAGGAGCAAGGCGCGTACGGGGTCAACTCCTGGGAAGTTCAATAGTCCAACGCCTCGGGACCCTTCAGCCGGGGAGCACGAATTCGCCGGCGTTGGGCTCGTGGGCGTAGTGATGCGAGTCAGAGTGCCAACACGTTGCGCAGCGTCTCGTCCAGTGCGTGCCGATCAGAACCACCGAGGCTCCCAAGTCGAGAGATCAGTCGCGAGACCGAGATCGCTCGCACCTGCTCCGCTTGCAGTGACGTGA
>CAZBTQ010000205.1:0-5343 GCA_964494405.1 uncultured Iamiaceae bacterium
GCACATGGTGCAGGCGTCGGTGTCGAGCAGCTGCTTCCAGGTGAAGTCCTCGACGGTGGAGGCGCCGAAGCTCTCGAGCTCGGTCTCCATCAGGTTCGGCATCGGCTTCATCGCGCCCTTGGGACGCTCGCGGTCGCGCAGGTACATGTTGAGCGGCGACGTGAACATGTGGCGCAGCATCGTCGTGGGCAGGATGACCAGGAACGTGACGAACGCCAGCACGTGGATGATCCACTGCGACTGGTGCCAGCCGGCGACGGTGTCGACGTTCTCCACCAGACCCGACAGCGGGTAGCCGATGAACGACCACTTCTCGAAGTCGGGGCGGCCGTCGAGGGCGATGCGGAACATCTCGGTGGTGAAGCCGGTGACCGCAAGGACGAGGAAGGTGCCGAGGATGATGACGTGCTCGGGCTTCGACTTGATCCGGATGCGGTACGGCCGCTGCACGTAGCGCCGCACGATGGCCCACACCACACCGACGAGCAGGCCGAGCCCGGCGAGATCGCCGATGAAGGCATAGGCCTTGTAGACGTCGCCGTGGAGGAACTTCGCGGCCTCGGGCATCTGGTGGTTGATCTCGAGGACGGTCGTGACCGCGAGCAGCACCAGGAAGCTGAAGTAGATCAGCGAGTGCATGATGCCGGCAGCCGGGTCGCGCAGGAGGGTCTGCATGTAGACGCCGGCGCGGAAGTCCTTCAGGCGGCGGGGTGCGTTCTGCTTGGTGGTGGCCCGGCGGTCGGGAGCGCCGCGCTCCCAGTTCTTGACTCGCTGGGAGAAGAGGACGCCGCCGTAGACGATCAGCACGGGGATGAGCGTGTAGAACGCGAGCTTCACGCCGCTCGGCACGTTCTCGAAGACGTGCCGCTGGATCTCGGAGTCGTCGTGCTGGTCGAACACCAGCGACGCGACGCCGGACAGCGCGGTGAACACGGCGACCGCGACGCCGAACCCGACGACGACGTGGTGGGGGCGGATCCGCGACTTGTCGCGTGCCGCCTCGGTGTCGGTGGAGGTGTCCGTTGCGGTGCTCATCGCCTGCCGACGGTAGTCGCGATGCCCTTCCCGCACGGAATCCCCTGCGGCCCGATCGCGCCACATCTCAACCGGCGCGAACCGTTGCAGGAGCGTGTTCACCCAGGCGAAACAGTCGAGAAACACCGGCTTCCTAGCGTGCCGCCATGGACGTCGTGCTCGTGAGGTGGCCAGACGAGCGGGAGCGCCGCGACGAGCTCCGTCGCACGGGCCGACCGCGGCTCCTGATGCTGGACGACGGATCGCCTGCCCCCACCGCGGTTGACGCTCTCGAAGACTGGATCCGCCTTCCCGCCGACGAGTCCGACCTCCGGGCGCGGGTTCGGGCGCTGGAGCTGCGCGCGATCGGTGCGGTCGAGGACGTTCCCTCCCTCGACGAGGACGGGGTGCTGCGCGTGGACGGCAGCTGGGTGGCGCTGCCCCCGGTGGAGAGCCGCCTCACCTCGGCCCTGCTGGCCCGCTTCGGCGCAGTGGTGAGTCGGGACGCGCTGGCGAAGGCAGGCTGGCCGGACGGGGCCCCGCGGCGCAACGCGCTCGACGTGCACGTCCTGCGCCTGCGCCGACGACTCGGCCCGGTCGGACTGGTCATCAAGACCGTTCGATCGAGGGGCTACGTGCTGGAAGCGGCGTCAGATGCGCGTCAGCAAAGGGTGAGCCAGGCGTAACACGCCGATCACCGGCGCGACACGGCGCCTCTCTACGGTCGCCGCATCACGTCGACACATCCGCTCGAGAGGGCGTCGAGGAGGACAGCAATGAGAAGGAAACTGCTCACCGGAGCGGGGCTGGTGGGAGCGTTCACGCTCCTGTGGGCCAGCCCCGCGCTCGCACAGGATGATGCTGCCGGCGTCGCCGACCTGCAAGCGACGCTCGACAACATCTGGATCCTGGTCGCGGCGGTCCTGGTGATCTTCATGCAGGCGGGCTTCGCGCTCGTGGAGGCGGGCCTCACGAGGGCCAAGAACGTCGCCAACATCATGCTGAAGAACCTGATCGACTTCTGCGTCGGCGTGCCGGCGTTCGCGGCGATCGGGTTCGCCTTCGCCTACGGGCCGGGCAACGACTTCATCGGCACCGAGGGTTGGTTCATCAGCTCAAGCACCTTCAGCGAGGGGTTCGGTACGCTCACCACGCCGAGCTTCTTCATCTTCCAGGTGGCGTTCGCGGCGACCGCGGCGACGATCGTGTCCGGGGCGATGGCCGAGCGCACGCAGTTCAAGTCGTACCTGGTCTACAGCTTCGTGATCAGCGCCCTCATCTACCCGGTGGTCGTGCACTGGATCTGGGGCGGCGGCTGGCTCGCCAACCTCGACACGCCGTTCCACGACTTCGCCGGGTCCACCGTCGTCCACTCCGTCGGCGGCTGGGCTGCGCTGATGGGCGCGCTGATCCTCGGGCCACGCATCGGCAAGTACGGCGAGGACGGCAAGCCGCGAGCGATCCTCGGCCACTCCATCCCGTTCGCACTCGTCGGCGTGTTCATCCTCCTGGTCGGCTGGTTCGGGTTCAACCCCGGTTCGCTGCTGGCGGCCGACAAGGCTGCGGGCGCCATCGCGGTCACCACCGTGCTCGCGGCAACCGCTGGTGCGCTGACGGCCATGGCCACGATCTGGATCATCTCTGGCAAGCCCGACGTCGCCATGGTCGGCAACGGCGTGCTCGCCGGACTGGTCGGCATCACCGCTGGCTGCGCCGTCCTCAACAACTGGTCGGCGGTCATCGCGGGCGGCGTCGCCGGCGTGCTCGTGGTCTTCTCGGTGATGTTCTTCGACAAGATCCACATCGACGACCCCGTCGGGGCCATCTCGGTGCACGGCATCTGCGGTGTGTGGGGCACCTTGGCGGTCGGACTGTTCGCCAGCGAGGGCGGGCTGTTCTTCGGCGACGGGCTCGACCAACTGATCACCCAGGCCATCGGCGTGGTCACCGTGGCGGTCTGGACGCTAGCGACCACCGGCATCCTGTTCCTCGCCATCAAGGCGACCATCGGCCTCCGGGTCAGCGCCGAGGAGGAGATCGAGGGTCTCGACGTCCTCGAGCACGGCGCCCCCGGCTACGGTCCCGACACCCTTGCCGGCGCGAGCGCTGGGCACTGAGAGGAGAGCTGCGATGCAACTCATCACCGCCATCATCAAGCCCCACATGCTCGACGAGGTGAAGGACGCCCTCCGCTCGGCGGGCGTCCAGGGCCTCACCGTCAGCGAGGTGAAGGGCTTCGGCCGCCAGGGCGGCCACACCGAGACCTACCGAGGCGCCGAGTACAAGATCGACTTCGTGCCCAAGGTCAAGATCGAGATCGTCGTCGACGATCCCGACGTCGACGGTGTGGTCACCGCCATCACCGAGGCCGCCCGCACCGAGAAGATCGGCGACGGCAAGATCTGGACGACCGCCGTTGGCTCGCTGGTGCGGATCCGCACCGGTGAGATGGGCATCGACGCCGTCTGATCGTCGACCGCTGAAGAACCGCCGAACATTGGCGGGCACGGGGCGCACAGCGCTCGGTGTCCGCCAACGTTCGCGTGTGGGCCTCGGTCAGCGGGAGCGTTTGGCGGCAGGCGGGCGGCCCGACCTGGCGGCGTTGCCGTTGCTGTTGCCGCTGCCGTTGCCGTTGCGACGGCGACCCTGGTAGGGCTTGCGGCCGTTCGAGGCCGACGGTCCACCCGGCCTGGCTCCCTTGCCCCGGTTTGGGCGCGACGAGCGCGAACGGTCGCCGGAGGGGCGCTCCTCGCGGGGAGCGGGCTTCGGCATCGGGCGCGCCGGCCCGAGGTCGTCGAGGGTGGGCTGGTGCACGCCGACGACCATGTCGAGCGTCCGCTGCATCTTCTTGACCTCGCGGATCTGGTCGGACGGCACGAGGGTGACGACGAGGCCTTCGCTGCCGGCGCGGCCGGTGCGGCCGGAGCGGTGCACGAAGTCCTTGTGGTCGGCGGGCACGTCGAAGTGCACGACGCACGCGACGCCGTCGACGTGGATGCCGCGGGCGGCGACGTCGGTGGCGACCAGAGCCTGGACCCGACCGGTCGTGAAGTCCGACAGCGCCCGCTCGCGCTGGCTCTGCGACCGGTCGCCGTGGATGGCGGCGGCGGCGATGCCGTCACGCTCGAGCTGCTTGGCCACGCGGTCTGCGCCGCGCTTGGTGCGGACGAACACGATCGCCGGCCACTCGGTGGCGATCAGGCGGGCCGTCGTCGCGAGCCGCTCGGAGCGGTCGACCGCCCAGAACTCGTGGCGGTTCTTCGGGGCGTCCTCCTCGACGACGTGCTCGTGGCGGACGGGGTTGGTCTGGTAGCGGCGGATCAGCACATCGACGTCGCCGTCGAGGGTGGCCGAGAACAGCAGCGTCTGGCGGTCGTCTGGCGTGCGGTCGAGGATGCGCTTGACCTCGGGCAGGAAGCCCATGTCGGCCATGCGGTCGGCCTCGTCGAGGACCGCGATGCGGACGTCGTCGAGCTTGAACTCGCCCTGCTGGACGAGGTCGGCGAGGCGCCCGGGGCAGGCGACCGCGATGTCGACGCCGCGGTGCAGCGCCTTGATCTGGGGGCCGAAGCCGACGCCGCCGAAGAACGTGGCAGAGGTGGCGCCGCCAGGGCCGGCGAGGTTGCGGATCTCCTCGTGGACCTGGGTGGCGAGCTCGCGGGTGGGCACGAGGACGAGGCCGCGGGGCCGACGGGGGCGGGCCTTGCCGAGCCCGCTCACGAGCGGGATGCCGAAGGCGATGGTCTTGCCGGACCCGGTGGGGGCCTTGCCGCACACGTCGCGCCCGGCGAGGGCGTCAGGGAGGGTTGCGGACTGGATGGGGAAGGGTTCGAAGATGCCGCGCTCGGCGAGGCCGTCGGCGATCGATCGGTTGACGCCGAGGGACGCGAACGTGGTGGTGGCCGCGACAGGACCCTCGAGGGTGGGGGTGGACATGCCAGTTGCTCTCTTCTCGCCCGCACGCGCGGGCAGGTGGGTACGGGTGCGAAGGATCCCAGGGGCTGTCTCCCCGACGTACCCGTGGGCACGGCCGCATCGCAGGCGGAACGGAGAGGGTGGCCTCGACCGGGTGCTCCCGAACGTGACCCGCCGGCCATGAGGGCCGACGCTGCCGCTCCGACGGATCGGTGCGACCGAGACACCCTACAGGCCCAGACGGCCATGTCGGCAGATGCCCGACCGGAGGGGGGATCCGCCAACGGGCCGGTTCCGGTGGGAAGGATGTCAACCGAACGGGGTTCAGATCCGTCTACGGGGCGTGACGACGATGGCGCGGGCGTACGCCCACTGGCGCAAGATCGGCGACCAGCCGTGGCGCGAGGGTTGGGT
>CAZBTQ010000206.1:0-5342 GCA_964494405.1 uncultured Iamiaceae bacterium
TCCCAAGCGCCGTCCAGAGCGGGCGGCGACTCGACCAGGAGGAACTGCGTGCGCAACAAGTTGAAGGGCTGGCGCCTGCTCGTCGCGCTGTTGGCCGTGTTCGGTCTGCTCGCGGCGGCGTGCGGCGACGACAGTGGCGACGAGGCAGGCGGCGACGGCGGCGAAGAGACCGAGGAGTGCACCGGCGGTGACTCCGACCTCATGATCGGCATGGTGTACGACATCGGCGGTCGTGGCGACCAGTCGTTCAACGACGCCGCCTGGGCCGGTCTCCAGCAAGCCTGCGAGGAGCTCGGTGTCCAGGTCAAGGACCTCGAGCCGAGCGCCGGTGGCGAGGACCGCGAGGAGCTCCTCCGCCTGCTCGCCGATGAGGGCTACGACCTGGTGATCGGCGTGGGCTTCGCGTTCGCCGAGCCGCTCGCCACCGTTGCGGGCGAGTTCCCCGACACGTCGTTCGCGATCATCGACTCGGTGGTCGAGGCCGACAACGTCGCCTCGATCCTGTTCTCCGAGGAGCAGGGGTCCTTCCTGGTCGGTGCCGCCGCGGCGCTGACCACGGAGACCGACCACATCGGGTTCATCGGTGGTGTCGAGAACGACCTGATCGGGAAGTTCGAGGCCGGCTACGTGGCCGGTGCGACGGCGGTGAACCCCGACATCGAGATCGACGTCGAGTACATCTCCCAGCCGCCCGACTTCTCGGGCTTCAACGACCCGGCGCGGGCCACCGAGATCGCCAACAGCATGTACGGCAACGGCGCCGACGTGATCTACCACGCGGCGGGCGGTTCGGGGAACGGCCTGTTCGACGCCGCCGACGACGCGGGCGACGTGTGGGCGATCGGTGTCGACTCCGATCAGTACCTCACCGTGGGCGAGCCGCTCAACGCCGTGATCCTCACCTCGATGCTGAAGCGCGTCGACGTCGGCGTGTTCGAGACCATCAGCGCCTTCGTCGACAGCGGCGAGATCTCCGGTGTGCAGCTGTACGACCTCGAGGACGACGGTGTCGGGTACTCCACCTCCGGCGGCTTCATCGACGACATCACGTCGGATCTCGACGACTTCAAGCAGCAGATCATCGACGGCGACATCGAGGTGCCCACCGCACCCTGATCCCAGCCGATCCTGACGACGGGCCCGGGGCTAGTGTCGCCCCGGGCCCGTTGCAGTCCCCGGACACCAGGGCTCCCCGGACCAAGCGAGGCGCACCGAGCGTGAGCGAACCGACCTCCGACAGCCCGCCGGCCGTCCGGCTCTCCGGCATCACGAAGCGGTTCCCCGGCGTGGTCGCCAACCGTGACATCGACCTGTCGGTCGATCGTGGCGAGATCCACGCGATCGTCGGAGAGAACGGTGCCGGCAAGTCGACGCTGATGAAGATCCTCTACGGGATGCAGCGCCCCGACGAGGGCACGATCGAGATCGACGGCGCCCCCACGGAGCTGCACTCGCCCACCGATGCGATCGCGCTCGGGATCGGCATGGTCCACCAGCACTTCATGCTGGCCGACAACCTCACTGTGCTCGAGAACATCGTCCTCGGCAGCGAGCCACGTAAGGGCATGCGGCTCGACATCGCCGAGGGTCGCCGGCGCATCACCGAGCTCGCCGACACCTACGGGCTCGACGTCGACCCCGGCGAGCTGGTCGAGGAGCTCGGCATCGGCGAACGTCAGCGCGTCGAGATCCTCAAGGTCCTGTACCGCGGCGCACAGATCCTCATCCTGGACGAGCCGACGGCGGTCCTCGTCCCCCAGGAGGTCGACGAGCTGTTCGCCAACCTGCGCGAGCTCAAGCGCGAGGGCGTGACGATGATCTTCATCAGCCACAAGCTCGACGAGGTCCTGAGCATCGCCGACTCGATCACCGTGGTCCGTGCCGGCACGACGGTCGGCACCGTCGAGCCGCGCACGACCAGCACCCGCGAGCTGGCAGAGATGATGGTGGGCAGCGAGCTCCCGACGCCCGAGACCCGCGGCAGCACCGTCACCGACCAGGTCGAGCTCGACGTGCGCGACGTCGCGGTGGCGGAGCCCAACGGTCGCCTCGCGGTCGACCACGTCACCTTCCAGGTGCGACGGGGCGAGATCGTGGGGCTCGCCGGGGTCGAGGGCAACGGCCAGGCCGAGCTCATCGACGCGCTCCTCGGGATCGAACCCCTCGCCCACGGCACCATCGAGATGGGCGGCCAGGACATCACCCGCTGGCCCACCCGGCGGCGACGTGAGGCCGGCATGGGCTACATCCCCCAGGACCGCCACCGAGAGGCCCTCCTGCTGTCCGAGCCGCTGTGGGAGAACGCCATGCTCGGTCACCAGGGCACCGTTCCCTACAGCCGCGGGATCTGGATCGACCGAGGCGGCGCACGCCGCGAGACGGCCGCCATCGTCGACGAGTACGACGTCCGCACGCCGAGCATCGAGGTCCCCGCCTACGCGCTGTCGGGAGGCAACCAGCAGAAGCTCATCGTCGGTCGCGAGATGAAGTCGGCACCATCGATGCTGATCGCCGCCCATCCCACCCGAGGGATCGACGTCGGCGCGCAGGCCGCCGTGTGGGGCCGGCTGCGCGACGCCCGCGCCGACGGGCTCGCCGTGCTGCTGATCTCGGCCGACCTCGACGAGCTGATCGGCCTGTCCGACACCCTGTGCGTCATCCACCGCGGCCGGCTGATCACCGGGCTCGACCCACGCACGGTCACCGCCGAGGACCTCGGCTGCTACATGACCGGCACCGTCCCCGAGGCGCAGCGATGAAGGTCGTCGAGCTCGCCCGGCGCGCCGGCCTGGTGCTCGTCGCACCGGTGCTCGCCATCGCGTTCTCGCTGGTGCTGTCGTCGCTCTTCCTCCTGCTCGCCGACGCATCGCCGATCGAGGCGTACCGGTCGATGTGGCAGTACGGCACGCGCAGCGACTCCCTGGTGTCGACCGTCAACCGGGCGGTGCCCCTGTTCGTATCGGGCCTCGCCGTGGCGGTCGGCATGAAGATGGGCCTGCTCAACATCGGCGTCGAAGGGCAGTACCGCATCGCCGCCGTAGCCGCCGCCGCGGTCGGCAGCGCGGTCGTGCTGCCCGCGCCGCTGCACGTCACCCTCGTCATCGTCGTCGCCGTGCTCGCCGGCATGGCGTGGATGGCGGTCCCCGCGGTCCTGAAGGTCACCCGCGGGGTCCACGAGGTCATCTCGACGATCATGATGAACGCCATCTCGATCGGTCTCACCGCGTGGCTGCTCTCGAGCTTCCTCGACGAGAAGACCTCAGAGACCGACCTCGAGCTGTCCACGGCACGGATCCCCGCGTCCGGCCAGTTCCCTTCGTTGACGCCGGTGCTCGAGTGGCTCGGCTTCGACGTCCGCGGCGCCGACCTCTACGGGTTCCTCCTCATAGCGATCGCCCTCGGCATCGCCTACTACGTCGTCATCTGGCGCACCCGCTTCGGCTTCGATCTGCGGGCTTCGGGCATCAACCCGAGCGCCGCCCAGGTGAGCGGCGTGCGCCCCCGCCCGATGGTGTTCACCACGCTGATGATCTCCGGCGGCATCGCGGGGCTGGTCGGCATGTCCCAGCTCCTCGGCTACTTCCACCGCTTCACCGTCGACTTCCCCCAGCAGCTCGGCTTTACCGGCATCGCCGTGGCGCTCCTCGGGCGCAACAACCCGATCGGTATCGCCGTCGGCGCGCTGCTGTTCGGCTTCATGGACCGCTCGGCGCAGGTCCTCGACCTCCAGGGCATCCCCAAGGAGATCGTGGTGATCATGCAGGGCGTCATCGTCATCTCGGTGGTCGTCGCCTACGAGCTGGTGCGGCGCTGGCGTGAGGCCCAGCAGCAGAAGGCGATCGGACGCCAGATGCCCGAGGCGACGGCGACGACCGGGACGGTGGCCGCATGACCGCCCCGTCGACCATCCCTCCCAGCGGCGCTACGACCGACAACCCCGCGTTCGACCGGCTCGCGGGGCTCGCCGCCTGGCATCGGGCAGCGATCTACGCCTTCATCGGCATCGTGCTGCTCGCCATCACGCGCCAGATCGCCGGAACCAGCGAGCTCACCTCGTCCGGCACGGCCGGTGCCGCCCTGCGCCTGTCGGTGCCGATCGGGCTCGCCGCGCTCGCCGGCATCTACTCGGAGCGCTCCGGCATCATCAACATCGGTCTCGAGGGGATGATGATCCTCGGCACCTGGTTCGGGGCGTGGGGTGCCTGGGAGTTCGGCATCTGGTGGGGCGTGCTGCTCGGCCTGCTCGGCGGTGCGATCGGCGGACTCGTCCACGCCATCGCCACGGTCACCTTCGGCGTCGACCACATCATCTCCGGTGTCGCGATCAACATCCTCGGCGCGGGGGTCGCCCGCTACCTGTCGGTCATCACCTACACCGCGGGCACCGGCGGCGGCGCCAACCAGTCGCCGCCGATCACCGACGACATCCCCACCGTCACCGCACCGTTCCTCGCGGGCGGCGACCTGTTCGGATGGGAGTCCCCCGACCTGTTCGGCTGGCTCGAGGCCCAGGGATGGTTCCTCGTCTCCGACATCGGCGGGATCCTCAAGGGCTTCACCTGGAACGTCTCGCTGTTCACGATCCTCGCCATCGCGCTCGTGCCGTTCACGTGGTGGCTCCTGTGGCGCACGGCGTTCGGGTTGCGCCTGCGATCGTGCGGAGAGAACCCCGAGGCCGCTGAGTCGCTCGGCGTGCCCGTCTACCGCATGAAGTACGCCGCCGTCAGCCTGAGCGGCGCGATGGCCGGCCTGGGCGGCGCCTACCTCTCCCTCGTGGCCTCGAACATCTACCGCGAGGGCCAGACCGGCGGCCGCGGCTTCATCGGCCTCGCCGCGATGATCTTCGGCAACTGGAACCCCTTCGGCGCCGCCGGCGGTGCCGCGCTGTTCGGGTTCACCGATGCGCTCCAGCTCCGCAGCAACGCGGCCATCCAGGCGCTGCTGCTGTTCATCGCGCTGCTCAGCGCCGTCCTCGCGCTCCGGGCCTGGTTCATCCAGCGCAAGCCCGTGGCCGCCGGGGTGCTGGCCGCGACGTCGATCGGCTTCCTCACCTGGTACATCGTCTCGGACGAGGTGCCCCGCCAGTTCGTCACCTTCACGCCCTACATCGTCACGCTCCTCGTGCTGGCCTTCGCCACCCAGCGCCTGCGCCCACCCGCCTGGAACGGCCGCGTCTACCGCAAGGGTGAAGTGCATTGAGCCCGCAAGGGCGAAGTGCATCGAGCGAGTCGTTCGACGCGGTCGACGTCATCCGCGCCAAGCGCGACGGGGCACGCCTCACCGACGGGCAGATCGACTGGTTCATCGAGGCCTACACGGCCGGCGACGTCGCCGACGAGCAG
>CAZBTQ010000207.1:0-5286 GCA_964494405.1 uncultured Iamiaceae bacterium
GCACGAGACCCTCAAACGGCTCGCCGGGGACAACCTCCCCGCCGAGCACACCTAGAGGCCGAGCGGATAGGCGAGGCCGTGGCCCGAGCGGCCCGCCGCCGAAGGCGGCAAGAGCGGGGAGAGAGGGAGGGCATGCGAGCCTTTCCGCGCATGCCCGTAGGGCTCAGGCTCCGCGCACGACCCCTTCGGCGATCGCCGCTGCCTGCACCGCGCGGGCGACCTCGATCGCCACCGTGCGGTCGAACACCGACGGGACGATGTGGTCGGGCGCGAGGTCGGCGTCGGACACCGCCGCTGCGATGGCCGCCGCTGCCGCGAGCTTCATGCCCTCGGTGATCGAGTGGGCGTTGGCGTCGAGCGCGCCGCGGAAGATCCCGGGGAAGGCGAGCACGTTGTTGATCTGGTTCGGGTAGTCGCTGCGCCCGGTGGCGATGATGCTGGCCAGGCCGTCGGCGGCCTCGGGCCGGATCTCGGGCTCGGGGTTGGCCAGGGCGAACACGATCGGGTCCGGAGCCATGCGCCGCAGGTCCGAGGCGTCGATGAGGCCGGGGCCGCTCACACCCACGAACACGTCGGCGCCCGCCATGACGTCGGAGAGCGTGCCCGACTTCAGCTCGGGGTTGGTGTTCTCGGCGAACCACTGCTTGGCGACGTTGAGGTTGTCGCGACCGTTCCAGATGGCGCCCTGGCGGTCGGTGCCGACGACCTCGGCGACACCCGCCGCCAGCAGGATCTTGCCGATGGCGACGCCCGCGGAGCCGATGCCGGCGATGACGACCTTGAGGTCGCTCATCTTCCGGCCGTTGACGCGCAGCGCGTTCTGGAGGGCGGCGAGGACCACGACGGCGGTGCCGTGCTGGTCGTCGTGGAAGACGGGGATGTCGAGGGTGGCCTTCAGCCGGTCCTCGACCTCGAAGCACCGAGGTGCCGAGATGTCCTCCAGGTTGATGCCGCCGAAGGTGGGAGCGATGCGCTGCACCGTCTCGACCAGCTCGTCGACGCTGCTGACGTCGAGGCAGATCGGGAAGCCGTCGACGTCGGCGAACGCCTTGAACAGCAGCGCCTTGCCCTCCATGACGGGCATGGCGGCCTCGGGGCCGATGTCACCCAGGCCGAGCACGGCGGTGCCGTCGGAGACGATGGCGACCGTGTTGCGGCGGATCGTGAGGTCGAACGAGCGCGACACGTCGGCGTTGATGGCCATGCAGACCCGGGCGACGCCCGGCGTGTAGGCCATCGAGAGGTCCTCGCGGTCCATCACGGGCGCCAGCGGCAGCACCTCGATCTTGCCGCCGTCGTGCATCGTGAAGGTGCGGTCCTCCCACTCGAGCAGCTCGATGTGCTCCAGCGCGTCGATCGCCGCGATCACCTGCTGCTGGTGCGCCTCGTCGCGGCAGTTGACGATGCAGTCCTCGTCGAGGTGACGGCCCTTGGCCTCGAACCCTTCGAGGCCGACGATGTTCGCCCCGGTGGCGCCTACCGCGGTGGCGAGCTCTCCCAGAGCGCCCGGCCGGTTGTCGAGCCGAACGCGGATCTTGAGCGAGTAGGCCGCGGTGTTGGACATGGCGGGCAACGGTACCGGCCCGACCGGTCGCGCCGACAACCAGAACCGGTCACCCGCCGAGCAGCTCCTCGACCAGCGGCAACCGAGGGGCCATGCGATCGATGACCGCTTCGGGCGCGCCGGCCGCGACGACCTCGGCCCGATCGCCGTCGCGGCTGAACCACACCCGGTCGCCGACGCCGACCTCGAGGTCGTCGGGCACGTCGAGGTCGAACCTGGCGGTCCTCGGATCGCCCTCCTTGCGCTGCGCGACGTTGCGCTCGATCACCACGCCCGCGTCGCCGACCTCAGTGACCGTGGCGCCCCACCAACGCCACACGACCTCGTCGGCGTCGACGGCGACGAGATCGCCGGGTCGCACTCGGATCGTGTCGCGCACCGCGTCGGACCAGCGCGTCCGGCGCCTCGTTCCGTCGTCCAGCGATTCGACCTCGGCGCCGTCGGCGTCACAGGAGATCGCAAGTGCCAGTGAGAGTTGCATGACATCCACCTCGTCGTTCGATGCGGGGGGCTCGGCGAGCTGCCGAGCCAGGGTGCGATAGGCGGACGCGAGCGACGAGCTGACGGTGCTGCGGGTGACCCCCATGGCCTCGCCGACCTCGGCCTCGGTCATGCCCGCCACGTGGCGGAGCACGACAGCGGTGCGTTGGCGAACCGGAAGCTGGGAGACGAGCAGCCACGCCTCGCCACCTGGGGGTGGTTCGACCCTGGCGCCGGCGTGGGCGATCGACAGGCGCTCGGCCTCTCGACCCTCGCGGCTGAGCTGGCGCCGAGCCGCGTTGACCGCGACCCGGTACACCCAGCCGTTCGGCGAGCGCATGGCCTGCACCCGCTCCCAGCGCGAGAACGCCTTCTCGAACGCCTCGTCCAGCGCGTCCTCGGCCACCGGGCGCCGGTTCACGACGCGCAGGACCGACTCCAACAGGCCGGGCTGCGCCTGCCGGTACCACTCGCTGAAGGACTCGCCTCCATCACTCGTGTCGTCCATCACCCCTCCAAGGCGCGACGGGTGCCGAAATGCCGAGTCGAGCAGAAGGACGTCGGGTCAGCCTTCGAACGGGAACCCGAGCTCGGGTGCGGTGACGAGCGGGACGAAGGCGATGCCCCGCTCGGCGGCCATCGCCGCGCAGGTGCCGCCGCGATCGACGATCGGCATGATGATGACCGGCTCGGCTCCGAGCTCGCGGATGACCGACGCGGCTTCCATCGGCGAGCTGCCCCGCGTGACGGTGTCCTCGACGACCGCCACCTTGTCGCCGGGTTGCAGTGCCCCGGCGAGACGACCGGTGACACCGTGGTCCTTCGCTTCCTTGCGGATGGAGAAGCTGCGCAGGTCGCGCCCGCGCGTCGCAGCCACCGCGGCGATGCCGAACGCAACCGGATCGGCCCCGGCGGTGAGGCCACCGATCGCCGTGATGTCGTCAGGAAGCAGGGCGAGCGCGAGATCGGCGACGAGGAGGATGCCATCGGCCCGGCAGGCGGTCTGCTTGGAGTCGAGGAACCAGTCGGTGGGCTTGCCGGACTTCAGCACGAAGTCGCCCCGCCGCACCGAGTGCTCGAGCACGTGGGCGACGAGCGCGGCGTGGGTGTCGGCGAGGTGCGACGGGATGCGGTCGGGGTCGGGTGGTTCGGGCAGGTTCGCGTCGGGCATGGCGCCGAACCTACGCGGTGGGCGACCGCAGCTCCGCGGAGATCAGACCAGCCGGACCGTGCCGTCGCCGCGCTCGACGTCACCGATCTCGACGGCGCGGTGACCGGCCGTGCGGAGCACGTCCAGCGTCTTGTGCGCGTCCTCGGCCGGCACGATGACCGCCATGCCGATGCCGAGGTTGAACACCCTGGCCATCTCCTCGTCGGTGACCTCGCCGAGGCGTTGGATCTCGCTGAAGATCGGCGGCACCTCCCACGTGGAGCGGTCGACGACGGCGTCGTGATGACCACCGAGGGCCCGCGGCAGGTTGCCGACGATGCCGCCACCGGTGATGTGCGCGACGCCCCGCACATCGACCTGGCGCAACAGCTCGGCGATGGCCGGCGAGTAGATGACCGATGGCTGGAGCAGCTCGTCGCCCAGGCTGTGCCTCGCCCCCGACCAGGCGGGCTCGTCGAGGCTGCGGCCGGCTCGTTCGAGCAGCACGCGGCGCGCCAGCGAGTAGCCGTTGGAGCGCAGGTTCGGCGACGGCAGTCCGATGATGCGGTCTCCAGGTGCGACGTGCTCGCCGGTGATGATCTGGTCGCGCTCGACGACGCCGACCGAGAAGCCGACCAGGTCGAACTCGCCGGGCTCCATGGCACCCGGATGCTCGGCCATCTCGCCGCCGATCAGCGCGCAGCCGGCGGTGCGGCACCCCTCGGCGACACCCTCGACGAGCTGTTCGATGTGGTCGGGGTCGAGCTGGCCGACCGCGATGTAGTCGAGGAAGAACAGCGGCTCAGCGCCCTGGCACGCCAGGTCGTCGACGCACATCGCGACCAGGTCGACGCCGATGGTGTCGAACCGCCCCACCTGCTGGGCGATGAGCGCCTTGGTGCCGACGCCGTCGGTGGACGAGACCAGCACGGGATGGCGGTAGCGGTGCTGCGCGAACTCGAAGAGACCGCCGAAGCCACCGATGTCGCCGACGACCTCGGGACGGAACGTGCTGCGCACCTTCTCCTTGATGCGCTCGACGGCGAGCTCTCCCGCGGCGATGTCGACGCCGGCGCCCGCGTAGGTCTCGCCGCCTTGGGACCGGATGCTCACTCGGCGCTCCAGGTCGCGGCGGCCTGGTCGGCCGGCAGCAGCTTGCCGTGGTCGCCGACCTGGCCCCGCGTGTCGGTGGGGACGGAGATCTCGCCTTCGAGGACGCCCTTGCCGAGCGCCACGGGGATCTCGATCGGGTAGTTGCCGGTGAGGCATGCGTCGCAGAACCCGGCCTGTCCGGTACCGGCCTGGTCGATGGCAGAGACCAGCCGGTCGAGCGACAGGTAGGCGAGCGTGTCGACCTCGAGGAAGTCGCGGATCTCGTCGACGGTGAGGTTGGCGGCCAGCAGCTCGCCCCGGGTCCCGGTGTCCATGCCGTAGAAGCACGGCCACCGGTACGGCGGCGAGGACACCCGCATGTGCACCTCGGCCGCACCCGCCTCGCGCAGCATCTTGACCATGGCCCGCGTCGTGGTGCCCCGGATGATCGAGTCGTCGATGACGACCAGGCGCTTGCCGGCGATGTTCTCGCGCAGAGGGTTGAGCTTCATGCGCACCGCCTGGGCACGCATCTCCTGGCTCGGGGCGATGAACGTGCGCCCGATGTAGCGGTTTTTGACGAGGCCCTGGCCGTAGGGGATGCCGCTACGAAGGGCATAGCCCTCGGCCGCTGGCAGTGCCGTCTCGGGAACACCCATGACCATGTCGGCGTCGACCGGCATCTGCTCGGCCAGTTGCTCGCCCATGTGGAGGCGGGCTTGGTGCACGCTGCGGCCGTAGAGGCGGGCGTCGTTCCGGGAGAAGTAGACGAACTCGAAGAGGCAGAGCTTCGGGTCGATGCGCTCGGCGTCGAACGGGAACACCGAGCGCGGACCCGTGTCGTCGATGACGACCATCTCGCCGGGGTCGAGCTCGCGGATGAACACCGCGCCTGCGATGTCGAGCGCCGGGCTCTCCGAGGCCACGACCCAGCCGTTGTCGAGCCGGCCGAGGCACAGGGGTCGGAAGCCGTTGGGGTCGCGCACGGCGATCACGTGGT
>CAZBTQ010000208.1:0-5276 GCA_964494405.1 uncultured Iamiaceae bacterium
TCTACGTGACGAGATCAAAGAGCTCAAGCGCGAGCTACGAGAGGTCGTGTGAGGCGATCGGTCCTGGTCGCCGTGTCGAGCATCCTTGACCGGCGGAGGTTTCTGCCGATCGAGACGAGATGACGCAGTTGGTGGACGAGACAGCGGCGTCGGCTCCCGGAAGTGCAGCCGGACCGTACGTGGCGCGTGTGATGAGGCCGTTGGTCACATCGCGCGTCGTCGCGTCGATCTGCCTTTCGCTGGTGCTGATCGCCCTGACGTTCGTGATGGACGCGCGAGGCTTCCTCGGCACCGATACCGGGGGCAAGGTCGCGACCCTTGAGCAGATGATCGAGCGGGGCGACTGGCGCTCCGACGTCGGCTACTGGGCGGGCGAGCTCGACGAGGAGGGCGTCCTCCACCCGCTGTACAACACGACGCCCGTCGGTGACCAGTGGGTGAACGCGACCTCGCTACCGATGCTGCTCGCGGCCCGTCCTCTTTACGACGTGGGTGGCTACCAGTTGGCGCTGCTCTTGCCGATCGCGGGGACGGTGGCGGCCGCGCTGGCCGCGTGGTCGATCGCCGAACGAGTGCGCGATGGCACGGGAGGACGCTCGTTCTGGCTGGTCGGCCTCGCAGGCCCCCTCTCGATCTACGCGCTCGATCTGTGGGAGCACAGCATCGGTGTCGCCCTCGTCGCCTGGGCGTTCGTCCTGGCGATGGACGCGCTGGACCGGTCGCCCGTGGTCGTAGGTGCTGCGATGGGGCTCCTCTTCGGACTGGCGGCCACGATGCGCACCGAAGCGTTCGTCTACGGCGCGGTCGTCGTCGCGGGTACGGCGCTCTGCGTTGCGATCGAGCAGCGTCGCTGGTGGCGGCCGGTGGTCCTGGGCGCGTCCGCTGCAGTCGGACTCGTGCTCGTGCTGGCGGTGAACACGACGCTGGAGTCGAGGTTGATGGGGGGCTCGTACCGATCTGGCCGCGCGACGGGAACGGTGGACGGCATCGCGTCCAACCTCGGGCTGCGGTTGAAGGAGGCGATCGTCACCGGCGTTGGACTGTTCCCGAGCATGCAGCCGACGTACCTGGTCCTCGGCGTCGCGTTGCTCGGCGCGCTCGTGTACCTCGTGGCGCGCCGCAGCGATGATCGAGCGACCGCGCTGCTCGCGATCACGGTCGGGCTCTTGTACCTGGTGCGCGTGATCGAAGGTCTTGGCTTCGTCCCGGGCCTCGTCGCGGCGGCACCGGTGGCGGCGGTCGCGCTCGTCCGGGGGTACCCCAATCGGGCGGCCCGACTTCCGTTGCTCCTGGCGCTCACTGCGTTGCCGTTGGTCTGGTTGTCGCAGTACTCGGGGGGGGCGGTTCCACAATGGGCGGGTCGCTACATCCTTCCGTCTGCGGTCGTCTTCACCGCCATCGGTGCGGCGCTCCTCGACGAGGTAGGGGCGATCGCACGGCGCACCGTCGTGACCTCCGCCGTGGTCATCACCGCGTTCGGGCTTGTGTGGGTGGCACAACGAACCCACAGCGTCGCCGACCACGGTGAGCAGGTCGTCGCCGTCGTCGAGGACGACCCGTTGATCAGCGATGTCGCGTTCTGGCTCCGCGAGCTGGCAACGTTCTACGAGCCCGATCGCCCGTGGCTCACCGCCCAGGGCGAGTCCAACCGTGAACTGGCCGTAGCCGTGCTCGAGGAGGCCGGCTTCGACGACTTCTGGGTGTTGCACCTCGCTGATCAGGATGCGCCCGAGATCCCGGGCTACGCCGTCGACAGCCAGCAGGTGGCCGGTGGGCTGCCTGGCGTGGACTTCGAGCTCAGCCACTACGCCTCGCAGTGACGGCGACGGTGGTTGTGAGAGGTGATGACGTCGGCTGGCGTGTGAGCGCTTCGGCGATCGGACTCCACCTGCTCGGCCTGATCGTGTTCCTCTTGCTGGCCTGGTTCGTCATCCGACCTGAGGTGACCTACTTCAGCGACGAAGGTGCGGCGGCGGCCCAGGCCACCCAGCTCGCCCGCGGAGAGGGCTGGACCTACGTCCCCCCGTTCCGCGACCTCGATCCAGAAGGTTCGGCGCGGCCGTTCCTGCGAGGTGTTGGGACCGAAGGTGGTGTCGCCCCGTACGCGAAGCATCCGGTGTACCCGCTGGTGCTCGCCGGAGTGCGACTCCTCGTGGGGCAGATCGGCTTCGTGCTCCTGTCGGTGTTCGGCACCGTGGTAGCCGCAGCGGGAGCAGCGCTGCTGGCGTCGCGCTGGGGATCCACGCAGGCGGTCGCGGCGCTCTGGCTGACCGGAGCCGCGTCGCCCTTGCTCTTCGACTCGTTCCTGATCGTTGCTCACACGCTGGCCGCTGCCGCGGTGGTGTGGGCGGTCTTGGGCCTGGTGTTGTCAGCTGACGCTGCGACACCTGCGCGGAGCCGCGGGCTGCTCGCCTGTCTGGTGGCTGCCGGCGTCATGGCGTCGGTGTGGTTGCGGACGGAGTCGATCTTGTTCTGGAGCGCCGCGCTCACCGTGGGAGCGGCCATCGCGATCGCAGATCGAGAAGTTCGTCGCAGGGTCGTACCGTTGATCGTCGTGGTGGCGGCCAGCGTCGTCGCCGCTCGGTTTGCGGAGGTCGTCGCGGTGCGGGCCATCGTCGATGGCGTCGGCGGCGCCCTTCCCGACACCGCCCCCGCGCTCGCCGACCGGTTGAGTGCTGCGTGGACGACCCTCGTCGCACCGAGCCGGAGTGGTCGTGCTGTCGGCGACCTGCTGCTCCTGCTCGGCTCGGTGGCTGTCATCGTCGCGTGCGTCGGTTGGCAGGTCGGTCGGCGGCGGGTGTTGGAGTTGGGGATGCTCGTCGCGGTGTTGCTTACGGTGGTCGCTGGCGTCACGCGGACTCCGGGTGCCGTGCCCGGCCTGTTCGTGGTCACGCCCTGGGCGGTCGCGGGCCTCGTGCTCCTCGTCGCACACCGCCGTCGGCCGCCTCGGCTCGTGACCGCGTTGGTCGCGACGCTCGGGTTGTTCTTCGGAGCGGTGCTCGTCACCCAGTACTCCCAGGGAGGTGGTGTCGAGTGGGGGTGGCGCTACGTCGCTCTGGCCCTGCCGTTGATCGCGGTCGTCTCGGTGCAGGTCCTCGCGGTGGCCCTCGAGGCTGATCCGTGGGCCCGACGACCCGTCGTCGGCGGCCTGGCGGTCCTGTCCATCGTGTTCGCCGTGATGGCGATCGCCGAGGCCCAGCGAGGACACCAGGCAAGCTCTGATGTCCTCGCCGCGGTCGACGGCGCGGCGCTCCAGGTGCTCGACGACGGAGCCCGGCCTGGGCGCCCGGTCGTGCTCGGAGTTGGTCGGCTGCTCCCGGAGATCCTCTGGCCGTCGGTCGACGCGTACGACTGGCTTGCCGTCGACGCGCCGGACCTCTCCACCTACGGCGATCGTCTGGCCGATTCCGGTGCCACGTCGATGGTGCTCATCACCCCCGATCCGGATCGGGACCTCGACGCGTTGGACGGCTGGGAGGCGGACCGAGCGCAGCTGGCACAGCGAGGCCGGATCTGGGTGGTCCCCGTCACTCGGACCATGACAGACGGATGAGCGGAGTCCACGGAGGTCCGATGTCACAGCCCATCCATCGATCGACTCGGGGAACTCAGGGCACGACCTCGAAACACTGCACGAGGTAGTCGCCGCCGGGTGGGGGCGGCTGTTCGACGCACGTGCGCAACCCCTCTGGGTCGAGGAAGTAGGTGTTGGGCAACAAGAGCCACACCCGACCCGTGAACGGCGCATTGCCGACGATGTCCACGTAGCCATCGATCGGCTCGAGCACCGCTGGCACCTCGACCGCCTCCCCGATGTCGGGGAAGATCTCGCGGTCGTACGCCGTGTCCAGGTCGACCACGGCGAGGGGCCACAACCACCTGGGGTGCACGATGACAGCGTCTCCCTGCTCGACTTCTGCCACGAGCACGTCACGAGCGGGGGTCGAGTCTTCCTCGTAGGTGACGGCAGCACCGAGCGAGAGCAAGCTCAGCGCAACGAGCGGCACCGCGGCGGTGAGGCCGAGGACCTCGGACCGTCGTCTGGCCAACTCGACCGCGGCGGCCAGCGCCACCGGGATCGCCCACGCGGAGAAGGCGAGCGTCCGGGTGAGGAGGACGTGCATCTCGAACCCGAGCAGCACGATCACGACGAAGGGCCCGCCCGCGAGGAGCAGCCACACGGCACGGAGCTCACCTCCCACGCGCCACACCGCGAACCCTCCCCCGATCACCACCAGCGTGACGACGACGGCGGTCGAGCCGTAGAACGACACGAATCCGTTGACCACGCCGAGCACACCCCTGGCATCCGTGAAGGGGATCCAGGTCGCGTGCCCTTGACTGGCCTGGCTCAGGAACGAGACGCCCCACACCAGCGCCCACACGATGCAACCGGCGACGATCGCCGCGCGCCAACGCCACGCCGTGGTCGAGCGCGAGCGCCCGACCACGAGCACGAGGAAGGGCACCAGCACGGCGAACGACGACTGCGACAGCATGCCGACCGCAGTCGCGGCCGACACCGCGACCAGCCACCTCGTCCCCACGTCACCGGAACGCCAACGATCAGCAGCGACCGCACAGACGGTGCCCGCCAGGATGCCCAGCGCGTACATTCGCGCCTGGTGCGCGTACAGGATCTGGAACGCCGACACCGAGGTGAAGCCGATCACGGCGACACCAAACCAGTCCCGATCCCGCATCCACCACGCGATGAGGAGCAGGGTCACCGTCGAGAGCGCGGCCGATGGGGCTCGCAGCCAGAACGCACCGTCATCGGCGACGAGGTGGCGGACCAGGTAGTCGAGGGGTGGATGGCTGTCGTTGGCGCGGAGAGCATCGAAGAGCTCGCTCGCGCCGAGGCGCGAAAATGTGGCGGTGAACGCCTCGTCGAACGTGAGGCGTGGGCCTCCGAGGTCCCACCAGCGGAGCGCCACCCCGACACCGACGAGCCCCAGGGTGGTCCAGCGACGACCACGTCCCTCCCCCCGCCGGCTCGGTCGGGGCGACGTGACCGTTGGTCCCCCCTCTTCATCGCCGTCTCTCGGCACCATCACTGCGGTCGGTCCACGGGTGCGCACGGTAGTTCGTCCCGAGAGCGGCGGAAGTACGCCCGCCTGCATCGGCCGCTGGACCACAGCAGACATCCCGAACATGCGTTCGACGGGTTGCGCGCGCCCTGTAGCCTGGTCGGGTGTCCGATTCGATCGTCATCCGCGGCGCGCGGGAGCACAACCTGCGCAACATCTCGCTGGAGCTGCCTCGTGACCAGCTGA
>CAZBTQ010000209.1:0-1075 GCA_964494405.1 uncultured Iamiaceae bacterium
GGTTGCGCAGCCGGATGTTGGCGAACGTGCCGCGGATCATCACCTCGTGGTTGCCGCGGCGCGCTCCGTAGGAGTTGAAGTCGTTCGGCTCGACGCCCTGGTCGATCAGCCACCGCCCCGCGGGGGTGTCCTGGCGGATCGAGCCGGCAGGGGAGATGTGGTCGGTGGTCACGCTGTCGCCGAGCAGGGCGAGCACCCGGGCACCGGTGATGTCGGCGAGCGGTGCCGGCTCGGCGGGCATGTCGACGAAGAACGGCGGCTGGTGGACGTAGGTCGACGTCGGGTCCCAGGCGAAGCGGTCGCCGGTGGGCACCTCGAGCGACGCCCACCGCTCGTCGCCGTCGAAGATCTGCGCGTAGGTCGACGTGAACATCTCGGACTGCACAGAGCGCTCGACGACCTCGTTGACCTCGGCCGGCGACGGCCAGATGTCGGCGAGGTACACGGGCTGGCCGTCGGAACCAGTCCCGAGCGGCTCGGTGGTCAGGTCGAGGTCCATCGTCCCGGCGAGCGCGTACGCGATGACGAGCGGCGGCGACGCCAGGTAGTTCATGCGCACGTCGGGGTTGATGCGACCCTCGAAGTTGCGGTTCCCCGACAGCACCGACACGACCGCGAGCCCGCCCGCGTCGACGGCAGCGCTGATCTCGGGCGGCAACGGGCCCGAGTTGCCGATGCAGGTGGTGCAGCCGAAGCCCACCAGGTGGTAGCCGAGCTGCTCGAGGTAGGGGGTGAGCCCCGCCGCGTCGTAGTAGTCGACGACCACCCGGGAACCCGGCGCGAGCGACGTCTTCACCCACGGCTTGCGGGTGAGGCCCTTGTGGACGGCGTTCCGCGCCAGGAGCCCCGCGGCGATCATTACCTGCGGGTTCGACGTGTTCGTGCAGCTCGTGATGGCCGCGATGACCACGTCGCCGTGGTCGATCTCGACCTCGGTGCCGTCGTCCAGGGTGCACGGTGTCGGCGACGACGCGCGGTGTGCCGCGACGGGTCGGCGACCGGGTGCCGGTGCGGGGGCCGGTGCGGGTGCGGTGGGGGGCTCCTCGCCCGATGTCGACGACGGCGGGTCGCTGGC
>CAZBTQ010000209.1:1175-5268 GCA_964494405.1 uncultured Iamiaceae bacterium
CGTCGATCGGGAAGATCGTGATGGTCGACCCGTACTCGGGCGACATGTTGCCGATGGTCGCCCGGTTCTCGAGCGGCACGTTCGCCACGCCGGGGCCGTAGAGCTCGACGAACTTGCCGACGACGCCCTGTTGGCGCAGCAGCTCGGTGACGGTGAGGACCAGGTCGGTGGCGGTGGCACCGGACGGCAGCTCGCCGGTGAGCTTCAGCCCGACGACCTGGGGGATGAGCATGGAGATCGGCTGTCCGAGCAGCGCCGCCTCGGCCTCGATGCCGCCGACGCCCCAACCGACCACGCCGAGGCCGTTGACCATCGGGGTGTGGCTGTCGGTGCCGACCAGCGTGTCCGGGTACGCCACGCCCGTGGCGTCGTCGACGAAGACCACCCGCGCCAGGTACTCGAGGTTCACCTGGTGGCAGATGCCGGTGTCGGGCGGCACGACCCGGAAGTTGTCGAAGCCCTGCTGGCCCCAGCGCAGCAGCTGGTACCGCTCCTGGTTGCGCTCGAACTCGATCTCGGCGTTGATCTCGAACGCCTGGTCGCTGGCGAAGGCCTCGACGCTGACCGAGTGGTCGATGACCAGCTCGGCCGGGATGAGTGGGCTCACCTTCGCCGGGTCGCCACCCAGCGCCTCGATGCCGTCGCGCATCGCGGCCAGGTCGACCACTGCGGGCACGCCGGTGAAGTCCTGCATCAGGACCCGCGCCGGCATGAACGAGATCTCCCGATCCGACGCCGCGCCGTCCCAGCCGGCCACCGCCTCGACGTCGTCGGCGGTGACGCTGACGCCGTCCTCCTTCCGGAGGAGGTTCTCCAGCAGCACCTTCATGCTGAAGGGAAGGCCCTGCACCGACCCTCCCGCGGCAGCGAGGCGGAAGATCTCGAGCGGCGTCGAGTCGTCGAGGCGGGCACGGGCTCCGAAGCTGTTCAAGGACATGGCGAGCACCTCCGCGACCGACCATAGGAGGTCGGGGGTAGGGTCGGCACCGGAGCCGGGTGGGGACCCCGCTCCAAGGGGGGAATCAACCGTCATGTATCCGGGAACCGTTGCCGAGAGGGCACCAGACCGACCGGCCGTCATCATGGGCACGTCGGGGGAGGTCATCACCTTCGCCGAGCTCGACGAGCGATCGAACCGGCTCGCCCACGTGCTGCGTGCCGCAGGCCTCCAACGGGGCGACCACATCGCCTTGTTCATGGAGAACCAGCCGCGCTTCATGGAGGTCGTCTGGGCGGCGTTGCGCTCCGGCCTGTACCTCACGGCCGTCAACAGCCACCTCACGCCGGAGGAGCTGGCCTACATCGTCGACGACTGCGAGGCGCAGGTGTTCGTCACGTCGCGCGCGCTGTCCGAGACCGCGTCCGGCGTCGACTGGTCGACCTGCCCGCGGGTGCGCCTCAAGCTCATGGTCGACGGCACCGCCGACGGGTTCGAGAGCTACGAGGACGCGGTGGCCGACCAGCCCGCCACGCCGATCGCCGACGAGAGCAGCGGCTCCACGATGCTGTACTCGTCGGGCACGACCGGACGGCCCAAGGGCGTGCTGCGCCCGCTGCCCGAGCACAAGCCCCACGAGGACGATCCCCGCGCGGCCGCCCTCGGCCCGGCGTACAACTTCCACGACGGCATGGTGTACCTGTCGCCCGCGCCGATGTACCACGCCGCGCCGCTCGGCTTCTCGATCAACGCGCAGCGCAACGGCGGCACGGTGGTGATCATGGAGCGCTTCGACCCGGTCGACGCCCTGCGGTTGATCGAGCAGCACAAGGTGACCCACAGCCAGTGGGTGCCCACGATGTTCGTGCGCCTCCTGCGCGTCGACGACGCCGACAAGGAGCGGTTCGACCTGTCGAGCCACGAGGTGGCGATCCACGCGGCCGCGCCCTGCCCGGTGCCCGTGAAGCACTCGATGATCGAGTGGTGGGGCCCGATCATCTACGAGTACTACGCCGGCACCGAGGGCAACGGGTCGACGGTGATCAACAGCGAGGAGTGGCTCCAGCACCCCGGTTCGGTGGGGCGGTCCCGCATCGGCACGGTGCACATCCTCGACCCCGAGGGCAAGGAGCTCGGACCTCGCGAGGAGGGCGGCATCTACTTCTCGGGCGGCGGCCAGTTCGAGTACCACAACGCCCCGGAGAAGACCGAAGAGTCCCGGATGCCGGGTGGCTACAGCACCCTCGGCGACGTCGGGTACCTCGACGAGGAGGGCTGGCTGTACCTCACCGACCGCAAGGCCCACATGATCATCTCGGGCGGCGTGAACATCTACCCCCGCGAGATCGAGGACGTGTTCATCCAACACCCAGGCGTGGCCGACGTCGCGGTCTTCGGCGTGCCGAACGAGGAGTTCGGCGAAGAGGTCAAGGCGGTCATCCAACCGCTCGAGCCCGTCGCCGACGAGGACGCCTTCGCACGCGAGCTGATGGCGTTCGCCCGCGAGCACCTCGCCGGGTACAAGTGCCCCCGCTCGATCGACTTCCGCGACGAGCTCCCCCGCCTTCCGACGGGGAAGCTCTACAAGCGGGTCCTGGTCGACGAGTACAAGCAGCTCGCCGCGCAGCAGGGCTGACCCTGACGACGCCGCTGCCCGCCGATCTCATCGCCGCTCTGCACGGTGCCGACGCCCACGTCGAGCTCCTTGGCGAGCAGCCGATCGACGCTGGCACCGGCGCGGCGACCGCCGGCCTGGCGCGGCTGACGATCGAGGTGATGGCTCCCGGCGAGGACGGTCGCACGGTGGTCGTCGTGCGCAAGCGGCTCCGTCCCGAGACGGTGGGACGACACGCTGCGGGTGCCGACGACCCGCGCCACTGGGCCTATTGGCGTCGCGAGGTGGAGGCGTACTCGTCCGACCTCCTGCCGGCGGGGCCTGGGCTCCGGGCACCGCGCTGTCTGGCTGTCGAGGGCGACGCGATCTACCTGGAGGAGGTCATCGGCGACCCGCCCGCTGTCGACCACGCGGCGCGGGTCCTCGCGGCCTGGCAGGTCGCGGCGTCGCCCGACGTCGACCGCCCTTGGCTCGGTCGCGACCAGCTCGAACGCCGCGTCGCTGTCTCGACGCTCGATTGGACCGAGGTGCGCAGCGCCGCGCGGATGGAGGCCGTGTGGGCTCGTAGGGGCGAGCTGCTCCAACGGCTCGCGCGGCTGCCCAAGGTCGTGTCCCACGGCGACTACAGCGTGGGCAACCTCCGGCAGGTGGACGATGACATCGTCGCCCTCGACTGGGCGACGTTCGGCATCGAGCCGGTCGGCTTCGACCTCGCCCACCTCGCCCTCAGCACGGGTGCGGACCCCGTGGCGGCCTACCTGGCGGTGAGCGGTCCGGCCGTGTCTGACCCTGATCTGGTGCGGGAGGGCTACCGGGCGTCGCTGGCGCTCATCGGCGCCAGTCGTTTCCACTGGATGTTGTCGCGCGGCATCGAGCCGCCCGACTGGTACGCCGACTTCGTGTGGGAGCACCGCCCAGCGGACTGAGGCCGCTGGGCGGCCACCACCGCTCGACCGCTAGCCGATCGACTGCTCCGGGTCGCCGGACACGTCCGCGTCGATGTCGTCCTCGCGCTCGCCGAGCACGGCGCGGTAGATCAGGGCGCCGATGACGCCGCCGATGATCGGAGCGAGCCAGAACATCCACAGCTGGGCGATGTAGTCGCCGCCGGCGAACAGCGCGGGGCCGGTCGACCGGGCCGGGTTCACCGAGGTGTTGGTGACCGGGATCGAGATGAGGTGGATGAGCGTGAGGGCGATGCCGATCGCGACCGGTGCGGTGCCGTTGGGCGCGCCCTTGCGGGTGGCTCCCATGATGACGACCAGGAAGAACGCCGTCATCACGACCTCGGTCACGAACGCGGCGAGCAGCGAGTAGCCGGGGCTGGTCGGTGTGGCGCTGGGCGACAGGTCGTCGAAGCCGTTGGCCGCGAAGCCGCTGGCGCTGGCACTGAACCCGTCGAGGCCGTTGGCGATCACCAACAGGACCGCGGCGGCGGCGATGGCGGCGGCCACCTGCACGACGATGTAGCCGACGGCGTCCTTGGCCGGGAAGCGCTTGCCGGCCACGAGCCCGAGCGTCACCGCCGGGTTGAAGTGGCC
>CAZBTQ010000210.1:0-5252 GCA_964494405.1 uncultured Iamiaceae bacterium
AGAGAGGAGGTCGGCGAAGCTGCGGATGATGCTGTGGCCGGGGGCCTCGATGGCGCGGCCGGCGGGGGCGAACCAGGCGGTGCCGAACCCGGCAGCGTGGGCTGCCTCGAGCACGCGCAGGCGGTCGTCGATGAACAGGCAGTTGGCCGGGTCGATCGCAGCGATCCGTCGCAGCGCCTCGAACAGCGACGCTTCGGGGAGCGCGGCACCGACATCGCCGCTGACCACCCACGGCTCGACCAGGTCGTCGAGCACGAACGTCGCCCGCAGGTGCGCGGCCCACGCAGAGGGTGCGTCACCCAGGTAGGCCACCCGGAAGCCGGTGTCACGGGCCCGGACGATGAACTCGCGCAGCCCGGGGGTCAGCGCGTACCGACCGAGGAACTCGTGGTCGAGCGCCTCTGGCGTGCCGTCCACGCCGATCGCCTCCCACATCTCCCCGGTGGACAGCCGGCCCCGGATCGCGTCGCCGTAGGCCTCGGCGATCTTCGGGTACTCGAGCAGCGAGCCGTTGGACCGGGCGAACGCCACCAGCTCGTCCACCTCGTCGCGCACCGAGAAGGTGGCGCCGGGGCCACCCAGCACGACCATCTGGAGGCTGCCCTCGGTCTCGGCCTCCTCGGCCACGACCTCGGCGGGGTCGTCGACGCCCGGCGCGGGCTGCGCTGCGGCGACCGCGACCTCGGCAGCTCGGTCGCGGCGGCGGGACTTCGCTGCCTTACGTCGACGTCGGCGGCGTCGCAGGCCGACGATCAGGCGGGCGATCAGCAGCAGGACGGCGACGATGCCGAGCCCGATCGCGACCGCGGCGAGGACGAAGGGCATCCAACGCGTCACCTCGGACGCGGCGAGCACCGGCACGGGCGCGCTGGCCGCCAGGTCGGTCGTCCAGCGCAGCGTGTCGTCGCCGCCGGCGTCGCCGAGGGCGTCCGAGCCGCCGGTGGAGACGTCGGCGCCGGCCGACTCGGTGATCTCGCCAGGCAGCGCGACCACGAGGTTGAGGTGCACGAGCGACCCTGGGGGGACGCCGAGCTCGGCTTCGAGCGCCGCCAGGTCCGTGCCGAAGGGGAGGCCGTCGAGCGCGGCCGCCACGCCCGGATCGGCGAACGCCTCGACCCCGACCGAGCCATCGAGCACGCCCTCGAACCGCAGGTCGGACGTGCCGAACGACCGATCGACCGTCAGCCCGAGCTGGGCGTACGGACCCGCCGGACCGCTGATCTCGGTGAGGATCGTCGACAGCTCGGCGGGGTCGGCGAACGGCTTCGATGCCTCGAAGCGGAGGCCGCCATCATCGACCTCGACCGGCTCTCGCACGTCCCACCCAGCGTCGACGAGGTCGTCGATGCGCAGGTCCTCCACACCATCGAGGCGGTCGACGGCTTCACCGTCGAGGATGACCTGGACGTCCACGACGCCCGCGCCCTCGTCGTCGACCGCGACCGACACCGTGACATCGGCCCGGCAGCTCGCAGCGAACAGCAGCGCCAGCAGGACGACGACGAGCAGGCGCGCGCGGGACATGTACCGAACCTAGGTCAGCTGTGGCGGCGCGGGGCGCCAGGTCAGTCGGCGGGGCCGGCCTCGGCCATCTCAACCGGCGGCGGCTCGAAGCCCTCGATGGTGCGGAACACGATGCCCTCGGGCTCCTCGGGCTTGTCCGGGTCGATGCCGACGTCGACGATGACCGTCTCGCCCGCGCGGAACTCCTTCCACAGGAGCCGCTCGGACATCGGGTCCTCGATGAGGCGCTGGATCGCACGCCGCAGCGGGCGGGCGCCGAGTGTGGCGTCGTAGCCCTTGTCGGCCAGGTGGACCTTGGCCTCCGGCGTGAGCTCGAGCCCGATGCCCTGGGCCTCGAGCTGGGTCTGGAGGCGGTGGATCATGAAGTCGACGATGGTGACGACCTCGGCCTTCGACAGCTCGTGGAACACGATCGTGTCGTCGATGCGGTTGAGGAACTCCGGCCGGAAGTGCGCCTTGAGGGCGTCGTTGACCTTGTCCTTCATGCGCTCGTAGGTGACGGCCTCGTCGGTCTTGGTGAAGCCGAGGCTGGCCTTGCGCAGGTCGGCGGTGCCGAGGTTCGACGTCATGATGATGACGGTGTTGCGGAAGTCGACCGAACGACCCTGCGAGTCGGTCAGGCGGCCTTCCTCCAGCACCTGGAGCAGCGTGTTGAAGACGTCGGGGTGGGCCTTCTCGATCTCGTCGAACAGGACCACCGAGAACGGCTTGCGCCGCACGGCCTCGGTGAGCTGGCCGCCCTCTTCGTAGCCGACGTAGCCCGGAGGCGAGCCGACGAGGCGGCTGACGGTGTGCTTCTCCATGTACTCGGACATGTCGAGGCTGATGAGGCTCTGCTCGTCGCCGAACAGGAACTCGGCGAGGGTGCGTGCGGTCTCGGTCTTGCCGACGCCGGACGGGCCCAGGAAGATGAACGAGCCCGATGGGCGCTTGGGGTCCTTGAGGCCGGCACGGGTGCGGCGGATGGCCTGGGAGACCGCCTTGATGGCGTCCTCCTGGCCGACGACCCGCTTGTGCAGCTCCTCTTCCATGCGCAGGAGCTTGGCGGTCTCCTGCTCGGTGAGCTTGTAGACCGGGATGCCGGTCCAGATCGACAGGACCTCGGCGATCGCTTCCTCGTCGACCTCGTCGAACAGGTCGACGCCGGACGCCTTGATCTCGGCCTCCTTGGCCTCCTTCTGCCCGATGAGGTCCTTCTCCTCGTCGCGCAGTCGGCCGGCGGCCTCGAAGTCCTGGGCCTCGACGGCTTCCTTCTTGCGCCGCACGATGTCGGCGAGCTGGTTCTCGAGGTCCTTGTAGTCGGCCGGGGTCTCCATGCGCTTGATGCGCAGGCGCGAGCCGGCCTCGTCGATGAGGTCGATGGCCTTGTCGGGCAGGTGCCGGTCGGCGATGTAGCGGTCGGCGAGATTGGCCGCCGCCACGAGGGCCTGGTCGGTGATCGTGACCCGGTGGTGGGTCTCGTAGTGGCCGCGCAGGCCCTTCAGGATCTCGATCGTGTGGGCGACGGTGGGCTCTTCGACCTTGATCGGCTGGAAGCGGCGCTCGAGGGCGGCGTCCTTCTCGAGGTACTTGCGGTACTCCTCGAGGGTGGTGGCCCCGATGGTCTGGAGCTCGCCGCGGGCCAGCATCGGCTTGAGGATGCTGGCGGCGTCGATCGCGCCCTCGGCGGCGCCGGCACCGACGAGGGTGTGGAGCTCGTCGATGAACAGGATGATGTCGCCGCGGGTCTTGATCTCCTTGAGGACCTTCTTCAGCCGCTCCTCGAAGTCGCCGCGGTAGCGGGAGCCGGCGACGAGCGCACCGAGGTCGAGGGTGTAGAGCTGCTTGTTGTGCAGCGTCTCGGGCACCTCGTCACGGGCGATCGACTGGGCGAGGCCCTCGACGATGGCCGTCTTGCCGACGCCGGGCTCGCCGATGAGCACCGGGTTGTTCTTGGTGCGGCGCGACAGGACCTGCATGACCCGCTCGGCCTCGCGGGCGCGACCGATGACCGGGTCGAGCTTCTTGTCGCGGGCGAGCTGGGTGAGGTTGCGACCGAACTGGTCGAGGACGAGGGAGCCCGAGGGGGACTGCTCGCCGCTGCCACCTGCGGTGGCGCCGGCCTTCTCGCCCGAGGGCTGGCCGCCGGGGCCGGAGTAGCCCGACAGGAGCTGGATGACCTGCTGGCGCACGCGCGACAGGTCGGCGCCGAGCTTGACGAGGACCTGGGCGGCGACGCCCTCGCCCTCGCGGATCAGCCCGAGCAGGATGTGCTCGGTGCCGATGTAGTTGTGGCCGAGCTGGAGGGCCTCACGCAGCGACAGCTCGAGGACCTTCTTCGCCCGAGGCGTGAAGGGGATGTGCCCCGACGGGGAGGAACCGCCCTGGCCGATGATCTCCTCGACCTGGCTGCGCACGGCTTCGAGGCTGATGCCGAGGGACTCGAGCGCCTTGGCGGCGACCCCCTCGCCCTCGTGGATCAGGCCCAGGAGGATGTGCTCGGTGCCGATGTAGTTGTGGTTGAGCAGGCGCGCTTCTTCTTGCGCAAGCACCACGACTCGGCGAGCCCGGTCCGTAAATCGTTCGAACAAGGAAACTCCCTCCCACACATGGGGAATTCGTCTTGTGAGTGTAACCCCGGGACCTCGGTTCGCACGCGGCCCCATCCTCACCCCTACGGTCGGCCGCCAGGAGCACGGACTGAGCCTCCGACGTTCGCTGCACGTGCCCCGTTTCCCGTAGCCTCGGCCACCGTGCCGGCCGTTCCCCTGCATCACAACCTGTCGTTGCTCGCCGATCTCGTGCGCGTCGAGGACACACTCACCGCGTCGGTCCGCACCGACGACGAGTTCCTGACCGAGGTCGCGAGCCACCTGATCCTGGCCGGCGGCAAGCGGGTGCGGCCCCTGTTCGCCGTCGCGTCGGCGTCGGTCGGCCGCCCCGACCTGGGCGTGGCCTCCGACGACGAGATCCGCGGCGGGGTCTCCGTCGAGCTGGTCCACATCGGTTCGCTGTACCACGACGACGTGATGGACGAGGCGGTCATCCGCCGCACGGTCGACAGCGTCAACGCCCGGTGGGGCAACCTGCGGGCCATCCTCGCCGGCGACTTCCTGCTGGCCCGGGCGTCGGAGATCGCAGCCTCGCTCGGCACCGAGGTCGCCGGTCTGCTCGCCGCCACCATCGCCAAGCTGTGCGAGGGTCAGGTCCGCGAGCTCCAGGCGATGTTCGACCCGAGCCGAAGCGAGGACGCGTACCGGGCGTCCATCTCGGGCAAGACCGCCTCGCTGTTCTCGTCCGCGTGCCGCATCGGCGGCATCGTCGGCGAGCTCGAGCGGTCCGAGATCGATGCCGTCACCGAGTTCGGCCAGCGCTACGGCATGGCCTTTCAGATCGTCGACGACGTCCTCGACCTCACCGCCACCGAGGAGATCCTCGGCAAGCCCGCCGGCAACGACCTCGTCGAGGGCGTGTACACGCTGCCGGTCCTGCGGGCGCTCGCGGCCGACCCCGCGGGCGAGCTCCGCGAGCTGCTCGGTGAGCCGCTCGACCGCACCCAGATCGACCGAGCCCGCGTGCTGGTGCGGTCCGGAGGCGGCATCGACGAGGCGCTCGTGGTCGCCCGGTCCGAGGTCGACGCGGCGATCGCCGCGCTGGCGCCGTTCGAGGGCAGCGAGGCCGCGGCCGCGCTCGCCGGTGCCGCCGAGCACCTGCTCGAGTCGGTCGCCGTCATCGCCACCCCCCGCTGA
>CAZBTQ010000211.1:0-5249 GCA_964494405.1 uncultured Iamiaceae bacterium
ACGCCTTCTTCCAGCTCCTGCACCAGGGCACCGAGATCGTGCCGGCCGACTTCATTGGCGTCGTGCACCCCAACCACCCGTTCGTCGACCATCACGAACTGCTCGTCGCCAACCTGTTCGCCCAGACCGAGGCACTGGCGGCGGGACGCACCGCCGAGGAGGTTCGCGTCGAGGGCGTGGCCGACGACCTGGTGTCCCACAAGGTCTTCGAGGGGAACCGTGCCACCACGACGCTGCTGTGCGATCGGCTCGACGCCAGGACGCTGGGCTCGCTCATCGCCGTCTACGAGCACAAGGTCCTCACCCAGGCAGCGGTGTGGGGAATCAACGCCTTCGACCAGTGGGGGGTCGAGCTGGGCAAGGCGCTGGCCTCCCGGATCGGCACTGAGCTCTCGCCTGACGGCACCCCCGATCCCGCGGCGCACGACCCCTCCACCGCCGCGCTGATCGCCCGCTACCGCGCGTCGCGCCGCTGACCGGCGCCCTGGTGGCCGGGCGTGGTCGCTCTGCGGCGCGGTGCAAGCGGGTACCTGGTCGTCGCGCCTTGATGTGACGCTTGACACACCGGGGCCCGAATGAGAGCTTCGTGGATCCAAGGATCGGAGGCGGAGGTGGTCGGTTCGAACCATGATCGAAACGCCTGTGCCGTCGCCCCTGTGAGGGCGATGCGGAGATCGCGGCTGGTTGCGATGGCCGTGGTGCTGGTGGTTCTCGTCGCGGGGTGCAGAGACGGGGAGAGCGAGGATCGAGCCACAGCGACGAGCGGCCAGCCGGCGAGCTCCACGGGCACCATCACCACCACCACTGCTGCACCAAGCGAAGAGCTGGTGTTGGGGGATGATGCCGAGTGGAGGCATGTCACCCTGCGAGGTCCGGGTGGGGAGGATGATGTGCTGCTGTACGGGGTCCTGCTCGGCCAGGAGGCCGACGGCGTGGTGAACCTCGACCGGCCCCCACCACTGCGGACCATGTCGGTGGCTGCAGCCTCGCTGAACCCGAACCGGACCCGCTTGCTCCTGACCACTACCGGGTCCCTCGCCGCCTGCCACTACCTGGCGGGCGTCGAGGTGGAGGAGCGAGCGGACGAGGTCGTCGTCGTCCCTCGCCTCGGCTCGAAGTTCGGTGAGCAGTACGGCGGCGTCATCATGCCGTCGGCACCGGAGGTACAGGGTTGGTGTCCCCAGCCAGGCCTCGCCCTAGCGATGAGGGTCGACCTCGACGCGCCGCTGAATGACCGGCGGATCCGTGTGCTGCGGTGCACTGGGGAAGGGCGTGGTGACTGCGAGACGGTCGCCACGATCCCGGCTGCCGACATCCCTGTGGCGCACACCGCGGAGGTGGGCTGCGTCTACGTGGAACTCCAGTTGGAGGTGCAGCGCGACAACTACGATCGGCTCGATCGCTGCCATCCCGACGCGGTGCCCATGATCGGCATCTGGGGCTGAGGGACCAGTCGGTGCGGTCGGATCGGGTTCGCACAACCGTTGTCGTGGCTTCGGGTGCATGCCTCGCAGTGATGGCCTTGGCGCTCTTGAACCGGTCCACACCGACTGAGACGACTCAGGTAGGCCCCGACGTCTCCTCGACCACCGAGGCAGATCCAGTGGTGGTGGACGAGGATCTCGAGTTGGTCGTCGCCGCGGCCGCCGCGGCAAGGGCAACGTTCGGGCTCGATGAGGGGCGCACGTTGCAGGCGGTCACCGAAGGGCGTTGGAACGCCGAGCAGGGCCTCTACCTGTTCGACGACGAGGTTGGAGAGGTGATCGCCCGACGAAGAGCCCAGATGAGCTCTGCGGACGTGTTCGCAGAGGCCGCTCGCCTGTATCCCGAGACCTTTGCCGGTGGGTGGTATGACCCGGAGTCGGGTGGCCTCGTGGTCGGCTTCACGTCGGTGGATGACCGCATCAGCTTCTCCGAGCTGTATGACGGCTCCGGGATACGTCTCGACACGACAGTCCTTCGGAATTCTCAGGCTGATCTGGAGGCAGCACGTGCTGAGGTCGAACGGATCATCGTCGAGTCCCCCGAGGGCTCAGCTCGGGTCAGCCTCATCGGCATCCATCCCGTCCACAACGCGGTGATGGTTGGGGTCTACTCGGATGTGGTCGACGAAGTGCTCGAACAGTTGTCGGCGTTCGATCCGGGGCTGTTCTCCACGTTCCCCATCGAACGACCGGCCGCAGAGCAGCCAGGTGCCTGATGGTCAGCCCGCCCCTGCGAGGGCGCTGCGGAGTGGAGCTGGGTCGTCCTGCGAGGTCCGGGTGGGACGGATGGTGGATGCTGTACGTGATCCTGCTCGGCCAGGAGGCCGATGGCGGTGAACCTCGACCGACCGAGGTGGCCTGAGCGCGTCGGCGCGTGTTCCGGTACCGTCCCGCACGTTGGGACGACTCCCCGGGGGTGAGGTGCTCATGGGCGACGGGATCACGACCGAGCGGATCCGCAACGTGGCCCTGGTGGGCCACAGCGGAGCGGGGACCACCACGCTCGTCGAGGCCGCGCTGCTCGCCGCCGGAGCGATCAGCCGGGCCGGCCGGGTCGAGGACGGCACCACCGTCGCCGACGTCGATGCCGAGGAGCACGCCCACGGCATCTCGCTCGGCCTCTCGGTCGTGTCGGTCGACTGGAAGGACCACCGCATCAACCTCATCGACACGCCGGGCGACCCCGACTTCGAGGGCCCGCTGCGCGCGGCGTTGAGCGTGGCCGACCTGGCCGTGCTGGTCGTCAGCGCCGTCGACGGCATCGAGGTCGGCACGGAGCGGGCCTGGCGTCGCTGCGAGGAGCTCGACCTCCCGGTGATCGTGTTCGTCAACAAGCTCGACCGCGAGCGGGCGTCGTTCGACGCCACGCTGGCGGCGCTGCGCGACCGCTTCGGCGCGGGTGTCGAGCCGCTGGAGTTGCCGATCGGCGCCGAGGCCGAGTTCCACGGGCTCGCCGACGTCTTGTCCGAGACGGCCTACGTCTACGACGTTCCGGGCACCGCCTCCACGCGCACCGAGGTCCCCGCCGACCTCGCCGACCAGGAGCACGCGCTCCACGACGAGGTGGTCGAGGCGATCGTGGTCGGCGACGACGAGCTGCTCGCTCGGTTCCTCGACGGCGACGAACCGGCGCTCGATGAGCTCGAACGCACCCTCGAGCACGAGATCGTCGACCGCACGGCGTTCCCGGTGTTGGAGGGCTCGGCCCTCTCCGGCGTCGGGATCGACCGGCTCCTCGACTACCTGTGCGAGATCGGTCCGCCCCCTGTCGACGACGCGCGCCTGCCCGAGCCCGACGCAGCGGCCGGGGCCTCGGTCGTCGTGTTCGACACCGTCGCCGACCCCTACGTCGGCCAGGTCTCGCTGTTCCGCGTCCTCACCGGCACGGTGCGCGTCGACGACCACCTCGTCAACGCCCGCAGCGGTGTGGACGAGCGCTTCCACGGCATCGCCCGGGCCACCGCGGCAGGCCCCCAACCCGTCGACGCGCTCGTCGCCGGCGACATCGGGTCCTGCGCCAAGCTCTCCGACACCGGCACCGGCGACGTGCTGGCAGCTCCAGGCGTCGCGCCCCCGGAGGTCGCCGCCATCGAGTGGCCCGCACCCGTCCACGCCATCGCGGTGCGTGCCCGCACCCAGTCCGACGACGACAAGCTGTCGACCGCGATCCACCGCCTGATGGACGAGGACCCGGTCCTGCGGTTCGAACAGGACGACGAGACCCACCAGACGATCCTGCGGGGCACCGGCGACATCCACCTCCAGGTCGCGCTCGAGCGGCTCGAGCGGAAGTTCGGCGTGGCGGTCGACGTCGAGCCGATGCGCGTGGCGTACCGCGAGACGATCTCGGCCCCTGCCGAGGCCGAGGGCCGGCACAAGAAGCAGTCGGGCGGCCACGGTCAGTTCGGCGTGGCGTCGATCCGGGTCGAGCCGACCGACCCCGGCAGCGGCTTCGAGATGGTCGACGAGGTGGTCGGCGGCGCCATCCCCCGCCAGTTCATCCCCGCGGTCGAGCGCGGCATCGCCGACACGATGCGCGAGGGCGGCGTGCTGCGGGGCTACCCGGTGGTCGACGTGCGGGTGCGGCTGCTCGACGGCAAGCACCACTCGGTCGACTCGTCGGAGATGGCGTTCCGTGCGGCCGGTCGCCTCGCGTTCCGCGAGGCGATGGCGCAGGCCGATCCGGTGCTGCTCGAACCGGTCTCGGAGCTGATCGTGGTGGTGCCCACCGACCTCCAGGGCGACGTGATGGGCGACCTCTCGTCGCGCCGGGGACGGGTGACGGGCACCGACCAGCTCGGCACCGAGGTCGCCGTCACCGCGCACGTGCCGACGGCCGAGATCCTTCGCTACGCGTCAGAGCTGCGGTCGCTGTCCGGTGGGCGCGGTGGGTTCACGGCCCGCCACCACGGCTACGAGCCGGTGCCGCCGCACCTGGTCGACCGCATCGAGCCACGGGAGGTGGTCGGATGAGCAACCACGACGACAACGACGAGCGGGCCGACGCGCCGGCACCGGTGCGCTGGCGCGGGGTCCACCACCTGGCCCTGGTCACCTCCGACATGGACGCCACCACCCGGTTCTGGCACGGGGTGCTCGACGCCCGGTTGGTGGTCACCCTCGCAACCGACGCGTTCCGGCACTACTTCTTCGAGGTGGCTCCGGGCATGACGGTCGCGTTCTTCGAGTACCGCGGTGCCTCGGTGCACAGCTTCGCCAAGCCCGCGGGGGTGCCCTACGAGGAGGCGGCGCAGTTCGACCACCTGTCGCTCGGCCTGGGCGACGAGGAGGCGCTGCTGCGCCTGCGGGACCGGTTGAAGTCGTTCGACTGCGAGGTCACCGACGTGGTCGACCACGGGATCCTGCGGTCGATCTACTTCACCGACCCCAACGGCATCGCGCTGGAAGCCTCGTGGTGGACCGCCGACGCCACCGATCGACCCACCGACATGGGCGACCGGCGGTTCTTCTCGGACCCGGACCCGGTCCCAGCAGTCCGCGAGCTGATCGAGACGGGCCACGTGGCCACGACGCCTCGTACCGTCCTCGTCGACGAGATCACGCGCGACCTGTACAAGCCGCCCGCCACGAGCTGAGCGCTCGAACGGCGATCCGTTCAGGTTCAGGGGGTCGCGGCGGCGATCCGGCGCAGCGGCGGCAGGGTCTTGGGCGGCACCTTGCGGGGTGGGAGCTCGGCCAGCAGCTCGCGCGTCGCGGCAGCGACCGCGGTGATCGCTCGCTCCATGGCCGCCTCGGTACGGGCCG
>CAZBTQ010000212.1:0-1534 GCA_964494405.1 uncultured Iamiaceae bacterium
GCGTCGATGAGCGCCCGGTTGCGGGTGCTCTGCCAGCGGGGGATGACGTGGTTCATGACGTATCCGAACGCGACTCCGAGGTCCGGGTCGGCGTAGCCGAGCGCGCCGCCTGACCCGAAGTGCCCGAACGCGCGTGGACCAGGGCCGAGGGGTCGGTTCGGCGTCGTCGGCGTGAACCCGAGGCCGAACGACACGTCCTGGCCGAGCATCGGGCACGGCCCGACCGACCACGGCCGTGCGGCGTCCGCCAGCAGCTCGGGCGACAGCAGCGGCTCGTCCTCGTCGATCAGCGCGCCGTAGAAGCGGGCGACGCCGCGGGCGGTGGCATGGCCGTTGGTGGACGGCACCTGGGTCTGGCGCCACGCCGTCGTGTTGACGAGACCGATCGACGAGTAGCCGGGCGGGTTGTAGTGGGCGAGCACCCGCATGAGCGTCTCGTGGTCGAGCCCATCGAGGTCGGGCGGGGGAGCGACGACGCCGTGGCCAGGTGCCCACACGATCTCGGCGCAGCGGTCGAGCAGGGCGTCGGGGACCCCGAAGAACACGTCGGCGTCGAGCGGATCGGCCACCTCGCGCAACCGCTCGCCGGGTGACGAGCCGGTGAGCCGTCGCACCACCTCGCCGACGAGGTGCCCGTAGGTGTTGACGTGGTAGGCGTGGCGCGTCCCGACCGGCCACCACGCCGGCGTCGCGGCAAGCGCCGACGCCATGCGGTCCCAATCCGCCAGCGCCTCGTCGGGCAACGGCTCGCGGATAGCGGGCACGGTCCCCTGGTGGCACAACGCCTGGGCGATGGCGACCGCCTGCTTCTCACCGGCGGCGAACTCCGGCCACACCTCGGCCACCGGGGTGTCGAGCGAGACCACCCCGTCGTCGACCGACAGGAGGAGCAGCGTGGCGACGACGGCCTTGCCCACCGAGTAGACGTCGACGAGCGTGTCGGCGTCCCACGGCCGGGTCCGCGCCTCGTCGGCCCAGCCGCCCCACAGGTCGACGACCACCTGGCCGTGCAGCCGCACGCAGACCGCGGCACCCACCTCGCCGCGTTCGACGAAGTTGGCGACGAACGCGTCGCGCACGCCGTCGAACCCCGGTGCGCAGGCTCCCCCGATCGGTACGTCCACGACCGCAGCGTGCCACGCGCAGGTCTGGCACGCTCTCCCGCACGGGGTGAGGAAACCCGCCCGACCGGGTACGGACCCACGGCCCCACCGACTTGTCCGAGGAGCGCCGATGCACACGATCGACCAGACCGACCCCATGGGCCCGGCGGCGGCACCGGCAGCACTTCGCGACGCCCTCGCACGCATCGAGGCCGACGGGCGCCTCGATCGCGTCGGCTTCGCGCTCGCCGGAGTGGGACGCCGGTTGAACGCGAGCCCGGCGGGGCCGTTCCTGCGGGGCGAGGGCGGCGGGCACTCACCGCATGCGACGATCGCCATGGTCCGCATCGGCGTCCTCGGCTCCTCGGTGGTGGCAGGGGTGGTCGGGGGCCGCGCCGGCCAGAAGGTCGCTGGCCGGCTGGCGGCGATCG
>CAZBTQ010000212.1:1634-5232 GCA_964494405.1 uncultured Iamiaceae bacterium
CCGCCTCACGCCACGATCCACGTCGTGTGAGGTGACTCTCCGCCGCCGTGCCTGAGGGTGCGAGCGACGAGAAGGACCGTTCACGCCCAGGTCCCGACACCGAAACCGGCCCCGCCCACGATGGTGCTCGTGAGCGTGGAGCTGCGGACACCTGTCGACGAGTACCTCGCTCGCCAGCGCGACATGTCCGCGGTGGAGCGCTTCGCCGACCACCACGACCGTGCCACCGGCCCGCTCCACGAGCGCTGGTACCGCGACCTCATGCCCGCAAGCCCGCCGGGGCCCGGTCAGCAATACCGGTTCGAGGTCGACATGGACGCGTGCACGTCGTGCAAGTCGTGCGTGTCGGCCTGCCACTCGCTGAACGGGCTCGACGAGGGTGAGATGTGGCGCTCGGTCGGCGTCGTCATCGGCACCGGGCCGAGCGGCCCGACCCAGCAGACCGTCACGACCGCGTGCCACCACTGCGTCGACCCGGCGTGCCTGTCCGGATGCCCCGTCGACGCCTACGACAAGGACCCGATCACCGGCATCGTCTCGCACCTCGACGACCAGTGCATCGGCTGCACGTACTGCACCTGGACGTGCCCGTACGAGGTCCCTCGCTTCAACGAGCGGCTCGGCATCGTGCGCAAGTGCGACATGTGCACCGACCGGCTGTCGGTCGGCGAGGCGCCCGCGTGCGTGCAGGCGTGCCCCACGGGTGCGATCTCGATCGGCATCGTCGACGTCGAGGAGCTGCGCCTCGCCACCGCGGTCGACGACGCCATCGTGCCCGGCGCGCCTCGCTCGTCGCTCACGATCCCCACGACCCTGTACCGACGCACCGAGCCGCTGCCGGTCGCTGCGGTCGCCACCGACGCGTGGTCCGAACGTCCCCAGCACCCGCACACACCGCTCGTGGTGATGCTCGTGCTCACCCAGTTCGCGGTCGGGACGTTCGCGATGGTCGGTGCGCTCACGGCAGGGCGGGCGGACCTCGACGATCGCACCAGGCAGTGGTGCATCACCGTCGCCCTGCTCACCGGGCTCGTCGCCCTGGGTGCGAGCGTCGGGCACCTGGGACGTCCGCTCCAGGCGTGGCGGGCGGTGATCGGCATCGGCCACTCGTGGTTGAGCAGGGAGATCGTGGCGTTCGGCGCGTTCGCCGCGCTGGCGACGCTGGCGGCCGGCCTGGCGTGGGTCGACGCCCCGGGTGGCGTCGTCGAACCCGGCGCCGCGGTGGCAGGGGCGCTCGCGACCGCGGTCGGTCTCGCTGCGGTGTGGTGCTCGGTCATGGTGTACGCCGTGACCGGCCGTCGCTGGTGGCGGCTCGACCGGACCGCTCGCGCGTTCGGCGTGACCACCCTCGTCGGCGGGGCGTCGGTCGCGGCGTTCGTGGTCGCCGTCGCATCCACCTCCGGCGCTGCGACGGTCGCAGGTTCGATCCGGCCGGTGATGGTGCTCACCGTGCTGGTCGCCGCGCCGGCGCTCGTCGCCGATGCGTGGGTCATGCGCCCCGGTGGGTCCCGGGATCCGCGGCTCGCGCGCTCGGGCTGGCTGCTGCGCGAGGCTCTGGCCCGCACGAGCGTCGTCCGGTTCGCGTGCACGGCGGTCGGCGGGGTGCTCTTGCCCCTGCTCGTGCTGAGCATCGCCTCGGCGCCCGCGCCCGACCTCGGCGTGATCCGCGTCCTCACCGGTACGGCCGTCATCTCAGTGGTCGTCGGAGAGCTCGCCGGACGGCAGCTGTTCTTCCGGGCGATGGTGGCGCCGCGCATGCCGGGGATCCCACGATGAGCCGCGGTGGCGGTGCTCGGCGAGCGCTCCGGCGCGCGGAGGGCCCGCTCACGCGCGAACTCGTGCGAGCGCCGGGTGGCTTCGGCTTGGGTCAGGTGCCGGAACGCCTCGCTCCAGATCGCACCACCTCGATGATCTGTGGCTACTGCTCCACCGGGTGCTCGCTCGACGTGCACCTCAAGGACGGTCGCGCGGTCAACCTCACGCCGACCGTCGACCACCCGGTGAACCTGGGGATGGCGTGCCCGAAGGGTTGGGAGGCGCTCGCGCCGATGTTCGCCGCCGATCGGGCAACCCGGCCGATGGTCCGGAAGAGACGTGGCGGTCTGCTCGAAGAGGTGAGCTGGGAGGCCGCCATCTCGTTGTTCGTCGAGCGGATGAGGGGCGTGCAGGCCGAGCACGGCCCCGACTCGGTCGCCTACCTCTCCACCGGCCAGATGCCCACCGAGGAGATGGCGCTGCTCGGCGCGCTGGGTCGGTTCGGCATGGGCATCAAGCACTGCGACGGCAACACCCGCCAGTGCATGGCGACGTCGGTGGTGGCCTACAAGCAGGCGTTCGGGTTCGACGCGCCGCCGTACACCTACGCCGACTTCGAGGAGTCCGACGTCATCGTGCTGATCGGGTCGAACCTCGCGATCGCCCACCCGATCATGTGGGAGCGCATCGCCAGGAACCCTCACGACCCCGAGATCGTGGTGATCGACCCGCGGCGCACCGAGACCGCGGTCGCTGCCACCCAGCACTACGCGGTCGACTCGAAGGGCGACCAGGCGCTGCTGTACGGGGTCGCCAACCTGCTGCTCGAGTGGGATCGCGTCGACCGCGAGTTCATCGACGCGCACACCACCGGCATCGACGAGTACGTGCGTCTCGTGAAGGAGTTCGACTCCGAGACCACCGCCGAGGCGTCGGGGCTCACCGTCGCCGAGATCGAGCGGCTCGCCACCACGATCGCCGACGGGAAGCGGGTGTCGTTCTGGTGGACGATGGGCGTCAACCAGAGCCACCAGGGGGTCCGCACCGCGCAGGCGATCATCGACCTGGCGTTGCTCACCGGCAACATCGGCCGGCCCGGCACCGGTGCGAACTCGATCACCGGCCAGTGCAACGCCATGGGCAGCCGCCTGTTCTCCAACACGACGGGGCTCCTCGGTGGGCACGACTTCGCCGACCCGGCCCACCGGGAGAAGGTCGCCGGGGTCCTCGGCATCGACGCCGCGGCCGTCCCGTCCGAGGGCGGCTGGGCCTACGACCAGATCATGGAGGGCATCGCCAGCGGGGCGATCCGTGGCCTGTGGGTGATCGCCACCAACACCGCGCACTCGTGGATCCACCAGAGCCACGCCCGCGACCTGCTCTCGCGGCTCGACGTGCTCGTCGTCCAGGACCTCTACGCCGACACCGAGACCGCGCAGATGGCCGACATCGTCCTGCCGGCCGCCGGGTGGGGCGAGAAGGAGGGCACCTTCATCAACAGCGAGCGGCGCCTCGGCCTGGTGAAGAAGGTCAAGGAGGCGCCGGGTGAGGCGCTCGCCGACTTCTGGATCTTCAAGCTGGTCGCCGAGGCGTGGGGCTGCGGCGAGATGTTCGAGCGCTGGGAGTCCCCCGAGGCCGCGTTCGGGCTGCTGACCGAGCTGACCGAGGGCCAGCCGTGCGACATGACCGGCGTCGACGGCTACCACCACATCGACGAGGCCCGCGGCATCCAGTGGCCGCACCCCAAGGGCGCGCCGGCACGACCCGAGCCGCAGCGACGACTGTTCGCCGATGGCGTCTTCTTCACCGACGACGGGCGCGCCCGGTTCGTCGCCGACGCACC
>CAZBTQ010000213.1:0-1806 GCA_964494405.1 uncultured Iamiaceae bacterium
GCGTCCGCGCTCACGCGAGCGGTGGTCGCCTGTGGGGCGTACTGTCGGGACGTCCACCTGGGAGGTGAGCCATGTTCGACCTGATCGTCCGCAACGGCGAGATCATCGACGGCACCGGCGCGGCCACGCGGCGCGCCGACGTCGCGGTGAAGGACGGCCGCATCGTCGAGATCCGACCCGACATCGACGGCGACGCGGCCGAGGTCATCGACGCCACCGGTTGCGTGGTGACGCCGGGGTTCGTCGACATCCACACCCACTTCGACGGCCAGGCCACGTGGGACGAGACCCTCGAACCGGCGACGCCCCACGGGGTCACGACCGTGGTGATGGGCAACTGCGGGGTCGGGTTCGCACCCGTGCGTCCGGGCGGCCAGGACCAGCTCGTCGAGTTGATGGAGGGCGTCGAGGACATCCCGGGGACCGCGCTGCACGAGGGCATGACGTGGAACTGGGAGTCGTTCGAGGAGTACCTCGACGTGCTCGACGGTCGCCAGTGGGCGATCGACATCGCCACCCAGCTGCCGCACGGTCCGCTGCGCGCCTACGTGATGGGCGAGCGGGCCACGTCGCACGAGCCGGCGACCCCCGCCGACGTGGCCGAGATGGCGCGACTCGCCCGGTCGGCGATCGAGGCGGGTGCGCTCGGGTTCACGACGTCGCGCACGCTCGGCCACACCGCGCTCGACGGCACGCCGGTGCCGGGCACGTTCGCCGACGACGACGAGCTGTTCGCCCTGGCCCGTGCTGTGCGCGACGGCGGTGGCGCCGTGTTCGAGGTGGCGATGGCGGGGATCGTCCCCACCGACGATCCCGAGACGGTGGCGAGCGAGATGGACTGGATCGGGCGGATGGCGCTCGAGACGGGTTTGACGGCGACGTTCATCTGCCTCCAACAGCACGCCGAGCCGACCCGCTGGCGTCGCGAGCTCGAGGCCGCCGCGCTGTGGCGCGACAAGGGCGCGTCGGTGGTGCCGTTGGTCGCAGGCCGGCCGTTCGGGGTGCTGCTGGGGTGGGACGTGCGCCATCCGTTCAAGCTGCGGCCGAGCTACGAGGCGGTCGCCCACCTGCCACTCGACGAGCGACTGGAGCAGCTGGCGAGGCCCGAGGTGCGTGCGGCGATCCTGGCCGAGTCGCCCGGCGGTGGCGACGCGGCCGCGGCGGCGACCCAGGCGGGGTTGGGGATGATCCTGCCGATGACGTTCGCGCTCGACGCCGATCGGCCCGACTACGAGCCGCCGCCGTCCGCGTCGCTCGGAGCGCGTGCCGAGGCCGAGGGCCGGTCGGTCGAGGAGCTGGCCTACGACGCGCTGATGGGCGACGGCTCGGGCGGGATGCTGCTGTTCGCCATGTTCAACTACGCCGACGGCGACCACGAGGCGTTGTGGGACCAGATGCAGGACCCGGCCGCGGTGCTGGGACTGGGTGACGCTGGCGCGCACTGCGGGGCGATCTGCGACGCGTCGATCCCGACCTACGTGCTGACCCACTGGGTGCGCGACCGCGAGCGTGGACCGCGGCTGGGGTTGGAGGACGCCGTGCGGCGCCTCACGTCGCAGACCGCGGATCTGTACGGCTTCGAGGACCGGGGGCGGATCGCCGAGGGGCTGCGCGCGGACCTGAACGTGATCGACCTCGACGCGTTGCAGATGCACGAGCCGCGGGTCGCGCACGACCTGCCGGCAGGCGGCGCGCGGATCCTCCAGGGCGCGAGCGGCTACCGCGCCACGGTGGTCGCCGGCGAGGTCACGCGCCGAGACGGCGCGGACACCGGCGCACGACCCGGCCGCCTGGTGCGCGGCTGAC
>CAZBTQ010000213.1:1906-5203 GCA_964494405.1 uncultured Iamiaceae bacterium
GCGCGTGGCCCCGTTCCTTGAGCACTTGTCGGCCTCAGCGCCGGAAAGTGCTCAAGGTTTGCGGCGATGCTCAGTCGGCGACGGCGGCGACCCAGGCGGGGTTGGGGGCGCCCGGGTGTTCAGGCAACGGGGTTGATCCACTCCAGTTCGGTGAAGCGGGCGAAGTCGCTGTCGGCGCTGACGATGGCGAGCCCGTGCTCGATGCACAGCGCGGCGAGTGCGGCATCGGCCACGAGGTTCGCGCGCAGGTCGAGCGATGTGACGAGACGTCCGAAGATCGCGCGGTGGCCCGAGTCTGGGAGCGGGGTCCACACGGGCTCGGCGTCGAGCCACGCCTCGACGATCGCCCACGCGTCGGCGGGGGAGAGGGGACGACGCAGCGCACGGGGATTGGTGGCAATGCGCATGAACGCCGAAGTCGATGCCCACGGCAGCGCCACGCGGCGAGACCCGTTGAGGGCGTCCTCCATCCACGTGCGAGCTTGCTCGTGGAACGGGCTCGTGGTGTCGACCGCGTAGATCAACACGTTGGCGTCGACGAGCACTACCGGGCCTCGGGACCCTCGAGCAGGTCGAGCGCGTCCGCCACGTTCGAGATGTCGACGGTGACGCCGAGCGCCGAGGTCGGCTGCACGAAGCGATGCGGCTTCGGGCGGGGGAGGAGGCCGCGGCGGATGAGCTCGTTGACCGCCTCCGACATGCCCAAGCCCTCGTCGCGACGCAGCTTGTCGATGGCGCGAGCGGTGTCATCGTCGAGGTCCACGGTCGTCCGCATGCACTGGATCGTACATCAAGATGCGTTGGAATGAGCGTGGCGATGAACGCAACGTGGCGTGTCAGCGGCGATGCCTGCACGGGACGTTGTGCCCTGGTGGCTGGACCGGTGCGGCGCGACGGTGACCAGGTGGACGGCCCTGTGGATCGGCGTTCGAACCTGGCGGCGAGCGATCCGGAGCCCCCGTTGCGCGACCCGGTCGAGCGCGTGCTCGTCGGCGCCGAACTGGTCCTGGCGATCGGGGCGATCGGCGGAGCGATCGCGCTCGTCACCGGCGCCATCGACCTCGAGTCGGCGGTCGAGGACCTGCCGTGGCGGTCACCGGTGTTCGCGGGCGTCGCGTTGTTCGTGCTCAACGCCCTGGTCCCGCTCGCGGTGGTCATCGGGACCTGGCGGCGTGCGCGTTGGGCGCCGGTGGGACACGTCGTGGTCGGAGTGGTGCTCGTGGGGTGGATCGTCGTCCAGGTCGCGTTCATCGGCCTGGGATCCTGGCTGCAGGTGGCCTATGCGGTGCTCGGCGTCGTGATCGCCGTGCTCGGCCTGCGCCTGCTCAGTCGGCGACCTGGAGGACGCGGACGGGGAGCACACGAGGGCCGCGGACCTGTCCGACGCTCCAGGTGACGTCGCCGGCGAGCTCGAACGCGGTGAACCGCTTGACGAACTCCTCGATGGCGACCTTCAGCTCGAGGCGGGCCAGGTTCGAGCCGAGGCACCGGTGGATGCCGAGGCCGAACGCGGCGTGGCGGTTCTGCGCCCGGTCGATGACGAACGTGTCCGGGTCCTCGAACTGCAACGGGTCGCGGTTGGCCGCCGGGAACGGCAGCAGCACCCAGTCGTCCTTCTTGAACTCGTAGCCGTGGAAGTCGACGTCGTTCGCGACGAGGCGCGCCATCGTGACCGGCGCGTACGCACGGAGGAACTCCTCGAGCGCGTAGATCATCACGTCGGGCTCGTCGAGCAGGCGCTGGGTGTCCTCGGGGTGCTGGGCGAGGTGCCACAGCGACGCGCCGATGGCCGACCACGTCGTGTCGACCCCGGCGATGAGCAGCAGGACGATCATGCCGCCGACCATGTCGTCGGTGAGCTTGTTGCCGTCGAGCTCGATGTCGAGCAGGTAGCTCGTCAGGTCGTCCCGCGGGTTCTCGCGGTGGTCGTCGATCTGTCGACCGAGGTACTCGCCGAGGTCGTTCATGCCCTCGCGCTTGCCGGGCTCCTCGTTGATGCGCTCGAGCGCATCGTGCACGAACTTGCGGAAGAGCGCCTCGTCCTCGGAGGGGAAGCCGAGCATGCGCCCGATGACGTTGACCGGGATGTGCTGGGCGTACTGCACCGCGGCGTCGATGATCGTCTCGCCCGGCTCGATGTCGCCCATCTCGTCGAGCAGTTGCACGCAGAGCCGGCGGACCTCGGGCTCCCACGGCTCGATCTTCTTCGGGGCGAAGGCCGGGAGCAGGAGGCGTCGGGCGATGCTGTGGAAGGGCGGGTCGCTGGTGATGGGCGGCGCGCCGCCGATCGGTGACGGCATCGCGAGGTCGCCGGGGCGTCCGACGCCGACGATGACCGCGCGGCTCGTGAAGTTGTCGGTGTCGTAGGAGATCTCGTGCACGGTGTCGTGGGTGATCGGGGCCCACATGCCGCCGTAGCGGTCGGAGTGCGCCACCGGGCAGCCGCCCTCGCGGAGGTCCTTCCAGATCTCGGGCGCGTTGGCGTTGTACTCGGGGACCGCGTGGTCGAAGTCGGTGCGGTAGTCGGTGACCGGGCCGTAGTCGTCGGGGTCGTACGGCACGCGTTGCCAGATGTCGGTGCCCTCGGGGCTGTCGCCGAACGTCGGCGTGTACTCCGAGCTGCGACGAGACGGTCGGTCCTCGGACGCGGTGCCATCGGCTCCAGCGTCGTTGACGGTGTCGGTCATGTCGGTTGTCCCCTTGGTTGACCGTGCACTTCCCCTACGAGCCCACCGGAGAGCGGGCCGTCGTGCGTCTGTACAGCGTACTGGAGGTCGTGACAGTTGTGCTCTCAGCCGAGATGCTGGGCCAGCCCGACCAAGATGCCGTCAGGCCCGCGCACGTAGCAGAGCCGAGTGGTGGCCTCGTACTGGACCACCTCACCGACGAGAGCTGCGCCGTGTTCGACCAGCCGATCGACGGTGTCGTCGATGTCGTCGACGGCGAACATCACCCGGAGGTAGCCCAGGGAGTTCACCGGGACGTTCCGGTGGTCGGCGACCACCTGGGGCTGGACGAAGCGCGAGATCTCGAGGCGGCCGTGGCCGTCAGGCGTGCGCATCATGGCGATCTCGACGGTCTGTGCGCCCAGCCCGGTGACGCGCCCTGCCCACTCGCCCTCGACCGTGCCTTGGCCTTCCAGCTCCAGGCCGAGCACACCGAAGAACTCGATGGCCGTGGCGAGGTCCTCGACGACGATGCCGACGTTGTCCATCCTGACTGCCATCTGGCAAGCCTAGGAACCCTGCACGCCGCCGTCTTCGTGTGGCGCGGGATTGCGCGCCATCGGCGCGCTGA
>CAZBTQ010000214.1:0-5189 GCA_964494405.1 uncultured Iamiaceae bacterium
TGGACCGGCGGTACTGTCGTTCGACACGGGTGCACCGGGGGGAGCCGACGATGTCCTACGAGAACCTTCAGCTCGAGCGAGACGGCCACGTCGCGGTGGTCACGCTCGATCGGCCGGCGAAGCTCAACGCCCTCGACGAGGGCCTGCGCGCCGACCTGTTCGCGGTGCTCGAGGAGGTGCACGGCGACGACGAGATCCGCGCCGTGGTGCTCACCGGCGCAGGGCGCGGCTTCTGTGCGGGCGTCGACTTGAGCGGCGTCCGGCGGGCGGGCTCCGGGCCGAGCGGCCAGAACGACCGGCTCGACCGCTTCGGGTGGGTCGGCCGGCAGGCCCTCGCCGTCTACGAGCTCGACAAGCCGACGATCGCCGCGGTCAACGGCCCGGCAGCCGGCGCCGGCATGAGCCTCGCCCTCGCCTGTGACCTGCGCGTCGGCGGTCCCGGCGCCCGGTTCCGGACGTCGTTCGCCGAGCGGTCGCTCAGCCCCGACTCGGGCATGAGCTTCTTCCTGCCGCGCATCGTCGGCTACAGCCGCGCGATGGACCTGATCCTCACCAGCCGCGACGTCGACGCCTCCGAGGCCTACCGCCTGGGCCTGCTCGACCGGCTCGTCGACGAGGACCTGGTGGGGGCCGCGGTCGACCTGGCCGCACAGATCGCCGCGCTGCCCCCGCTCGCCGTGCGCACCGCCAAGCGCGTCGTCCAGCACAACCAGGACGCCGATCTGCGCGACGCCCTGGTCACCGAGATGAGCGGCCTCGAGGTGTCGCGCCGGGCCAAGAACGACGTGGCGGAGTCGTTCGCCTCGTTCACCGAGAAGCGCCCCGGCAACTTCACCGGCACCTGACGGTCAGCCTGAGGAGGCGCGGACCAGGTCCTGGAGCGTGAGCACCGTGTTCCAGTTGCGTGACGTGCCCACAGCCATCGGACGCCTCCGCTTCGCCAGCTCGGTCGCGAGTGCGGACCGGCCCATGCCGTTCGGCAGGTGCAGGTAGAGCTCTCGCCCCACGACCGCGCACTCCTCGGGTGCGAACGACCCGAGGTCGAGGTCGCCGAAGGCGTCGGGATCTGGAGACTGATCGAGGAACACCACGTGGAGGGTGGTCCCGCCCGCGTCGGGGAACGGGTTGGTCGCGACGACGGCGTCCCATTCGGTCGCGGTGCGTGCCATGACCGGCACCGCCATGCCGGTCGCGTCCTCGATCGCGCCAGCCAGGTGCGCTGCCAGGCGATCGGGCGACCGCATCGGGTGCGAGAGCACGACGTTGCCGCTCTGGATGTAGGTGGCGACGTCGGTGCCGCCGGCGGCCTCCACCACGGCGCGCAGGTCGGCCATCTTCAAGGTGCGCCCACCCACGTTGATGCCGCGCAGGAGGGCGACGAACCTGGTCATCGGCTCACGCCCTCAGAGCGTCGTGCCGTCCCATGCGTCGCGGATGGCGTCGAGCGGCGCGTCGACCATGCGCGACGTCTCGTCGAAGACCATGGTGGCGCGACGGCTCTCGTCATAGCGGGGCCACGGGCCGAGCTGGTGGGTGTCGGGTGCACCGCCGCGGGCGAACGCGACCCATGCCGCCTGCATCGCGTCGGACAGCTGTCGGGTCGCCTCGTCGTCACCGATGAACCCCGCCGACGACTCGAGGTTGCCGAACACGTACGGGATCTCGATGCCGTGGCAGGCTCCGAGGACGCCGCCGAGCGCGGGGGAGGGCCGGGCGAACAGGTAGGAGTAGACCTCTCCGTGGCGCGACGCCGCGCTGGCCAGGCGGACCGAGTGCTGGCGGAAGACGCGGTCGGTCATGGCGTCGATGGCCAGGTTCGCGTTCGACGCATCGCGGCCCTGCTCGGTGCGTGCGGCACGGTATGCGTCGACGGCAGCGCCGACGCTGGGGTCGTCATGGGCGATGTCGAGCAGCCTCGCGAGGTGGGTGGCCAGGGCGTCGTCGTCGGGGTCGGGCCCGGCTGGGTTCGTGCCCATCGCGGCGAAGAGGTGGAACTCGTCGAGGGTGGTGCCGACCAGGAGCGGGATGTCCGCCGCGGCACCGGCCGCCACCGCGTCGATCGGCGCCACCGGCAAGCTGCTCGGGTCGATGACCGGGCCGTTGCCGCCCGAACCCGCGGCGCCGGCACCCTCGGCGAGCAGCACCTCCGCCTCGGCCTTGGCCAGCGCGTCGAGCTCGGCGGTGCGCAGGCCGGCGACGTCGTCGGCGCCCAGCGCCTCGGCGATCGCCACGGCTCGACGTCCGGCGATGTCGGCGTCGAGCGTCGTGGTGTAGGTGCTCTGGAGGATCGCCCGGTGGATCAGGCCCGACGCAGCGGGCATGGCGAGCAGGCACTCGACGCTCTTGCCGCCGGCGGACTCGCCGAAGATGGTGACGTGGTCGGGGTCGCCGCCGAAGGCCGCGATCTCGCGCTGCACCCACTCGAGAGCGGCCAGCTGGTCGAGCAGTCCGCAGTTCGCATCGCCGGGACCGCCGGCGCTGGAGAACCCGAGCAGCCCCAGCCGGTAGTTGAGGCTCACGACGACCAGGTCCCCGGCCCGGGAGAGGCGCGTGCAGTCGGTCATGGGCGCACCGCCGGTGCCCATGCGGAACGCTCCACCGTGGATCCACACCAGGACCGGTCGCCGGGCGTCGTCGAGGCCCGGCGTCCACACGTTCAGCGTCAGGCAGTCCTCGTCCACCGCCAGGGGGCCGGCACCGAAGACGTCGCTCATCGGGCCGCCGGTCGGCTGCACCGATGCGAAGCCGTACTCGGTGGCATCGCGCTCGCCGTCCCACGGCTCGACCGCTGCGGGCGCGAAGAACCGCCGGTCGCCCACCGGTGGTGCGGCGTAGGGGATGCCCCTGAACTCCGCGCCGCCGTCGGCGGTGGCCCGTCCTCGCAGGACTCCGGCGGCGGTCGTGGCGGTGATCGTCGAGGTCGTGTCGGACATGTCAGGACGATAGCCCTCGGCCGTGTGACCACCGTCTCGCTGCGTCGGTGGCGAGTCCTCATCCGCTGGGTCGCAACGCCGATCGTGTCCTCGATGAACTCCTCGGACCTGGGGCCGCTCGACGGACACGAGCCGATCAAGAGCCCGCGCGTCGCAGGGCGCATCGTGCGCGCCGTCGTCGGCTACGTCGATCAGGCGCTCGGCCACGAGGGCGTCGAGCAGCTCCGAGCGGCCACCGGTGTCGGGGCCGATGCGCTCACCCCCGACTTCGACCGGTCGTGGATCGACTACGAGCTCATGGAGGAGGTCGCCACCGCAGCCGCGTGCCTCTGCGGCGACCCCGACATCGGTCGCCGCTCGGGCGAGTTCTCGTTCCACATGGGCGACGAGCTCCACCCGATACTGATGGCGACGGGTTCACCCGAGGCCGCGGTGCGCGAAGCGATCGGCTTCAGCAACCGCACCCGCACGGCGTCGGGCTTCACGATCGAGTCGTCGGGCGATGACGGCGTCGTGGTCCACAGCGCCGTCCGTGCCCGCACCCGGTTCGCGTGCGCGATGTCACTCGGCTACTGGTCGATGGTGCCCAGCCTGTTCGGGGCGATCGGCTACGCGACCGAGCCGCGGTGTCGGACCCTCGGCCACGACGTGTGCGAGTTCCGCATCACCTGGGCCGGGGGCGCGGTCGCCGACCACTCGGTGAACGACTCCCGGCGACGGTCCGAGAGCCTCGTCGAGCGGTTCGAGGAGATGCACAGGATGGCGGCCGAGCTCGCGCAGCAGGAGACGGTGGACGCGCTCTTGCACATGGTCGCCGAGCGAGCCGTCAGCGCGGTGATGGCGCCGTCCGCGATCGTCATGGTCCGCCTCAGCGACGACGAGCCCACGTCCTACGGCTGGAGCGGCCTCGACGAGGCCGACGTGCACGAGATGGCACTTGCCTTCGACGACGGACTTCACGACGAGAAGGACCGCTCGACGGTGGTCGCGGAGATCCGCACCCGCCGCCGCCTGTACGGCCACCTCGTCGTGTTCAACCAGCCAGACACCAGATTCGGGCGGCACGAGCACCGCATGCTGAGCGCCTACGCCAGCTTCGCGTCGGCGGCGATCGAGGCCGCCGCCGCGCTCGAGGGCTCTCGCATCCAGCACGATCGCGCCGAGTCGCTGCTCGGCCTGGCCCGCGAGCTCGCGGAGGTCGGCAGCACCGTCGAGATCGCCCAGCGCATCGCGGAGGCGGTGCCGAGCATCGTGCGCTGCGAGCGGGCTGGCGTGTCGCTGTGGCATCCCGAATCTCGCACGCTCGAGCTCGTTGGGGCATGGCCGATGTCGGTCGCCGAGACCGGCGTCGTTCCGGCCAGGATCGACGACGACGTCGCGCTGGCGGCGATGGTGTCCACCCTTCGCCCCATCGTCGTTGATGCGGAGGGTGCCGGATCCCAGTTGGGGGAGTACATGCGCTCCTTCGAGTTCGAGCGCGTCGCGCTGGCACCGATCGTCGTCCGCGGCGACCTGCTCGGCTCGGTGTCGGCGATCCTCGACGACGACGTCGACGTCGACGAGATGCTGCACCGCCTGTCCGGTCTCGCCGATCACGCCGCCGCGGCGCTCGACAACAGCGCGCTGCTCGACGAGGTCCGCCACCAGGCGTTGCACGACCCGCTCACCGGCCTGCCGAACCGCACCCTGGCCCAGGATCGGGTGCGCCACGCGCTCGATGTCGCCGAGCGGGCGGCGCGCTGGGTGACCTTGCTGTTCATCGACCTCGACGAGTTCAAGGCGGTGAACGACCGACTCGGCCACGCCGCAGGCGACGACCTGCTGCGCGAGGCGGCGGCACGGCTGCGACGATGCGTCAGGTCGAGCGACACCGTGTGTCGCCTCGGTGGCGACGAGTTCCTCGTGCTGCTCGAGAACACCTCCGGCGACGAGGACGGATCGCGCGTCGCCGAGGAGATCATCGCTGCGCTGCGCGAGCCGTTCGTCGTCCGAGGCGAGATCGCCCGGGTCTCGGCATCGGTCGGCATCACCTCGGCACCGGGCCAGGGCACCGGCTACGACGAGCTGCTGGCCCGGGCCGACGAGGCGATGTACGAGGTGAAGCGTCGGGGTCGTGACGGCTGGGCGGTCTTCGCCAGCTGATGGACCGTGGCCCATTGTCGCCACGGTCCTGCGGTCGTAGTGTCGGGGACCCCGCCCGTCTCGTTTTGAGGCGACTCGCCCGCGTGGTGGACAATGGTCCAATACGGCGCTCAG
>CAZBTQ010000215.1:0-1439 GCA_964494405.1 uncultured Iamiaceae bacterium
GGTGTCGGCGACGGCGATCGCTCCGGCGGCTTCGAGCTCGACGCGTGAGCCGAACCCCCACGTCACGCCCACACCCGACATGCCGTGGTTGCGGGCGGCGTCGATGTCGTGATGGCGGTCGCCGATCATCAACGACGAGGCGACGTCGCACGGCGCGACCGCATCGAGAGCACGCTGCAACGTCACCGTCTTCGGTTCGGACTCGGTGTTGCCGGGGCCGAACATCACCTCGAAGTGCCGGTCGAGGTCGAGCGCTTCGAGGATCGGCACCGCGAAGCGTCGGGGCTTGGACGTCACCACTCCGATCCGCTCGCCGGCCGCGTCGAGGTCGGCGACCAGCTCGGGGACACCCGGGTAGCTGATGGCGCGCTCGACCGACATGGGGGCGTAGCGCTGCCGGTACGACTCCATCAGCCCGGCGACGAGGTTGGGGTCCTCCCCCAGCTCGGCCAGCAGTTCGAGGAGGGTCACCTGCAGGGGCGGGCCGATGTGGCGGTCGAGCCGGTCCGCCGGGATCGGCGGGAGACCGTGGTCGGCCATGGCGGCGTCGAGGCACACGTGGATCGGCTCGGTCGAGTCGACGAGGCAGCCGTCGAGGTCGAAGAACAACACGCGGGCAGCGGCATCGGTCACGCCCGGACCGTACCGTGACGGCCATGGCCCGCTGGACCTGCCCCGACTGCCACCGCGAGTTCGGTCGCACCAACCAGGGCCACGAGTGCGCTCCGGCCATGACGATCGACGACTACTTCTCGACCGGGCCGCCCCACGAGCGGCCGATCTTCGAGGCGGTGTGGGCGCACCTGTCGACGCTCGACGACGTCCACGTCGAGCCGGTGTCGGTGGGCATCTTCTTCAAGCGCACCCGGACCTTCGCCGAGCTGCGGCCCAAGGACCGCTGGGTGTCGCTGTCGTTCTCGCTGAACCGGACCGTGCGCCATCGCACCATCACGCGGAAGGTCAACGAGTGGAGCGGCCGGATGTACCACGTCGCCAACCTCCGCACCCCCGACGACGTCGACGACGACATCCGCGACTGGCTCACCGAGTCCTGGGCGGACGGCTGACGCGCCCGCCGGCTCGCCTCACAGGACCTCAACCGCGCAGCGGGCACCCGGCGCGCTGCTGAGCCGGGCATCGCCGGTGACGAGGACCGCGCCGAGCAGCTCAGCCAGCGCGACGTAGGCGGCGTCGTAGGTCGTGAGGTTGTGCCGCAGCTCCCAGCACCGACGCAGCAGCGGAGCGTGCGGTGCGCGCGCAAGGCGCAAGGCGTCGAGGTCGTCGAACGCGAGGCTCGCTCGCCGCTCGTCCATCGACCCAGCCGCGACGAGGCGCCGCCACGCAGACGCCACCTCCAGGTCGATCACATGCGGAGCGGCAAGCGACTCACCCCGGAGGCGAGCGCGGACACGGTCGCCGTCGGGTCCGTCGTCGGCGAG
>CAZBTQ010000215.1:1539-5188 GCA_964494405.1 uncultured Iamiaceae bacterium
GCGCCCGCGGGCGCGTCTCCCGTGGGAGCCTCAGACGTCGCCGGTGTAGAGGGCGATGTAGGGGAGGTTGCGGTACCGCTCGGCCACGTCGAGGCCGTAGCCGATGACGAAGTCGTCGGCGATCTCGAAGCCGACGTGGCGTAGGTCGAGCGCATCGATGTCGGCGCTCTTGCGCACGAGCAGCGCGCACACCTCGAGGCTGGCCGGGTTGCGGGCCAGCAGGTTCTTCCGCAGGTAGCTGAGCGTCAGCCCGCTGTCGACGATGTCCTCCACCAAGATCACGTGGCGGTTCGACAGGTCGAGGTCGAGGTCCTTGACGATTCGCACCACCCCGGAGCTCTTCGTGGCGCTGCCATAGGACGACACCGCCATGAAGTCGAACTCGACCGGCAGGTCGATCGCCCGGGCCAGGTCAGCCATGAAGACGAACGCGCCCTTCAGGACGCACACGAGCAGCGGCGCCTCACCCGCGTGCTCGGCGGTGATCGCCGCACCCAGCTCGGCGATGCGAGCCCGGATCTCGTCCTCGCTGACGAGGACCTCTCCGACGTCGGGTGGAAGCTCGGGCGTCTCTGCGGCGGACACCATCGGACCCTAGCCCCGGCTCAGGCGCATGCGCCCACCCGTGCGCTCCACCCGCCAGCCCTCTGCGACGTCGGCGGCGCGCGCCTCGAGGCGCGCGACCGCGAGGACCCTGCCGACCGCCGCGGCGTCGACCGGGTGGTCGAGGTCGGTCTCCGCCGCGATCCAACCGCGCACCGCGACCCGCGCCAGCGACACCGGGGCGTCCGCCACCGCGCGGGCGTCGGCGGCGTCGATCGCGGCAGCCACGGCGACGACGTGATCGGCACCCTCGCGCACGAGGTCGGCCTGGCGGGCCAGGATCGCCGCGACGTCGCGGCCGGCGATGTCGTCGAGCAGCGGGATCAGCTCGTGGCGCACCCGGTTGCGGCGAAACGACGGGTCGCTGTTCGAGGGATCGTCCACGGTGACGAGCCCCAACTCGGCGCACAACGCCACGGTCTCGCGGCGTCGGAGGCTCAACAGCGGCCGGCGATCGCGGCGCATGCCGGCCAGGCCGTCGAGCGCCGCACCCCGCATCAGGTTGAGCAGCACCGTCTCGGCCTGGTCGTCGGCGGTGTGGCCGGTGAGCACGTCGTCGGGCATCACGGCGTAGCGGGCCTGGCGTGCCCTGGCTTCGAGGTTCGGACCGGCGGCGACCTCCACCCGCTCTGACCGGAACCCCGCACCAAGCGACGCGGCGAGCGCCGCCACGACGTCGGCCTCGGCCCCCGATCCCTCGCGCAGGCCGTGGTCGACGTGGATGGCGGTCGGGCGGCATCCGGCTGCGCTGGCCAGCACCAACAACGCAGTCGAGTCGGCGCCGCCGGACACCGCACACGACACCTCGGCGCCGGCCTCCGGGAACGTGCAACGGGCCAGGAGGTCGTCGACGAGGGCCACCCGGCAGCCCCTACACAGCGGTGAGGGACCCGGCGAGGTCGGGACCGCCCACCCGGTGGATCCAGCGGCTCGGCTCGCGGATCTCGTCCATCGACGGGAGGTTCTCGGCGGTCATCCACGCCTTGTCGAGCAGCGCCGTGCCGCCGACCGCCTCGACCGCGGTGATGAAGTCCTCGCCCTGCTGGTACTGGTTCATCTTCGCTTCGAGCCCGATGATGCGCTGCGCCATGCGGGCCATGCCGCTCACCTGCTGACGACGTTGGCGCAGGACCCGGCCGAACCGCTCGGCGCTCGGGATGCTGTCGGCGCCGGCGCGATCCATCGTCACGTCGCCGTGGCCTTCGAGCAGGCTCATCAGCCCGCTCATCCGGTCGAGCACCGCACGCTGGTCGGGCCCCGCCAGCAGGTGGGCCAACCCGCCCTCGTCGAGCGGGTTGCGGCCGGTGCTGATCTGGTCGAACGCACGGCGGAGCGCCTCGATGAAGCGGGCAGGGTCGGGGTCGAGCGTGTCGACAGTGCCCTGCACCAGCGACAGGAAGTGCGGGCGCATCCACTCGATGCCGGTGAACTGCGCCCGGTGGGTCACCTCGTGCAGCGCCAGCCACAGGCGGAACTCGCGAGGCGGGAACGCGAAGCGCTTCTCGAGGGCCAGCACGTTGGAGCCGACGTAGTAGACGATGTCCTGGTCGTCGGGGTCCTCGTCCTCGATGACCAACAGGTCGTACTGGCCGAGCACGCGGGTCGACATCCAGCCGAGCAGCATGCCGACCTCGGCGCCGGCGAACCGGCGGGTGACCGGCGCGAGCGGACCCCTCTCGAGCGTGGGCCCCACCTTGTCGGTGAGCGGCCGCAGCAGGCGCTGGAACGATGCGATGTTGGCCGACACCCAGCCGCTGCGATCGGTGACCCTGGCACGCGCCGGGCCCGACAGCGACCGCAGGCCCGTGGCCTCGGTGACCATCGCCTCGGCTTCCTGGGTGAGCTCGTCGAAGTCGGGGCCGAGCGAGTCCCAGTGGTACGACTCGGCGAACGGGTCGGTGCCCGCAACCCGCGTGGCGACCCGCTCGGCCAGCTGCCAGTCGACGGGTCCGCTCACACGATCTCCCGGGTCGTCAGCGTGCGTGGATCACTTGGGGTAGCGGGTCCGGCTCACCTTGGCGAAGTACCCGAAGATCGTCGCCAGGAGGAGCAGGACCGCCGGGATGAAGATGGCGACGCCGATCCAGTAGTGCCACACGACAGCGAGCATGGGCGTCATCCTATGGCCCGACGGCTGGTGGGCTCACATCGGCGGGCGTCACGTCGCCGAGTCGGCGGCTTCGATCAAGGCGGCGATGCGGTCCCGCAGCTCCTGGGGGACCTCCTCGTGGCACTTCTTGGCGATGACGACCTTGAGCTCGGCCTGGAAGTCGAACCGCTCGAGGCAGGGGCTGCAGTCGTCGAGGTGCTTGCGGATGTCGACGCGCTTCTCGTCGGTGAGCTCACCGTCGAGGAACGTGTACAGCTGTGCGAGGGAGTCGTTGCAGTCGCCCATGATCGCTCCTGGGGTCAACCGGCCTCGTCGGACGAGGACACGGCCACGGGGGGCTCGGCGAGTCCCCGAGTCACGGCAAAGTCGTACAACCGCTTCTCGAGGCCCTTTCTTCCCCGGTGGAGCCGCGACATGACGGTTCCCATCGGGATGTCGAGGATCTCGGCGATCTCCTTGTAGGAGAAGCCCTCGACGTCGGCGAGCAGCACCGGCAGGCGGAAGTTCTCGGGCAGGTCCTCGAGCGCCGCCTTCACCTCGGCGTCGGTGAGCGAGTCCATCAGCTCGTCCTCGGCGCTGCGCCCCTGGCGAGCGGCTTCCAGCCCGCCGAGGCGGTTGTAGAAGTAGTGGTCCTCGACCTCGTCGAGCTCCTGCTCGTCGGGACGCCGCTGCTTGGCCCGGTACGTGTTGATGTAGCTGTTGGTGAGGATCCGGTAGAGCCACGCCCGCAGGTTGGTGCCCTCCTGGAACCCGCCGAAGCCCCGGTACGCCTTGAGGTACGTCTCCTGGAGGAGGTCCTCGGCGTCGGCGGGGTTGCGCGTCATGCGCAGCGCCGCGTTGTACAGCGCCGGCATGTGCTCCATCGCCTGATCGGCGAAGTCGGCCTGATCTGCCACGCGGCCACCCTACCCACGGGGGCTGACACGGCCGAGCCGG
>CAZBTQ010000216.1:0-5134 GCA_964494405.1 uncultured Iamiaceae bacterium
GCTGGGGGTCCGCCGCCGGAGCATCGGCGAGCGGCACGCTCTGGGCGCGTTCGAGGATCTCGTCGAGGGTGAGGGGTTCGACGTCGGCGACCGCGGTGGCGGTCCAGGTGTGGATGCGTTGCTCGAGGTCAGCCATCGTGGTCCTCCTCGGTGACGTCGAGGGCGGCGCGGAGTCGGGTCATGGCGCGTCGGAGGTGGGTGCCGACCGAGCTCTTGGAGATGTCGAGGGCGTCGGCGACCTCGGTGTAGGTCCAGTCGCAGCCGTGGATGAGCACGACGACGCTGCGTTGGGTGGGGGACAGGGCGGCGAGGGCTGGGCCGAGTCCGGGTTCGACGTAGGGGAGCCGTCCGTGGGGATCGCTGGCGTCGAGGTGGCCGTGGAGGCGTTGGCGGCTGCGGGACTGACCCACCCTGAAGAGGTAGCCGACGGGGTTGTCCATGGTGGTGACGCGGTCCCAGTGCTGCCATGCCCAGGCGAGGGCCTCGGCGGTGGCGTCGCGGCCGTCTTCGGGTCCTCGGAGCGCGACCAGGGCCCGGCGCAGTCGGGGTTCGGCGTCCGCGACGAAGGCGGCGAACACCGCCTCGTCGACCACCGTCTGCCCGTTCACAACCACCTAGACCATCCCACGCCACGAACGGGTGACACGAGAACTTCGCGGACAGGGCTTTTCTCCCTACCTACCGGTAGGTAGGGTGGTGGGCATGGACGATCTCGCAGTCCTCACAGAGCTCGCGCCGGTGGCCGAACGCAACCTCGAACGGCACCTCAGCGCGTCGAAGATGTGGTACCCCCACACGATGGTGCCCTGGAGCCGGGGGGAGGACTTCGAGCCCGACTACGAGTGGGATCCGCTCGACGCCAACATCTCGGCACCGGTGCGCGCCGCCCTGTACGTCAACCTCCTCACCGAGGACAACCTGCCGTACTACTTCCGCGACATCCACCGGATGTACGGCTACGCCGACGGGGCGTGGGGCGAGTGGACCCGCCGTTGGACCGCCGAAGAGGGTCGCCACGGCATGGTCATCCGCGACTACCTCATGGTCACCCGCGCCATCGACCCCGTCTGGCTCGAGGACGGCCGCATGGCCCAGATCCAGTCCGGCCAGGTGCCCGAGCCGCCGTCGGCCCTGCACGGCTTCGCCTACCTCTCGCTGCAGGAGCTGGCCACCCGCATCTCGCACCGCAACACCGGCAAGATGGTCGAGGACCGGACCGGCTACGAGATCATGGCCCGCGTCGCGACCGACGAGAACCACCACTTCCTCTTCTACCGCGACATGGCGGCCGCGGCCCTCGAGGTCGATCCCAACCGCATGATGCAGGCCATCGAGCACGAAGTCCGCACCTTCGCGATGCCGGGCCTCGGCATCCCCGGGTTCGCCGAGCACGCCAAGACCATCGCCAAGACCGGCATCTACGACCTGATCGTCCACCACGAGCAGATCCTCGTGCCCGTCGTGCTGCGGCACTGGGACATCGAGCACGTCGAGGGCCTCGACGCCGACGGCGAAGCCGCCCGCGAGTCGCTGCTGAAGTACATCGCCAAGTCGGGACGGGTCGCGTCACGCCTGGCCGACCGCCGCGAGGAGGCTGCGGCCGGCGACCCTGACCGCGAGCCCGCCGGCATCGGTTCCTGATCCAGGTCGATGGCGGGGGGCGCGTGCACGATGGAGGACGGGGAGACGACCGGCGCGCTCTGGCGCGCCATGGCCGACGCGGCGCGGGCTGACGGCCGGGACACCGTCGCCACGGCGTGTGAAGCGCTCGCCGTGGGCGTCGCCGCCGGGCTCGCTCCGACGGATCGAATCGCAGCGTCGTTCGAGGCGACCCTCGCCGCCGTCGACTCGCTGCTCGATCCGAACGCCCGAGCCGATGTCCTCACGCACCTGGCGGGCGGGTGGGACCTCGCCGGTGACGTCGCTTCGGCGGAGCCGCTGCTCGTCGCGGCGCTCGACGCCGTCCCCGGCCACCTCCAGGCCCACCTTCAGCTTGCCCACGTCCGGCTCCCCGGGCCGGGCTACTACGAGCTCCTCGACCGGCTGCACGAGCTGATCCGTCCCCGCTCGTACCTCGAGATCGGCATGGGCGACGGGTCGTCGATGGCGCTCGTGCGGCCGGGTTGCCGGGCGGTCGGCGTCGATCCGGTGCCCACGCTCCAGACACCGATCTCCGCCGAGTGCCTCGTCGTCCCCCAGCGCTCCGAGGACTTCTTCGCCCGGTCCGACCTCGTGCGGTGCTTCCCGTCCGGCCCACCTGACCTCGCCTTCATCGACGGTCTGCACACCTTCACCGCCGTCCTCGACGACTTCATCGGCGTCGAGCGCATCGCCGGGCCGCGCACGGTCGTCGCCATCCACGACACCATCCCGCTCGACGAACCCACCCAGCGTCCCGACCGGGTGCACGCCTTCTACACCGGCGACGTGTGGAAGCTGCTCCCCGTGCTGCGGGACCTGCGACCCGACCTCGACGTGACCACGGTGCGGACCTCGCCGAGCGGGCTCACAGTGGTCACCGGGCTCGACCCGTCGAACCGGACGCTCGCCGACCGACGTTCCCAGATCCTCGCGGAGTACGGGCGCCTGCCGTTCTCGATGGCCGCGACCACCCGCGGGGCCACCCTGCCCGACGACTGGGTCGAGGTGCGCCGCCACCTCTCGTCCCGCGGCTTCGGCACTCGCTCGGACGATCCCGGTTTGGCGTCGGGCTGAATCCCTACCTATAACGTCGGAATTGCCGGTGGCGGATGTTGCCGGCCCACGGACGACTTCGGAGCCGCACCGGACCATGGGTTGGGAAGCATGGATGACGCTCGCGGCCGTCGTGCTGATGGTGGCCGCCCTGGTGTCAGAGCGGATCGCACCGACCGTGGCGGTCGCGTCTGCGGTGATCCTGCTGTACCTGGTCGGGGTCATCGATGCCGACGAGGCCTTCGGCGGCTTCGCCAAGGAAGCACCGATCACGGTGGCCGCGCTCTACGTCATCGCCGGGGCGGCGGAGCAGACCGGGGCGCTGTCGCGGGCGATCTCGGCGGTCCTCGGATCCCGGCGCCCGACCTCGGAGCGGCGAGCCGTACTGCGCGTTGCGAGGGTGGCGGCGGTGGGGTCGGGGTTCGTGCCCAACACCCCGCTCGTCGCGCTGATGGTGCCCAACATCGAGATGTGGGGTCGTCGCCACGGCATCTCGCCGTCGCGGCTGCTGATGCCCCTCTCGTACGCCGCGGTGCTGGGCGGGGTCATCACCGTGCTCGGAACCTCGACGAACCTGGTCGTCAACTCCTTCCTCGCCGATGCCGGGGCAGAGCCGTTCGCGGTGTTCGCCATCACGCCGGTCGGCCTGCCCGTCGCGGTCGTCGGTGTGATCACCCTGGTCGTGCTGACGCCGCTGTTGCTGCCGCGCCGCTCGACACCTGGAGAGGCGGTGGGAACGGGCCGGGAGTACACGATCGAGATGGTGGTCACCGCAGGCGGCTCGCTGGCGGGCTCGACGATCTCCGACGCGGGGCTGGGGGCCTTCGAGGGCGTGCGGCTCGCCGAGGTCGACCGACTCGGCCGGCTGCTGTCGCCCGACGAGCCCGGGTTCGTGCTGGAGGCGGGCGACCATCTCCTGTTCGAAGGGTCGATCGACCGGATCCACGACCTCGAGAAGCTCGATGGGCTCGTGACCACCCACGAGGAGCTCGCCGTCGGCAGCGGCCCCGACCGCTCCCACATGTTCGAGGCGGTCGTCGCCGGCACCGGCCCGCTCGCCGGCCAGACCCTCAAGACGCTGGGCTTCCACGAGCGCCACGGCGCCACGGTGCTGGCCATCCACCGCTCGGGCGAGCCGGTCCGTGGCGCGCTCGGCGAGGTCGTGCTCCGCGGCGGTGACGTCCTGGTCGTGGTGGCCGAGGACGGGTTCAAGGAGCGGACCAGGGACCTCCCCGACTTCTTGATCGTCGCCCCGATGGAGGCCTTCGCGCCGGTGCGTCGTCCCGGCGGTCGCATCGTCCAGCTCGTCGTGCTGGCGCTGCTCGTCGCGACCGGCTCGGGGTTGGTCGACCTGACGCCGGCGTCGATCGCGGGCGCGTGGTCGCTCGTCCTGCTCCGAGTCGTGTCGCCGGCCGAGGCCGTCCGATCGGTCAACTTCCAGGTGATCGCCCTGGTCGCGCTGAGCTTCGGGCTCGGCGCGGCCGTCGATGTCAGCGGTCTGGCGGCGGAGCTGGCCGACGTGCTCGTCGCCTGGAGCGAGCCGTTCGGGCAGGTCGGCATCCTCGTCGGGGTGATGCTGGCGACGCTGGTGCTCACCGAGCTCCTCACGAACAACGCCGCCGCCGCCCTGATGTTCCCCGTCGCAGTCGCGGTCGCCTCCGAGACCGGCACCGACATCCGGGCACTCGCGCTCGGCGTGCTGGTCATGGCGTCGTGCTCGTTCCTCAGCCCGATCGGCTACCAGACCAACACGATGGTGTGGAGCATCGGCGGCTACCGCTTCGGCGACTTCACCCGTCTCGGCATCCCGCTCACCCTCGTGGTGCTCGTCACCGCGACGATCGTCATCCCGCTCGCCCAGCCCCTCTCGGGATGAACGCTCACTCCTGGGGGGAGCCGGCCGACGTGAGGAAGGTCCGCGGCGTTACGGTCGATCCGACCGAGCACCGTGGTGCACGAGACCTGCGATGAGCGACCAACGACCTCCTGACGACGCCGACCTGCCGAACCCGGACCGCGACGTGGCCGCTCCCGCAGAGCCTGCCGCGCCGGCGCCGATCGCGCCGCCGGCCAGGCCCGCCGAGGCGGCCGCGCCTGCGTCCTCGGGTCCACCAGAGGGCGACCCCTTCGGGCCCGATCCGTTCAACTTCGGCCCGTTCGCCGCCGACCCCTTCACGGGAGCGGTGCCGCCGCCGCGCGCCCGACAGCTCAGGTCCCAGGCCCGCGGTCCGGAACGTCGCTCGGCGGTCCGTCCACCCAGTCCCGCGGGTGCGCCGCCGCCTCCGCCACGGGCCGCGACACCCCCTCCGCCAACCCTCCCGCCCCCTTTGCCGGAGGGACCGTCCTCGTCCGGCCCGGTCGATCCGACCGCGCCCCGGCCCTACACCGCCGCACCGTCGACGCCGCCTCCGCCTCTGCCACCACCCGCGCCCGGTCCGCC
>CAZBTQ010000217.1:0-5116 GCA_964494405.1 uncultured Iamiaceae bacterium
GCCGACTCGAAGTACAGGCCCTCCATCGAGCCGATGCACCCGTCGGTCCAGTACGGCAGCAGCATGAGCGCCATCGGCGTCCCGTACCGGTCGAGGTCGGAGCTGTACTCCCACATGGCGCGACCACAACCGTGGGTCTCGCCGAGCTCGGCCATCGTCGCGACCGCGCCGCTGTACTCGGGCCATGCGTCCTTGCCCTCGTAGCCGCTGAAGTTCCAGCGTGCCCAACCGGGGATGTAGCTGCTCTCGGTGGTCTCGACGAACAGCCAGCGGTAGCTGCCGTCCTGCTGGGTCGTGCCGAAGAACGGGAGCGCCCGCAGCGGCAACGCCACGAAGAACAGGGCCAACCCGAGGACCAGTGCCGTCGCCGTCGCCCGGACCGGCACCTTCCAGCCCTCGGGGAACATCGACGCGTACCAGCGCACCAGCAGCGCGACGCCGAGCCCGACCGACAGGTAGATGACGAGGTGCTGGAACGGGATCAAGCGCGCGTTCCAGAGCCGGCCCTGCGGCGCGAGCCAGATGGCGAGACCCCCGATGGCGCCGAGCGCGATCAGAGCGATGCCGAGTCGGCTTCGCCGGACGAGGGGCACCCCGACGCCGAGCAGCAGGACCAACACGATGTCGAGCCGGAGCTCGACCGTCGTCGATGGGAGTCCAGCCGTCCAGCGCAGCTGGTCGGGGAAGATCTTCGTCAGCCAGAACCCCAGCGCTTCGACGGTGCTCGACCCGAGCGGCGGCACGAGCTTCTCCCACCCCATGTCGTTGAGGTAGGCCCGCTGCCACCAGAACGGAAGGAGCCACCACATCGCGAGCAGGGCGCCCACCGGGGCCGTGGTCAGCAGCCACACCAGGCCTCGCCGGCTGGGGTACACGGCGAAGATCACGAGCGTGGCGACGATGGCGAACACCAACGGGATCACGTGGGTCAGCGCGCACAGGCCGACGACGAGCGCCGCCCACCCGCGGTGGCGCCCGGTCTGGAGGCCGTTGACCAACAGGCCGAGGTAGAGCACCGCGAGGGTGAGGCTGATCGAGAACGAGAACTCGCCGGCCAGCGTCGACGGGAGGTTGCCGCCGTAGATGGAGAAGTCGCGGGAGAACAGGAACAGCACCGACGCCACGGCGAACAGCGCCGGCCCCGGGAACGGCACCCGGGCGAGGCGTCCGAACGCCCAGCACGCGACGGGCAGCGTGAGCACGCCCGATACGGCCACGACCTTGAACGCCACGCCGTAGGGCAACACGACGTCGAGCGCCACGATGGCGAGCATCGGCGGCACCATGTAGAAGCGCAGCGCTGGGAAGCCCGCGTACCAGTCGGGGGTCCAGCCCGTCAGGCGCAGCTGGGGCAACAGGTGGTCGCGCAGGTAGGCGGGTGCCCACACGTGCGCCCCCATGTCGCCACCGTTCGGCGTGGTGTTGCGCAGGATCAGCTCGGGATGGATCTGGGCGAACGTGAAGACCACGCAGGCCACCACGACGCCGAACGTCACCCAGCTCTCGAGCCCTGCGTCGGCCATGCGGTCGAGCGTGCGGGCCAAGCGGTCACCCATCGACCGCCCGTGCCGGGCGCTGCGCCGCGGCTGGTCGAGGGGCGGGTCGATGATCGGCGGCTCGATGGGCGCGACGAAGAGGGCCTCGGCGTCGGAGGTGTCCACCTCAGGCGGCTCGGTCGACATGGGCAGCCATCGTGTCACCCCGGGCGGCCGCGGCGGGACCGCCCTCGACGTGGATCAGGGGTTGCGGGGCCGACGGCTCCGGCCCGACGCGGCGATCTCGCCGAGCGCCTCGGTGAGGTCGATCATGCGACCCTGGCTCGACCACCCGCGTGAGTCGCAGCGCGTGCACGACCGCATCACCAGTTGCGTCTCTCCCCCTGCCAGGGAGATCTCCACGAGAGGTCCGCGACACGACGGACAGGCCAACGAGCTCATGCCGCTCCATCGGCACGCCCGGCGCGAACCTGAGCCGATCCCACAGCCGAGCTGACGATGCTGGTCGCGTCGCCCACGAGCGGCTCGACGATGCTGGTCACGTCGACAACAACAACACGACGACGGTGGTCCCGTTGAAGCCAACGTGGGCCCAGATCGCTGGGCCGAGCCGGCGGGTCCTGACGGTGAGCCACGACGCGACGAACCCGAACGCGGCGAGCGCAGGGAACTGGAGGAGCTGGAGGTGGATGGCGCCGAAGAGCAGGGCGGTCAGCACGATCGCCCAGGTGCCGCCGAGGCGGTTCTCGATGCTGCGCAGGACCAGCCCCCGGTAGAAGACCTCCTCGATGATCGGCGCGCACACCACCACGAGCACGATCAGCACCAGGGCATCGAACGGACCAGACGCCCGGTCGACGAGCTCCTGGGCCGCATCCGACGGATCGAGGTCGTCCCAGATCGCCAGGATCGGGATGTAGAGGAGCGGGACGAGGATCACCTGGGTGCCGATGCCGATCAACGTGCCGAAGAGGGCATCCCTGGTGGTGGCACGCAGTCCGAAATCGGCAACGAGGCCGTTGCCCTTGGTGCGACTGGTGAACCAGGTCCACCCGAGGTAGCCCAGCCACAGCGGAAGTTGGGCGAGGAACATCATCGCGAGCGGCGCGGCGGCGATCTCGTCCTGGCTGATGTACCCCGCGGCCGCGAAGACCGCAGCGCCACCGAACGCTCCGATGACATGTGCGACGAGCAACCCGACGTACACGTCGCCAAGGCCCCAGCGCACCGGCACCGACCAACGAGCCGAGTCGGTGGGATCCGGCGTCGGCCATCTGCGCTCGTGTGGGGGCGTGAGCGGAGGCGGTGGGACCGGTTCGGGCACGACGAGCAAGGCTACGAGGCGCGACCGGAGACCGACGCGCGGGCTCGGCGCCTCCTCCGCTCGGCCGTTAGCTGGCGCGCGGCACCGCGAGGGGCAGCAGGGTGGCGTCGACCCGTCGGTCGATGAGATCCCAACCGTTGGGCTCACGGGTCGTGTCGGCGTGACGGCCGCACAGGTCGTGGGTCATCGGGTGCGGATCGTCGGAGAGCGGATCGACCCAGATCGTGCGCCCGGCGTAGTCGTAGGCGAGCGTGGCCGTGGGCGGGTTGGAGCATGCGGGGCGGGCACATGATCGACGCATGGACGGCACGATACCGGTGAGCCGCCGTGGCCGAGCGGATCCGGGCGAGGCGGCAAGCCCGACCGCGCCTCCTACGATGTTCGCCATGAGTCCGAGCCCACAGGCGCCCCCTCCTCCCCCTCCTCCCCCACCGCCACCGCGCGGGGGTGCAGGCGGCCGGCCGACGCCCCCACCGCCGCCCGAGGGCTCGCCGGGCACGCAGGGCCGCAACGACGTGCGCCTTCCACGCTGGGCGCTGATGTTGATCGCGGCGGTGCTCATCGGACTCGTGGCCTTCCCGTTGCTGACCTCCACTCGCAGCGGTGACGAGATCACCTTCGAGGAGCTCCGCAAGGAGGTCGAAGCGGGCAACGTCGAGTCGATGGAGTACGACAACGAGAGCGGGAACATCTCGGGCGAGTTCACCGACGAGAGCCGCGGCTCGTTCACCACCACCGGCCCCGTCCCGCTGTCCGACGCCGATCGCGAGCTCTTCGACGCCAACACGTCGCTGTCGTTCAACACTCCCGAGACCGGCCTCGGCGAGGTCCTGCTGAGCGTCGCGCTGCAGATCCTCCTACCGATCGCGATCATCGGTGGGCTCCTCATCTGGTGGAGCCGCCGCGCTCAGGGACAGGTCGGCGGGATCATGTCGATCGGGCGCTCGAAGGCCAAGACCTACAGCACGGAGCGTCCCGGCACGACCTTCGCCGACGTGGCCGGCTACGCGGGCGTGAAGCAGGAGGTCACCGAGGTCATCGACTTCTTGAAGACCCCGCAGAAGTTCAGCGAGATCGGGGCGCGGATCCCCAAGGGCATCCTGCTCGTCGGACCTCCTGGCACCGGCAAGACCCTCATCGCCCGAGCGGTCGCGGGCGAGGCGGGCGTGCCGTTCATGTCGGTGAGCGGCTCGGACTTCATGGAGATGTTCGTCGGCGTCGGCGCGAGCCGGGTGCGCGACCTGTTCGAGTCGGCCCGCAAGCACGGTCGGGCCATCATCTTCGTCGACGAGATCGACTCGATCGGCCGCAAGCGCGGCGCGGGCCTCGGTGGCGGCCACGACGAGCGCGAGCAGACCCTCAACCAGATGCTCGCCGAGATGGACGGCTTCGAGCCGTCCGAGGGCGTCGTCATGATGGCCGCCACCAACCGGCCCGACGTCCTCGATCCCGCCCTCCTCCGGCCGGGCCGCTTCGACCGCCAGGTCGTCGTCCCGCTGCCGGGCCTCGCTGACCGCCGCGAGATCCTCGACGTGCACGTGAAGCACAAGCGCATGGCCGACGACGTCGACCTCGACGTCGTCGCCCGTGGCACGCCGGGGATGAGCGGTGCCGATCTCGCCAACCTCGTCAACGAGGCCGCTCTGTTCGCGGTGCGCACCGGCGAGGACTCGATCCACCGCATCCACTTCGACGCCGCTCGCGACCGAGTCCTGCTCGGCCAGAAGCGCGACACCCTCGCGCTGTCCGACGAGGAGAAGGAGTCGATCGCCTACCACGAGGGCGGTCACGCGGTCTGCGCCGCACTGCTCCCCCACGCCGATCCGGTGCACAAGGTGACGATCATCCCGTCGGGCATGGCCCTCGGCGTCACCCACCAGCTGCCCGTCGCCGAGCGCCACCTCCTGCGCCAGGACTACCTCGAGGACTCGATCGTGGTCGCGATGGGCGGACGCGTCGCCGAGGAGGTCGTGTACGGCATCGCCTCCACCGGGGCCAGCAACGACCTGATGACCGCCACCGAGCGGGCTCGGCGCATGGTGCGCGAGTGGGGCATGAGCGAGCGCGTCGGTCCGATGGCATGGGGCTCGCAGGGCCAGGTGTTCCTCGGTGACGACCTGATGCACACCCGCGACTACAGCGACGACACCGCCCGGGTCATCGACGAGGAGGTCGAGCGGATCCTGCGCGAGCAGGAGACCCGCTGCCGCGAGCTGCTCCTCGAGAACCGCAAGGGACTCGACCTGGTGGCCGCCGCGCTGTTGGAGTTCGAGACCATCGACGGCGCCGAGGTCAC
>CAZBTQ010000218.1:0-5072 GCA_964494405.1 uncultured Iamiaceae bacterium
GGTGCCTTCTTGGCAGGGGCCTTGGCGGGGGCCTTGCGGGCGGGCGCCTTCTTCGCTGGGGCCTTGGCGGGGGCCTTGCGGGCCGGTGCCTTCTTGGCCGGTGCCTTGCGAGCCGGCGCCTTGGTCGCGGGTGCCTTCTTCGCAGGAGCCTTCTTCGCGGGTGCCTTCTTGGCGGGGGCCTTGCGGGCCGGCGCCTTCTTCGCGGGTGCCTTCTTGGTTGCCACGTCTGTGGTTCTCCTTGTCCGGGGTTCGGTGTTCGCCCGCCCGCTCGACGCGCGGTCGACTCCTGCCGGGCTGGTTCCTGCGTCGGCGCCTGGTGCGCCGTCCTCGTGCTCACCGCCGTGCTCCGGTGCGTCGCCGGAGAGCGCGAGATCGATGCCGCGACGCGGCGTGTCGAACGATTGGACCACGAACCGTCGTGTCTCGCCAAGGGTGAGCACGTCGCGCGCTCGACGCGGTGGCGGGTCGCCCATCGACTTCAGCGGGACGTAGCACTGCACGCCGTCGATGTCGACGTACGCGCCGTGCGACGAGAAGCGGGACACCTCGCCGTCGACCTCGGACCCGACGGGATGCGCAGCGATGAACTCGATGAACGGCATCGGCGCGTTGAGCGGTTCGGTCGAGCCCTTCCGCGGGCCCCGGCCACCCGAGTCAGGCGTTGTGTTGACCCCGGTCGACTTCGGTGGCTGTTTCTTCTTGCGGCCTGATGACGCGGCGGGTGCCTTCTTCCCAGGTGGCGGCGCCTTCGGAACCGGCATCGGGCGGCTGGCTTCCTTGGAGGCCTTGCGAGCCGACGACTTCTTGGCGGTCTTCGAGTCCTTGCCCCGCTTGGACTCGCGCATCGCACGCCGGCTGGTCTCGCCGCGGGCCGGCTTGCGGGGCAGGAAGATCCACCCGACGTGCTCGACGGGCTTGCCGCCGATCAGTCGCCCCTCGTCGAAGAGCCAGTCGAAGTCGCCGTGGAACTCCTGGAACGAGTCGTTCGACAAGATGGTGGCGTTGGCCCGGTTGGCGATCTCGAGGACGAACGCATCGCCGCGACCGATGACGCCCGCAGGCGGCGAGATCAGCTCTCCCGCCGCCACCGCCTCCTCGTACTTCTCGCGCTCGCTCTCGTCGATGCGGTGGCCGAAGGTCGCGTCGACGACGACGGTGACCTTGTCGGTGGGGTGCTCGGTGATGAACGCGGTGACCGCCTCGTCGAGCTGTTGGAGGCTCGGCTTTGAACGGCCCTCGGTCGCGATGTTCGAGCCGTCGACGACGATGTGGTCAGAACTCATCTCGTCGGACAGTCAAGCAGTTCGTTCGACGACGCGAGCGGACCCCGCCTCGCGGATGCGAGTGCGTCGGGGCTCGCTGCCTACGATCCCCCGATGATCCGAGCAGCCCTCTTCGACTTCGGCGGCGTGATCCTGTCGAGTCCCTTCGACGCGTTCGCCGAGTACGAGCGACGCAACGATCTGCCCGAAGGGCTGATCCGTCGTCTCAACGCCACCAACCCCGACACGAACGCGTGGGCGAAGCTGGAGCGCAGCGAAGTCGACCTTGGTCAATTTGCCGCGTTGTTCTCGGCTGAGGCGCGCGAGGCGGGGTACGAGGTCGACGGTGCGGCGGTGCTCGGATTGCTCGGCGGCACCATCCGTCCGTCGATGGTCGAAGCCCTGCGCCGGTGCTCCGAGCGGCTCATCACCGGCATGCTCACCAACAACTTCGTCGCGCGCGAGCGCGGGGGCGAGGTGGACGTGGACGCCGATCCGACCGGACGCGCGGCGCAGATCGCCGAGGTCATGGGACTGTTCGATGCCATCATCGAGTCGAGCAAGGTCGGCGTGCGCAAGCCCGACCCTCGCTTCTATGAGATCGCCTGCGAGATGCTCGAGATCGAGCCGCACGAGGCGGTGTTCCTCGACGACCTCGGCATCAACCTCAAGCCCGCTCGTGCCATGGGCATGACGACGATCAAGGTCGGCGACCCCGATCAGGCGATCGCCGAGCTCGAAGACGTCGTCGGCTTCCCGCTCAGGCGGGCCTGACCGTCTCGACGTCGGAGAACCGGCCGAAGTCGCGGTCGAACGACACGACGCTGCCACGGTGCTCGATGGCGAGCGCAGCGAGGTGAGCATCGTTGACGAGGTTCCCTGCCACGCCGGTCGTGGCGAGGAGATGGCGTACCACGCGAGCGTGCTCCGAGGTCGGCTCGACCACGACCGCCGGCCCCGCCGCCAGCCACGCATCGACGCGGTCCATCGCCTCCTCGGCCGTGAGCGGCGCGGGGAACAGGCCCTCTTTGGTGGCGAGTCGGATGAAGGCGAGCATCGCGACCCAGCTGAACCCGATCGTCTCGGTGCCGGACAGTGCCTCGTCGATCCAGCGGCGGGATGCATCGTGGTGCTCGGCGTCGGTGTTGACGGCGTAGAGCAGGACGTTCGCGTCGACCAGCTTCACGAACCGGCGCGCATCTTGCGCAGGAGCTCGTCGTCTTCGAGCGCACCGACGAGCTGGAGCGCTCGGTCGAGGTTGACGCTCGATCGACCCATCGCTGCCGTCTCGGTTCGGAACTCGACGGGCTTCGCGACGGTGCGGTCGCTCGCGCGGATCGCCTCGTTGATGGCTTCCTTGAAGGTGATGCCCCGTTCGCGCATCCGTCGGCGAATGGTCTGCTCGGTGTCGGGATCGAGGGTCACCGTCGTTCGCACGCGAGCATCATAGCATCACGCATGTTGATGGCGTGATGCAGAACCGAGAGCTGGGTCAGATGTCGGCGAAGGCCTCGGTGAGGATGAGGTCCTGCTCGAAGGCGTGGATCGCGGCGGAGCCCGAGGCGGGGCTGCCGGACTCGGCGCGGCTCACGCGGTGGATCGAGTGGGTGCTGCCGTGGGCCTCGTACAGGCGACCCTTGACCGAGTTCCACGGGCCCATGTTCTCGGGCTCCTCCTGGAGCCACACGATGTCGCGCGCGTTCGGGTAGCGCTCGAGCGCAGCGGCGACGTCGGCGTAGGGCCACGGGTACAGCTGCTCGACGCGGACGACTGCGGCCGCGGCGCCGACCTCGTCGCGACGGGCGAGGGCGTCGTAGGCCACCTTGCCGCTGCAGAACACGACCCGACCCACCGCGGCAGGGTCGGCGACCCCCGCGTCGTCGATGACCTCCTGGAACGACCCGTTGGTGAGCTCGTCGATGGTGCTGCGAGCGGGCTTGGCCCGCAGCAGCGACTTCGGCGTGACGACCACGAGCGGCTTGCGGACGTCGCGGTGCATCTGACGGCGCAGCAGGTGGAAGTACTGCGCTGCCGTCGTGGCGTTGGCGACCTGGATGTTGTCCTCGGCGGCGAGGATGAGGAAGCGCTCGAGGCGCGCCGAGCTGTGCTCGGGCCCCTGCCCCTCGTAGCCGTGGGGGAGGAGCATCACCAGACCCGAGGTCTGGGCCCACTTGTCCTCGGCGGCGACGATGAACTGGTCGACGGTGATCTGGGCGCCGTTGACGAAGTCGCCGAACTGGGCCTCCCACGCCACCAGGACGTCCTTGTTGGCGACCGAGTAGCCGTACTCGAACCCGAGCGCGGCGTACTCCGACAGGAGGGAGTCGTAGATCCACAGCTGCGTGTCGCCGGCGGCGAGCGAGGCGAGCGGCACGTGCTCGGCACCCGTCTCGTGGTCGACCAGTGTGGAGTGCCGCTGCGAGAACGTGCCGCGGCGAGAGTCCTGGCCGGCGAGTCGTACCGAGATGCCCTCGTCGAGCAGCGAGCCGAACGCCATCGCCTCGGCGAGCGCCCAGTCGACCTCGCCGTCGGCGAACATCTTGTCGCGCGTCTCGAACTGGCGAGCGAGCTTCGGGTGGACGGTGAAGCCCTCAGGCGTGGTGGACAGCACCTTGTAGATGCGGTCGATGACCGCACGGTCGACACCAGTGTCGACGTGGGGCAGGACCCCCACGGCGTGGACTCGGCGCGGGATCGCGCCGGGCGCCGGAGCGGTCTGGCGCGTCTCATCGAGCGCACGTTGGAGCCGTTCCTGGTAGTCGTCGAGCGCGTGCTCGGCCTCCTCGAGGGAGATGTCGCCACGCTTGACGAGCGCCTCGGTGTAGAGCTTGCGCACCGACCGCCGGCTGTCGATCTTGGCGTACATCTGGGGCTGCGTGTAGCTCGGGTCGTCGCCCTCGTTGTGACCGAAGCGGCGGTAGCAGAACATGTCGATGACGACGTCCTTGTTGAACCGCTGCCGGTACTGGAAGGCAAGCCGGGCCACCCGGACGCACGCCTCGGGGTCGTCGCCGTTCACGTGGAAGATCGGCGCCTGGACCATCTTCGCCACGTCGGTCGGGTACTCCGACGATCGGGCCGAGTCGGGCGAGGTGGTGAAGCCGAGCTGGTTGTTGATGATGACGTGGATCGTGCCGCCGACGCGGTAGCCCTTGATCATCGACAGGTTGAGCGTCTCGGCGACGACGCCCTGGCCCGCGAACGCCGCGTCGCCGTGGATCAGGATCGGCAGCACCGGATAGTCGCCGCGGTCCGCGAGGTCCATGTGGGCGCGCACCATGCCGACGACCACCGGGTCGACGGCTTCGAGGTGCGACGGGTTCGCGGCCAGCTCGACGGGCATCGCGTTGCCGCTGCGCGACACGAACGTGCCGGACTGTCCCAGGTGGTACTTGACGTCGCCCGAGCCCTGGATGGACTCGGGGTCGATGTTGCCCTCGAACTCGCGGAAGATCTGGTCGTAGCTCTTGCCGACGATGTTGGTGAGGACGTTGAGGCGTCCGCGGTGGGCCATGCCGAGGATGGCGCGCTGGTGGTCGGAGTCGGCCGCTTCGCCGAGGATGGCGTCGAGCAGCGGGATCGTGCTCTCGGCGCCCTCGATGCCGAAGCGCTTCTGGCCCACGTACTTGGTGGACAGGAACTTCTCGAAGGCCTCGGCGGCGTTGAGCCGGCCGAGGATGTGTCGCTGCTCGTCGGGCGGGGTCTGGATGCTGACGCCCTCGACCAGCTCTTGGATCCAGCGCTTCTCGGCCGGATCCTGGATGTGCATGTACTCGATGCCGATGGTGCGGCAGTAGGCGTCGCGCAGCA
>CAZBTQ010000219.1:0-5041 GCA_964494405.1 uncultured Iamiaceae bacterium
CGCTGCTCGCCACCAACGACAGCCACTACACCCACCAGCACGACGCCGTCGCCCACGACGCGCTGCTGTGCGTGCAGACGGGGTCCCAGATGAGCGACCCCGACCGCTTCAAGTTCCACGGCGACCAGCACTACCTGAAGTCGGCTGCCGAGATGCGCCACCTGTTCTCGGAGATCCCCGAGTCGTGCGACAACACGCTGTGGATCGCCGAGCGCTGCAACGTCGAGATCGAGTTCGGCAAGCCACAACTACCCGACTTCCCGATCCCCGAGGGGTTCGAGGGTGACGACGAGTACCTGCGCCACCTGACGATGGAGGGCGCGCGCAAGCGGTGGGGCGACGGCCTGACCGACGAGATCACCGAGCGGCTGCTCTTCGAGCTGAAGGTCATCGGCGACATGGGCTTCTCGTCGTACTTCTTGATCACCTGGGACCTGATCCGCCACGCCCGCGACTCCGGCATCCGCGTCGGCCCCGGTCGCGGCAGCGCGGCGGGGTGTGCGGTGGCCTACAGCCTCTGGATCACCGACCTCGATCCGATCAAGTACGACCTGCTGTTCGAGCGGTTCCTCAACCCGTCTCGCATCTCGATGCCCGACATCGACATGGACTTCGACTCCCGGTACCGAGACGAGATGATCCGCTACGCCGCCCAGATGTACGGCCGCGACCACGTCGCGCAGATCGTCACCTTCTCCACCATCAAGGCACGGGCCGCGGTGCGCGACGCCGCCCGGGTGCTCGGGTACCCGTACGCGGTGGGCGACAAGGTCGCGAAGGCGATGCCGCCGCTGGTGATGGGCCGTGACACGCCGCTCTACGCCTGCCTCGAACCGCACCCCAAGTTCGAGGACGGCTACAAGATGGCCACCGAGCTGCGCGACATGTACAACACCGATCCCGACCTCCAGAAGGTGATCGACGTCGCCAAGGGCCTCGAGGGGCTGCGCCGCCAGGACGGCATCCACGCCGCCGCGGTGGTGATCACCAAGGAGCCGCTCACCGAGTACCTGCCGATCCAGCGCAAGCCGGAGTCGGGGCAGGATCCCGACGACGCGCCGGTGGTGACGCAGTACGAGATGCACGGGGTCGAGGATCTCGGCCTGCTCAAGATGGACTTCCTCGGGCTGCGCAACCTCGACGTCATCTCCGACGCGCTCGAGCTGATCGCGGCCACCCGGGGCATCGACCTCGACATCGACCGGGTGGCGCTCGACGACGAGCCCACCTACGAGCTGTTGCGCCGGGGTGACTCGATCGGCGTGTTCCAGCTCGAAGGCGGACCGATGCGTGCGCTCATGCGGTCGCTCGCGCCCACCAGCTTCGAAGACATCGCCGCCCTCGTCGCGCTGTACCGGCCGGGCCCGATGGCGGCGAACATGCACAACGACTACGCCGACCGCAAGAACGACCGCAAGCCGGTCGAGTACCTGCACCCCGATGCCGCCGAGGTCCTCGGCGAGACGTACGGGTTGATGATCTTCCAGGAGCTCGTCATGCGGGTCGCCCAGAAGTTCGCGGGCTACTCGCTGGCCGAAGCCGACAACCTCAGGAAGGCATGCGCGAAGAAGGTTCGGGCTCTGATCGTGAAGGAGCGCGAGGGCTTCGTGAACGGCTGCGAAGCCACTGGCTACGGCCGCGAGCTCGGCGAGAAGTGGTTCGACATCATCGAACCGTTCGCCGACTACGCGTTCCCGAAGGCTCATGCGTTCGGCTACGGCCTGATCGCCTACCAGACCGCCTACCTCAAGGCGAACCACCCGGTCGAGTACTTCGCCGCGTTGCTCACCTCGGTCAAGAACAACCTCGACAAGGCCGCGGTCTACCTGAACGAGTGCCGCCAGATGGGCGTCACGGTCCTCGTTCCCGACGTGAACCTGTCCGACTCGAACTTCACCGCGCTGCCCGACCCCGATGGCGGGCCGCTCGGGTCGATCCCGTTCGGGTTGTCGGCGGTGCGCAACGTGGGCGAGGGCCTGGTCGGCCACATCGTCGCTGAGCGCGACGCGAACGGCGCGTACGTCGACTTCTACGACTTCTGCGAGCGTGTCGACCTGGCGGTGCTCAACAAGCGCACCATCGAGTCGCTCATCAAGGCCGGCGCGTTCGACTCGCTCGGCCATCCCCGCCAGGGGCTGCTCACCGTGTTCGAGCAGATCGTCGACAACACCGTGGCGCGCCGGCGCGAGCGCGACATGGGCGTGATGACGTTGTTCGGTGAGGCCGACGACGGGCCGGTGTTCGACGAGCGGGCCCGGGTCCCCGACCTCGAGTTCGACAAGATGGTGCGCCTCGCGTTCGAGAAGGAGATGCTCGGCCTCTACGTGTCGGACCACCCGCTCATGGGGGCCGAATCCGCGCTGCGGCGCCGCACCGACTGCGGCATCGCCGAGCTCGCCGAGGTGGACGAGGGCGCCCAGCGCACGGTGGGAGGCGTGGTCACTGGCTTGCAGCGCAAGTGGACCCGCAAGGGCGACCTCATGGCGGTGTTCACCCTCGAAGACCTCCAGGGCAGCGCCGAGGTCATGGTCTTCCCGAAGACGATGCAGACCTACGGGCACCTCCTCGACGACGACCGCATCGTGTGCGTGAAGGGCCGGGTCGACAAGCGCGACGACCTCCCCAAGCTGATGGCCACTGAGATCACCCTGTTCGACGGTGTCACCACCGGAGCGGCCCCGCCCCTGCGGATCCGGCTCAGCCCCGCGACGATGAGCGACGACCTGTCGGCACGGCTCAAGGCGCTGCTGTCCGAGCACCCCGGCGACTCCGAGGTGTTCCTCCACATCGGCGAGTCCACGGTGGTGAAGCTGCCAGACGCCTTCTCGGTCGATGTCGAAGGTGGTCTGGTGGGGGAGCTGCGGGTGCTGCTCGGGCCTGATGCCATCGTCCTCTGAGGCCCTGGTCGCCGATCTGGAGGCGGGCCTCTGCGCGTCATGGGCCCGACAGGTGGCGCTCAGCGGGGGTGGAGCGCTCCGCAGGGTTGGTGGCCTGCTGGTTGCCCTCAGCGCCGTGCCCGACCAGACCCAACAGGTGGCGGTCGTCGAGCGGCCGGTCGTCGAGCCGCTGCCTGCGGTCGTGGCCGCAGAGGCGCTGTTCGGTGGGGCGGGTTGGAACCCCGCGTTCGATCTGGTCGCCGGCGCACGACCATCGCTTGAACGGGTGCTGAGCGACCGGGGCTACCGCGTGGTGGCCGAGCGAGTCGGGATGGTGCGGCTCCTCGACGATCGGCCAGCCGCGCCAGCGGGCGCGCCGCCGATCCGGCCGGCGTCGGTGCCCCAGCTCTTCGAGCTCGCCGAGGTGCAGGGCCGCGCGTTTCGGATCGCCCCGGCGATCGCCGCCATGCTCCTGCCGCCGTCGTCGGTGTCGACGCCGGGGCTCCAGGTGCTGGTCGCCACCGACGCTGACGGCTCGGTGCTCGGAGGCCTGACGCTGCACCTCGACGGTGCGATCGCGGGCATCGTCGGCGCCGGAGTCGACCCCGTCCACCAGCGGCTGGGCATTGGTGGCGCGCTCGCTGCGGCCGCGCTCGCCACCGCGCAGCGCAGCGGTGCTCGCGCGGTGTGGCTCCAGTCCACCGACGAGGGTCGGGCGCTGTGGCAGGGCCAGGGCTTCACCGACATCGGGATCTGCCAGGTGTGGCTGGTGTCACATGACACACGCCAGGAGTTGCACCCGAGCCTGAGACCTACTGGACTATGAGGGCTGCCGCACACGATTCCTGGGGGTCACAGCCGGGCCATGGCGATCGACATCGAGACCAAGGACTGCACCGCTCTCAGCGACGCCGACTTCGCGGAGCTGGGCGACATCTGCGCCGAGACCTCCGAGGATCTGGGCATCGGACTGCTCTCGAAGCAGGCCGAGGCGTGGGTGCTCATCACCCTCGCGCGTGACAACGGGAAGCTGAAGGGCTTCTCGTTCAGCACGCTTGAGCGCATCGGCGGGACGCCGTGCATCCTCGTGGGGGTGGCGTGCATCAAGCGCACGTCCAAGCGCGACACCATCCTGCGGGGCATCGTCACCGACCAGCTTCGGCGTGCCGTGCTGGCCTTCCCCGACGAGGACGTGCTCATGGGCGCCCGCTTCGCCGACGCCTCGGGCTTCGAGGCGTACAAGCAGCTCGGCGACATCGTGCCCCGGCCCGGGCACAAGGCGTCGGGCGAGGAGCGTGCCTGGGGTCGTCGTCTGGCCAAGCGCTTCGGCATCGACTCCTCGGCCTACGACGACCACACCTTCGAGGCCACCGGCGACGGCACCGTCGCCTGCGTGCTCGACCACGAGAGCCTCAAGCCCGAGGCCATCGATCCCGATGTCGTCGCGCTCTTCTCGAACCTCGACGCGTCCCGCGGCGACTCGCTCATCGCCTTCGGTTGGGCGATGGCCGAAGATCTCGCCAAGCTCGCCTGACCCCGGGTCCAAGCGCCACGTGGAGCTCGAACGGGTCGTCCGCCGGCGGCGGATGATCCGATCCTTCACCGACGAGCCGGTCGCGCCCGAGTCGCTGGAACGCATCCTCGACCTGGCGAACCGGGCGCCGTCGGCGGGCAACTCGCAGGGCTGGCACTTCGTCGTGTTGGAGGGTCCAGCACAGACGCGCCGCTTCTGGGACGTCACGCTGCCGCCCGAACGACGCGCCGAGTTCCGGTGGCCGGCGTTGCTGTCCGCGCCGGTCCTGGTGCTGCCCCTGGCCGATGCGGATCGCTACGTCGCCCGCTACGCCGAGCCGGACAAGGCAGCGACCGGCCTCGGTGAGGGAGCAGGCGTCTGGCCCGTGCCGTATTGGGTGGTCGACACCAGCTTCGCCACGATGACGTTGCTGCACGCCGTCGTCGATGAGGGCCTCGGCGCGTTGTTCTTCGGGATCTTCCGTCGTGAGGCCGAGCTGCTGGCCGAGCTCGGCGTCCCCGAGGGGTTGCGGCCGATCGGCGCGGTGGCCATCGGCCATCCGGCCACCGGGGAGGTGGCCGAGGCGGGGCGCTCGCAGGGGCGGGGCCGTCGGCCGCTCGATCAGGTGGTGCACCGGGGCGGCTGGTAGTCG
>CAZBTQ010000220.1:0-4986 GCA_964494405.1 uncultured Iamiaceae bacterium
TGATGCTCGACCTCGCGGCGATGCCCCACGTGCTGATCGCCGGCGCCACCGGTGCCGGCAAGTCGTCGTGCATCAACTCGATCATCACGTCGCTGTTGATGCGCTCGACGCCCGACGACGTGCGGATGATCCTCGTCGACCCCAAGCGGGTCGAGCTCACCCAGTACGCCAAGATGCCGCACCTGCTCACCGAGGTGGTCGTCGACCCGAAGAAGGCGGCGAACGCACTGGAGTGGGCGGTGCGGGAGATGGACCGTCGGTACGAGGTGCTCGAAGCGGTCAGCGTCCGCGACATCGGCGGCTACAACCGTGCCTTCGACCGTGGCGACCTGCGCGACGCCCCGGGCGCCGGCGAGATCGGCCCCGACGGCGAGCCCGCCGAGTACTCGCGGCTGCCCTACATCGTCATCGTCGTCGACGAGCTGAACGACCTGATGATGGTCGCGGCCCGCGACGTCGAGGCCAGCATCTGCCGCATCGCCCAGAAGGCCCGTGCGGTCGGCATCCACCTGGTGCTCGCCACCCAGCGTCCGTCGGTCAACGTCATCACCGGTCTCATCAAGGCCAACATCCCGTCGCGGATCGCCTTCGCGGTGTCGAGCCTCGCCGACTCCCGCGTCGTGCTCGACCAGGCCGGCGCCGAGCGCCTCATCGGCAAGGGCGACATGCTCATGCTCACCGCCACGTCCTCCACGGCGCAGCGCGTCCAGGGCGCGTGGGTCACCGAGGAGGAGGTGCGCGACGTCGCCAAGGCGTGGCGCAAGCAGGCCCCCGAGGTCCGCTACGACGACGAGGTGCAGGGAGACGGCGCGGCCACCGGTGCCGCCGCGCAGCTCCCGGGCGGCACCACGGGCGACGAGGACGACGATGACCTGCTGCTCCAGGCCATCGACCTGGTCGTGCGCAGCCAGCTCGGTTCGACGTCGATGCTCCAGCGCAAGCTCCGCGTCGGCTTCGCCCGCGCCGGTCGCCTGATGGACCTGATGGAGCAGCGAGGCGTCGTCGGGCCGTCCGAGGGCTCCAAGGCGCGGGCCGTGCTGATGACCCCCGCCGAGCTCGACGGGGGTCAGCCGACCGCCGAGGACCTCATCGGACCCGACGTGCTGCCCGACGACCCCGCCTTCGGCTGATCGGCCTGCTGACCGGTCCGGTCAGGCGCGCCAGGACAGGACGCGGCCCTCGCCGGTGGCCATGAGCGACCCGGGCTGCACCCGGAGGCGGTCGGGGATGAGGTGGAGGACGCCGAACGCGACCGACTCCGGCGTGTCCCACCCGGGGATGATCGTGGGGTCGTAGCCCACCGGTGCGGGGCCGTCTGCGAAGCGGCGCCAGGCCTCGGCGCGCGCCTCGTCGCTCGTCTGCCACTCGGCTGCGCACTCGGCGGTGCAGGTGTCCTGGCTCGGGTCCCAGTAGGTGAGCGACACCCTCGGCATCGACGCCAGGTCGTGGGCCTTCGGCGACAGCGGCGATGTGAGGATCCAGCCGTGCAGCTCGGTGCCGTCCCACTCCCAGATGGGGTGGAGGATGCGGGTGCGGGGCCGGCCTCTGGGGTCGGTGGTACCGACGGTGCACCACACGATGCGATGCGCCATCGCCACGAATGACGGTGCCACGGTGTCGAGCGTTGCCATCGTCCTCCTCGGTCCGCGCCCCCCTGCGGCGTGCAGCTTGTCACACGTGACGTCGGTCTCTGTGCTGGCAGGCGCGGGACGGGTACCGTGCTCGGCGTGGGGAGCTCGGGAGGGGATCTCGGCGGGGACCAGGCCGACGCGACGGCCGTGCGACGCCGCGTGCGGATCTCGACGCGGTCGGGTCGCATCGAGGTGTTCGCCGAGGACCGCGACGACATCCGCTTCGAGAAGGGCGGCCGGCGGATCGAGCCGGAAGAGGACGGCACCGGCCGGCTGACGATCACGGCGCGCTCGTCCGCGGTGGTGGCCAGGGTGCCGCACGGCACCGACGTGGTGGCGGGCAGCGTGTCGGGTCGGGTGTCGCTCACCGGGCTGCTCGGCGCGTGCGGGGTGACGACGGTCAGCGGCCGGGTCACCGTCGAGGAGGTCGAGTCGTTCGAAGGGCGCACCGCCACGGGGCGCCTGCTCGTCGGCCACTGCACCGGGCGGCTGCGGGTCGATGCCGGCACCGGGCGCGTCACGGTCGGACGCTGCGGGGACCTGCGGATCGGCGCGGTGAGCGCGCGGGTCGACGTGGAGGACGCCAGCGGCTCGGTCCACATCCGGACCGTGTCGGGCCGGATCACCGTGACGGCCACCGCTGCGGTACCCGACGTCCACGCCGAGAGCGTCTCGGGGCGGATCACCGTCGCGCTGCCTCCGGGCGTCACGCCCTTGCAGCGCTACGCGACCAAGGCCGGGTCGATCCGCAGCACCGTCCCCGACGGCGACAGCGCCGCGGACGGCATCGTCGAAGCCCGAACCATCAGCGGCGCGATCCGCGTCAGCGCCGACTGAGCGCCGACGTGACGACCGTGGTGGCACAGACCGTGACCGGGACCGTGGCGTTCACCGACATCGTCGGCTTCACGACGTTCACAGCCGAGGAGGGCGACGAGCGTGCCCTCGAGGTGCTCGCCGCCCAGGCCGCGGTGGTCGAGCGCGTGCTGCCCGACGACGCCCGATTGGTGAAGGAGCTCGGCGACGGGCTCATGCTGTGGTTCCCCGACGCGTCCACGGCGGTGCACGTGGTGCTCGCCATGCAGTCGGCCCTGGCCGACGATGCGTCACGTGACGACGGGTTCCCGTTGTGGGTGCGCGTCGGCATGCACGCAGGGTCGCAGCGGTGCCGAGGCGCCGACCTGATCGGCCACGACGTCAACGTGGCGGCACGGATCGTCGACCTCGCCGGCCCGGGCGAGGTGCTGGTCTCCCAGGCGACCGTCGACGACGCGGGCGCAGGGCTCCACGACCTCGAGGTCGTCGAGGTCGGCCCCGTCGTGGTCAAGGGCATCCCCGATCCCGTCTGGATCCACCGGGTCGAGATCGGCTCCGCGATCCAGCTCTGACGAGCGTGGCCCAACGGGAGGCTGACCGCCCACAGCCCCGCCTGTAGGCTGTCGCCGCCATGCCACGCCGGTACTGGGTCGAGACGCTCGGCTGCCCGAAGAACCAGGTCGATTCGGACAAGCTCGTCGGCACGCTCCTCGCCGACGGGCTGGTTCCAGCCGACTCGCCCGAGGTGGCCGACCTCGTCGTGGTCAACACCTGCGCGTTCATCGAAGACGCCCGGCAAGAGTCCATCGACACCGTGCTGGCGCTGAGCGACGCCCGCGCCGACGGCGCAGAGCTGGTCGTCACCGGGTGCATGGCCGAGCGCTACGGCCATGAGCTCGCCGAGGCGCTGCCCGAGGTCGACGAGGTCGCCGGGTTCGGCCAGCCGGTCAGCCTCGGCCCCACCCGCACCCGGTCGGCGTTCGACCTGCTCAACCTTCCCCGCCCGGCTGCCACCGCGCCGTGGGCCTACGTCAAGGTGGCAGAGGGGTGCGACCGTGCATGCGGCTTCTGCGCCATCCCGTCGTTCCGCGGCCCGCAGCGATCCCGCGACGTCGCATCGATCCTCGCCGAGGTCGACCAGCTCGGTGCCCTCGAGATCGTGCTCGTCGCCCAGGACCTCGCCGCCTTCGGGCGCGACCAGGGGCAGGGCGAGCGCAGCATCGTGCCCCTGGTGTCGGCCGTCGCCGAGCGCGTCGAGCGGGTCCGGTTGCTCTACCTGTACCCGTCGGACCTCACCGACGGGCTGATCGACGCCATCTGCGACACCGGCGTGCCGTACTTCGACCTCAGCCTCCAGCACGTCTCGCGGCCGCTGCTGCGGCGCATGCGGCGCTGGGGCGACGGCGATCGGTTCCTCTCCCGCATCGCCGACATCCGGCGCCGTGAGCCCGATGCAGCGTTCCGGTCGAACTTCATCGTCGGGTACCCCGGCGAGACCGAGGACGACCACGCCGCGCTCTTGCGCTTCGTCGAGGCGGCACAGCTCGACTGGTGCGGCTTCTTCTCCTACTCCCGCGAGGACGGCACCTACGCGGCCGACCTCGACGGCGTGGTGCCCGCCGGCCTGATGGCCGAGCGGCTGCGCGAGCTGACCGAGCTCCAGGACGCCATCACCGCCCATCGTCGCGCCGAGCTCATCGGCTCGACGATCGAGGTGCTGGTGGACGCTCCCGGCGTGGGCCGCACGTTCCGCGAGGCGCCCGAGATCGACGGCATCGTCACCGTCCCCGACCACCTCGCGGTCGGCGAGGTGCACAAGCTGGTCGTCGAGGACTCGCTCGGCCCCGATCTCGAGGCCTCCGAGCCCGTCGCCGCCGGCTCTGTTCCTGGAGATGCCGGAGGCGCTGTACCGGCAGGTGCTCGGCCATGACCGACGCCGCGTTCGGGCCCACCGCCCTCGCCACACCGGCCAACTACGTCACGATCGCACGGCTGCTGCTCTCGCCGCTGCTGTTCGTGATGATCACCGACTCGGGACCGTCGTGGGCGGTGTTGGCCCTGTGGATCGCGCTGTGCCTCACCGACGGCATCGACGGGTTCCTCGCCCGCCGCCACGGCACGACCCGATCGGGGGCGTTCCTCGACCCGCTGGCCGACAAGATGCTGGTGATGGGAGCGCTCATCGCGCTCGTGGCGCTCGACCACTTCGGATGGCTGCCCGTGCTGCTCATCGCCGGCCGCGAGGTCGCGATCAGCATGTACCGCTCGTACTGGGCTCGTCGCGGCGTGTCGATCCCGGCGCGGCGCAGCGCGAAGGTCAAGACGGTGACCCAGCAGGTCGCGGTGGGCCTGGCGCTGGCCCCTCCGGTGGCCGACGGGCCGATGTGGCTCGCCGACGCCGTGCTGTGGGTCGCGGTCGCCCTCACGCTCGTCTCGGGTGCCCAGTACCTCCACGACGGCAGCCGCGCCGCCGTCCCGACCACCCCTACTGCCTAGGAGTCTCGAGTTGCGTTGTGAGGTGGTAGCGGTCGGCACCGAG
>CAZBTQ010000221.1:0-4967 GCA_964494405.1 uncultured Iamiaceae bacterium
GCGTTCTCGTGGGGGTACTTCCCGATGCTCGCGCCGGGTGCGGACGGCCCGACGTGACAGCGGACTGAAGGGTCGAGGGCGACCCGCGCAGGTCCCATTCACGGTCGGTAGTGTCTTCGACACGCTCGGAGGGGGGGACGGCGCATGGTGCGCGGCACGATCCGGAAGGTCGTCGCAGTCACGGCGGTGCTCGGCATGGCCGCGGTGATCGTGGCGGTGCTCGGTGACGGCGGGGCGCCCGCCGCAGCCGCGCCCAGGGAGGACCGCACGTCGGCGCGGAACCCCGATCTCGACGCTGCGTGCGGCATCGACATCCACGTCATGCTCGACGAGTCGTCGTCGATCGACCAGTTCGGAGCGACTGCTGACGTCCGTCGCGCCTTCCGAGCCTTCGTGGGTGCGCTGCGCAACACCGGCTCGCGCCTCGCGGTGTCGGAGATGGGGACGCAGGCCCGCATGCCGCTGCCGGGCCTCGCTGCTCGGGCGTACACCGAGGTCACCGACGCGTCGATCGCGTCGGTGTTCGAGCCGTACATCACCACCGGTTACTCACCGCCGCCGATCGGATCCGGCACCCAGTACACGAACTGGGAGGACGCCATGCGCGTCGGGCGCTTCGCGCTCGACCGGCCGCGGCCCGACGTCCCCCACCTGGTGATCTTCATTACCGACGGCGACCCGACCGCGGCGATCCGACAGAACCAGGTCACCAGCGGGCAGTACACGACGCAGTTCCCGCTCACCTCCAGCCAGGTCCAGACCGGCGTGAACAACGACGTGGCCCTCTCCCCGGCCATCCCCAACGCAAACGCCATGAAGGCGCAGGGGTCGCACATCCTCGCGGTCGGGGTCGGCCGTGCCCTTGGGAACGACGCGTCGCTCGGGAGGCTCGTCGACATCGCGGGACCGGCCATCTATCCCGACGACGGTCCCTTCGACATCTCCACCACCGACGTCTACCGCGAGGCGGACTTCGGGTTGCTCGAGGAGGCCCTCCGCGAGGCGGCGTTCCAGCTGTGCGCGCCCTCGGTCAACATCCGCAAGCAGCTCGACCTCAACGCCGACCCGGCCGTCGACGACCTGGTGCCGGGGGAGGGGTGGACGTTCGAGGCCGAGGTGCAACCGACCCCGGCCACGTGGGTCCTGCCCGACGGCGCGAGCGGACCGACCGCCAGCGCGAGCTCCGGACCGGGCGGGTTCGCGAACCTCCAGTGGACGACGGCGGCGCCGGTCGACTCCACGATCACGGTCTCCGAGCTCGCCCAGCCCGGGTTCGCCTATGACCCCGTTGCGACGACGTGCAGCTACATCACTCCCGACGACGTCGTGTCCCGTCCGCTTCCCGGGTTCGCTGTCACCTCAGACGGCTTCACCGCCACCGTCCCCGACGAGGCGATCGTGACCTGCGACGTCATCAACCGGCTCGTCCCGGCACCATCGGTCGTCCTCGACAAGTACACCAACGGCGCCGACGCCGACGACCCGCCAGGGATCGCCATCCACGTCGGTAATTCGGTGACCTGGACCTACCGCGTGTTCAACGACGGCAACGTCCCACTGTCGGAGATCGCCGTCGCCGACGACCAAGGGGAGAGCGTGACCTGTCCCGCGACGACCCTCGAGGTGGGCGAGTTCCTGACCTGCACGGCCACGGGCGTCGCCACCCCCGGGCAGTACTCCAACGTCGGGACCGTCACTGCGACGGGCGCGGGAACGCCGGTCGGTGACACCGACCCGTCGCACTACGTGGGGGTCGTCCCCGGCTTGTCGATCGAGAAGTCGACGAACGGAGAACCGGCCACTGACGCGCCAGGTCCGTTCATCGAGGTGGGCGATCCCGTGACGTGGACGTACGAGGTGGCGAACATCGGCACCACCGTGGTGGTGGACATCGCGGTCACCGACGATCGTGGTGTCGTCGTGAGCTGCCCGTTCGACGTGCTCCCGCCCAGCGGGTCGATGACGTGCACCGCGTCGGGCATCGCCACCTCCGGGCAGTACGAGAACATCGCACGGGTGACGGGCACCGACACGGCGATAGGTGAATCGCTCGAGGGTGCCGACGTGTCGCACTACTTCGGGCTCGACGCCGGCATCTCCCTGGTGAAGACGGTGAACGGTGAGGACGCCAACACGGCTCCTGGTCCGCTCGTCGCCGTCGGTGATCAGGTCGTCTTCCGGTTCCAGGTCACCAACACCGGCAACGTGCCGTTGTCCTGGGTGATCGTCGACCCCGACGTGCCACCGATCGCGTGTCCCAGCATCACCCTGCTGCCGGGCACGTCGACGACGTGCTTCACGGCTGCTCCCGCAGCGGCCGGCCAGCAACTGAACGACGCGATGGCGATCGGGACAACCCCCGCGGGCACCACCGTCGACGACACCGATCCCGCCAACTACTACGGCGCTGCCGGTTCCATCTCCATCGACAAGTTCGTCGAGGGCGACGACGCCGATGAAGCCCCCGGGCCGGTGCTACCGGTCGGATCGCCCGTCACCTGGACCTACGAGGTCACCAACACCGGCAACGTCGCGCTCGACGACGTCACGGTCACCGACACCCGCGGCGTCGTCGTGACCTGCCCCGCCACCACCCTGGGGCCAGCGGTGTCGATGACCTGCGTGGGCAGCGGCACGGTCGCCGCCGGCCAGTACACGAACTTCGGCGTGGCGACGGGGACGACGACGCTCGGCCTCGTCGTCCGTGACGAGGACCCCGCCAACCACTTCGGCGGCGAGCCCGGCATCGACATCGAGAAGCTCACCGACGGCCTGGCCGATCTCGACGCGCCGCCTGGCGTGTTCGTCGAGGCGGGCACCACCGTCGAGTGGACCTTCATCGTGACGAACACGGGGAACCTGCCGTTGTCCCAGGTCACGGCATCCGACGATCAGCTGGGCCCGCTGACCTGCCCGGCGACCACGCTGGCGGTGGGCGCGTCGATGACGTGCACCGCGACCAGCACCGCGACGGTGGGGCAGCACACCAACCGCGCGACCGCGACGGGGGTGGACTCCAACGACGACACCGTTACCGACGAGGACGACTCCAACCACTTCGGTGTGGTGCGCTCGATCGAGGTGCGCAAGCTCGTCAACGGCGTCGACGCCAACACCGCGCCTGGCCTCGAGATCCCCGTCGGCGACGAGGTGGTGATGACCTTCGAGGTGCGCAACCGCGGCAACATCGCTCTGCTCGACGTCGAGGTCACCGATGACGTGGGCCTGGTGCCGACGTTCACGGGCGGCGACGCGGACGGCGACGGCGAGCTCGACCCCGGTGAGGTGTGGACCTACGAGGCGAGTATGGGCCCCGCTGCGCCTGGGCGGTTCGACAACGTCGCGACCGTGACCGCTCACGACGGTCTCGAGAACCAGGTGGCCGACACCGACCCGGCCAACGCCGGCACGGGCGAGGTCGGCGATGCAGGGGCGGCGGGCCTCGCGATCCGCAAGGACGCGACGCGCTCGCCGATCGCGTCCGGTGAGACCGCCGAGTTCCGCATCACGGTCACCAACACCGGCGCCGTCGTCGTCACCGGCGTGGTGGTCACCGACGAGCAGGTGCCGGCGTGCGGTCGGATCATCGGCGACCTGGCTGCGGGAGCGTCGGTCTCCTATACGTGCTCGGTACGCCTGGACGCCACGATGGTGAACGTGGCGGTCGTGACCGGCGACGGTGCGGGCGCGGTCGCGAGCGCGAACGACAGCGCCACGGTCGTCGTGGCCTCCGGGTCGCTCGCCACCACCGGGACGAACAGCGGGCGGCTCGTGGTGCTGGGCGTCGTGCTGCTCGGCGCCGGCGTGACCGCCGTGGGCCTCAGCCGGTGGCGGAGGAGGATCTAGTCGCCCTTCTTGACCGCGATGACGATGCCGTCGCGGACGTACAGCGCGGTCGCCGACACGTCGGAGCGTGCCGCCTGCGCTCGACGACGTCATCGACCCCACCAGCGTCGGCAGCGCGACCGACTTGCCGACCCCAACTCGCTGATAGCACTATCGGTGGATGCACCTCGTCGATCTCACTCGACTGCTCGACCCCTCCGACCTCGACCGCATGCCCGAACCAGCCAGAGGCTGGGCGGGGAACCTGGTCCCGGACCTCGACCCCGTGCACCCCGCCGGCGAGGGCGCCGAGGTGATGTGCGCGATCTTCGGGTGCGAGCCATCCGACCTGCCCGATGGGGAGGGCTGGGGCGACGAACGCTTCCGCGGCACCACCCACCTCGGCACCCACGTCGACGCCCCGCTCCACTACGGCACCACGTCGGAGGGCCGCCCGTCGCGCACCATCACCGACATCGGCCTGCACGAGCTGTACGTGGAGGCGGTCGTGCTCGACCTCCGCGGTCGGACCGAACCGGGGAAGGGCATCGAGGTCGCGGCGCTGGAGGCCGCGGTGGCCGAGCACCCGGGAGGCGTGCCCGACGGTGGCGCGGTGCTGCTGAGAACCGGCCAGGAGGCCTACACGCTGGCCGATCCGGAGTTCTACGCGTACCCGGGGATGACCCGGGAGGGGACCCTGTACCTCGCCGGGTTGGGCGGGAAGGTGCTCGGCACCGACGCCATGGCGTGGGATCGGCCGTTCCACCTCATGCGGCGTGACTTCCTCGCCAGCGGTGACGGGTCGGTGATCTGGGATGGCCACTTCGCTGGCCGCGAGCGCGAGGTCTTCATCGTCCAGCAGCTCGCGCAGCTCGCCGAGGTGCCACCGTCCGGCTTCGTCGTCGGGTGCTTCCCGTTGCGGCTGGCCGGGTGCAGCGCCGCACCGGCTCGCGTCGTCGCGTTCGTCGAGGACTGATCGGCGCGCCCGCGGGCGCGCGGGCGCAGCAACGCCGCGGCGTCATGGCGCGGCACGAGGTCGAACACACCGACATGCCGTTGCGGGTTCGGTTCCACGTCTCTGCGACAAGCGACCGGCCACCTTGCGTGAGGTGCGCCGCCGCGTTCCCGCGACCAACGCCCGT
>CAZBTQ010000222.1:0-4949 GCA_964494405.1 uncultured Iamiaceae bacterium
GCCGCGACGCTCGCCTCCCGCGGGATCGACGCGATCAACCTGCACCACGCCGACTGGACCGGCGGGCTGACCACCCTGTTCCACAAGTTCGACCGCTACGCGTTCGGGTGGGACGCCCAGTTCGCCTACATCATCCGAGAGCTGGTCGACATGGGGATCGACGGCATCTTCAGCGACCACGTCGACGTGCTCATGGAGTGCCTGGACCCGCCCGCCTGAGCTACAGGCCGGTCGGGCGCGGGCAGTCCCGAGAACCGGGCACAGCCGCGCCCAACTCCGGGGAGGACGGCGGCTACAGGCCGCCCATGCGGCCGAGGGGCCACACGATCACCATCGCCCGGCCGACGAGGAGGTCGCCGTCGATCGGCCCGAAGAACCGGCTGTCGCGGGAGTTGCCTCGGTTGTCGCCCATCACGAACAGGTGGCCGTCGGGCACCACGACAGGGCCGAACTCCGAGGTGATCGTCCCGTCGTCGAGGTAGCCCTCGTCGAGGGGCGCGCCGTCGATGTACACGATGCCGTCGCGCCCTTCGACGGTGTCGCCGGGCAGGCCTACGACGCGCTTGATGAGGTCCTCGATGTCGCTCGGCGGTTCGTTCGGTGGCCGCCCGAACACCACGACATCACCGCGCGAGACCTCGCCTGCCGAGTCGGTGAGCTTGTTGACGAGCACCCGGTCGCCCTCGACCAGCGTCGACTGCATCGACTCCGACGGGATGAAGAAGGCCTGGAAGAGCGTCGCCTGGATGATCAGCGCGACGACGAGTGCGCCGCCGATCACGAGCGCCCACTCGATCAGGCTCCGGATCGGGCTCTGGTGCTTCTTCTTGTGGTGGGTGACCGCCCGTCGCGGGGTCGGTTCGGCGGGGTCGAGGAACGCCGACCCTGGGACCGTGGGTGTCGCATCCGCCCCTGCACCGTCGCGCTCTGGGCCCGCGGAACTGATCGGGTCTGAGGGGTCGGAGGCGGACATGCTGCGGCGACTCTACCGCTACCCCCTGGTGTTCAGGACGCGCCGTAGCGGGCGAGGATGCGTGCCGCGGCGTCGCCACCTGCACCGACGAGCGCGGGATCGGCATCGAGCACCCGCGCCGACCCGCCCAGGCGGACGAGCAGCCGTTCGAGCCACGGACGTGCCGAGATGCGCAGCGTCACCACGGTGCGGTCGCCGTCGGTCGACACCGACTCGGTCGGGTACTGCTCGACGACCCAGCGGGCCTCGGGCGCCAAGGACAAGGTGACCACCGGATCGTCGGCGGCCGGGTGGAACACGGCGATCTCCGAGGCGGCATCGGGTGGTTCGAAGGTGTCGTCGCGCACCTCGAAGGCGTCGATCCGGTCGATGCGGAACACGCGGATGTCCTCGGACCGGTGGCACCACCCCACCAGGTACCAGCTGCCCTGGTCGGCGTACACGCGGTGCGGGTCGACGAGGCGGGTCGAGTGCTCGTCGCGGCCGTAGGTGTAGTAGCCGATCTCGACGGTCCGGTGGGCTCGGGCTGCGTCGATCAGCGCGTCGAGGGTCGTCTGCTCGGCCTCGCCGAGCTCGACGCTGACCCGGTCGGGGTCGATGTGCAGGGCGGCGGCGACCTTGGCGAGTGCGCGTTGGAGCGCGTCGCCGGGGTCGGCACCGGGGATCGCCCGGATGCTGGCGCCCGCCGCGACCAGCGCCAACGCCTGCGACGGCGTCAGCCGCAATGGTCGGTCGAAGGGCTGGGCCAGGAATACCGACACCATGTCGTGATCGATGTCGACCGAGATCATGGTGTCGGGCGTGTACGGCGGGACCCCGACGAAGGGCAGCACGTCGAGCTCGGCGAGGAGCGTCTTGCGGGTCAGTCCGAAGCGCCGGCACACCTCGTCGACGTGGATCGGCGAGTGCTCGGTCATCCACGGGATCATGGCCAGGAGCCGGGCGACCCGCTCCCCTGCCGGCACACGGCTCACGTCGGGACCTCCCGCAGGTGGGCGACGAGCGCGGCGCGCAGCTCCGGGGGTTCGAGGATCTCGGCGTGATCGAGGAACGACAGCACCAGACCGATGAACGCCTCCTGGTTGACGACGGTGAGCGCCACGTCGACGCTCCCGTCGTCGGTGCGGTGCAGCACCTCGCCGTCGTCGATCAGCCCGAGCGCCATCGGGACGTGGCTGGCGTCGACCCGCAGGACCGCCTGCACGGGGGGCTCGTCGCCGAGCTGCCAGCCTTCGAGCACCATCGTGGGGTCGTCGTCGGTGGGCGGTTCGAACGCGCCGGGCTTGCCCACCTCGACCGAGCCGTCGATGCGGTCGATCCGGTAGACGCGCACCTCGCCTCGGGTGGTGTCGAAGCCGCGCACGTACCAGTGCCCGCGCTGGAAGGCGATGCGGTGCGGCTCGACCTGTCGTTCGAGGTCGCGGTAGGTGAAGCGCACGGTCGCCCGCCGCGAGATCGCGTCCCACAGCGGCGGGACCCTGTCGTCTGACGGCAGGGCGGCGAGCTCGGGTTCGTCGACGGCGTTGCTCTCGCTGCCGCCCAGCTTCCAGAGCGCCTCCATGCCCTCGACGCCGTCGAGGCGGATCGCCGACGCGGCGAGCTGGAGCGCCAGGCGCTCCTCGGGCTCGAGGCCGGGATCTGGCAGGTAGTACCGATCGCGCGGGATCCGATAGCCCTCGGCGGGCGGGTCGGTACCTGGGATGTGCACCAGGTCGAGCGGGATGCCCATCTCGCGGAGGTCGTCCTTGTCGCGTTCGAAGCCCCGGTGGAACGCGACGTCGGAGTCGGGGTAGCCGGGTACCTGCTCGCGCAGCTCGCCCACGGTGAGGGGGCGTGCGCTGTGCAGCAGCACCGCCGTGAGGTTGAGGAGGCGTTCGAGCTTCTGCACCGGGCGGGAGCCTACCGACGCGGGCCGAGCAGATCGGTGGCGTGCACCGCGGCGGCCGCCGCGGCCGCGAAGAACAGCGGGTCGTCTTCGGGGCCACGTCCCATCGTGGTGATGCGAACCCCTGCGTCGTCGAGGACCGTGGCGACGTCGGGCACCGCCAGCTCGACGCCCCGGTGCGGCGGCGCGACCGCAAGCTCGGGTCGGCCCTCGGGCAACGGCACCGTCTGTGGGGTGCGGACCAGCTCGAGCGCCGTCGTGGTGTGGTGGCTGAGGCCCTGGTGCCGCGCGCGCCCATCGCCGTCGGAGGCTCGGGCGCACAGGACGGGCCGACCGCCGAGCGCGGCGGCGGTGTCGAGGATCGTGGCGACCTCGACGGCGGTCGTGCCGAGCGTCGAGCCGGTGCCGACCACGCCGGGACCCATGCCGACGATCACGAGCTCGGCGTCGCCGAGGTGGCGTGCGACGGTGAGCGCCGACGGCAGCGACACCGCCTCGTGGTGCCCGCCGAAGGCGTGGCCGGTGGTGACGGTGAGGGCGATGGTGCCGCGTTCGACGAGCGTGGCGACCAGGTCGCTCAGCGCGATCGGCAGCGCGGCGCCGTCGGTCATCACATAGGCGACGCGGGTGAAGGGCCGGACGTGTTGGATCAGCTCGGCGACCACGCCGACCTGGCTGTGCACGCAGCACGCGACGACGGGCGTGCCGTCGAGGCGGGTGGGCAGTTCCGGGTGGTGCTCCTCGGCGGCGCCGACGTCGGCCTGGAGGCTCGTGTAGCGGAGCTTCATGATGTGGCCGGACCCGGGCTTCGACCACTCGTCGCGCGACAGGTTCCAGTGCACGACGTGCCAGCCACCGGTGCCGAGGCCGAGCTCGACCGCCGTGGTGTTGACCACGACTCGGTCGCCGACCGACACCGGGCCGGTGAGCTCGGTCAGCACGTAGGCCCGCTCGGCGACCGTGTGACCGGAGAGCTCCTCCCCCAGCGCGACGGCCACCCGTTGCAGGCCGTCGCGCTCCGAGATCATCGACACGACCGTCCCCGTCCGGAAGCTCGGCATGCCTAGAGGCCTGGGCTCAAAGCGACGCGATGAGCTTGTCGACCCGTTCGTCGTGGGCCAGGAACGGGTCCTTGCAGAGCACGGTCCGCTGCGCCTGGTCGTTCAGCTTCAGGTGCACCCAGTCGACCGTGTAGTCACGCTTGCGCTCCTTGGCGCGCCGGATGAACTCGCCACGCAGCCGGGCACGGGTGGTCTGGGGCGGGTTCTCGACCGCGTGGTTGATCTCGCTGTCGTCGCACATGCGCTCGACGAGCCCCCGGTTCTGCATCTTGTAGAAGAGCCCCCGCTGGCGGTCGATGTCGTGGTACTGGAGGTCGATGAGGGCGACGCGCGCGTCGTCGAGCGAGAGCCCGTGGCGAGCCTGGTAGCCGTCGATGAGATGGCGCTTGATGACCCAGTCGCACTCGCGCTCGAGGGTCATCGGGTCGTCGGCGAGGCGGGTCAGGCAGTGCTCCCACATCTCGAGCGCCATCTTCTCCTCGGTGCTCATGCTGTGCCGCTCGGCGTAGCGCAGGGCTCGATCGAGGTACTCGCTCTGGATGTCGAGCGCGGTGACCTCGCGCCCGTTGGCGAGGCGGACCTGGCGGGTGCAGGTGGGGTCGTGGCTGATCTCGCGGATGGCGCGGATCGGGTTCTCGAGGGTCATGTCGCGCAGCACGACGCCGGGGTCCTCGAGCATCCGCAGCAGGAGGCTGGCCGCGCCGACCTTGAGGAACGCCGCGTACTCGCTCATGTTCGAGTCGCCCACGATGACGTGGAGGCGCCGGTACTTCTCGGAGTCGGCGTGGGGCTCGTCGCGGGTGTTGATGATCGGCCGCGAGCGGGTGGTGGCCGACGAGACGCCTTCCCAGATGTACTCGGCACGCTGGCTGACGCAGTACATCGCGCCCCGCGCCGTCTGCACGACCTTGCCGGCGCCGGCGTAGATCTGGCGGCTCACCAGGAACGGGATGAGCACCTCGGCGTAGTGGTTGAACTCGTCGTGGCGGCTCGTGAGGTAGTTCTCGTGGCAGCCGTAGGAGTTGCCGGC
>CAZBTQ010000223.1:0-4934 GCA_964494405.1 uncultured Iamiaceae bacterium
GCCGACCTGGCGTCACGGACGCCGTGCCACGTCTGGATGCACGAGGCGTCGCTCGTCGGGGTCCATCTCGGGCTGGCCCACGCCTCGGGCTCGGAGCCGTGGGCCACCGAACACGTGAACCGGCTGCTCGCGGCCAACGAATCACCAGCGCTCGTCGCCACGATCGATTTCGCCGACCTGCTCGATGCCCCCCGGTTCGACGAGCTCGGAGTCACGCTCATCGCCGAGACGCTCGATCGCTCTCGGTCGGTGATCGTCAGCAGCGAGCAGGCCGCCGAGACGATCCGGCGAGTGCGGGCCGACGGGCCACCGGTGCTCGTCCTCCCGCTCGCCTTCCCTACGACCGGCCGGTCGGGCACCGGGCCGCCAGCGGCTCGTGAGATCGTCGCTGTCGGCTGGCTCGCCGCGAACAAGGCGCCGCGGGTGGCGCTCGACGTGCTCCGCCGGATCGCGCGGACGGCCGATGCGAGGCTCACCTTCGTCGGCCCGACGGTCGACGACGTCGCGACGGACGTGCTGGAGCACGCAGCACGGCTCGGCATCGGCGACCGGGTGACGATCACCGGCAAGCTGGAAGGCGACGACTACCGGCACCGGCTGGCGACGGCTCGGGTGGGCCTCCAACTGCGCGTTGGCGACCGAGGCGAGATGTCCGCTGCCGTCGCCGACCTCGTCGGCCACGGCGTTCCGACCGTCACCACCCTTGCGACCGCAGGTCCGTCGACGCCCGGGCTCCAGGTGGTCGATCTCGACGCCGACGCGATCGCCGCAACGATCACTCCACTCCTCACCGACGACTCCGCGTGGGCCCACGCGTCCGCGGACGCGTTCGCACGGGCGGCGGCGTGGACGTTCGACGATGTCGCCGCGGCGCTGCTCGCCTGGATTCGCGACGTCAGCGACCTCGAACCCTCGACGGTCCGGCGGGTGGGGCCGTTGCTAGCCTCACCCGGTCCCAATGGCTGATCCTGCACCCTCCCCCCTCGCTCCGGCCTCCCTCGCACCCGAACCGGTCGACGTGCCGCTCGTGCGCGTCGTCGTCTTGAACTTCGACGGCGGCGACATGACGTTCGAGTGCCTCGACTCGATCCTCGCCTCGGACTGGCCGGCCGACCGGCTCGACGTGGTGCTCGTGGACAACGGGTCACTCGACGACGTCGTCGAACGTCTCCGCACCGATTCACGCTACGCCGCTGTCCGGGTGATCGAGCCGCTGGCCAACCTGGGCTTTGCCGGCGGCTGCAACCTCGGCATCGGGGTGGCGGGCGACCACGAGTTCGTCGCGCTGGTGAACAACGACGCCACCGTCGACCCGGGCTGGCTGCGAGCGATGGTGCCCGTCGCCCGATCCGATGATCGGGTCGGGGCCGTCGCCGCGAAGATGCTGTTCGCCGACCGGTTCCACGGCATCGAGTTCGACGTGCCCGACGCCTCGCACATCGTGAAGGGCGAGCACCGTCTGCTCGGGGTCCGGGTCACCGGCGTGCGGCTCGACGGCGAGCGGGTCGACGACCGGCTGGCCTTCGACGAGGGCTTCCACGGCGCCGAACCCCCGCTACTGCGCGACGGCGAGGAGCTCGCCCGCTGGTCGAGCGCCGCGGCTGCCCTGCGCATCGCGGCGGCGAGCGACGGCCGGAGCGCGCCGTCCACGATCTCGGTGCGGCTGTCGTGCCTCGAACCGCGTCACGTCACGTTGCGCTCGGAGATCGACACGGTCGAGGTCACGGTCGGCAAAGCGGCCCAGTGGGTCGACGTCGCCATCCCGCCGGAGCCGTTCGACGTGATCAACAACGTCGGCTCCAACCTGTTCGCCGGCGGGTTCGGCGGCGATCGGGGGTTCCTCGAGGTCGACGAGGGCCAGTACGAGGAGCCGGCCGACGTGTTCGCCTGGTGTGGGGGAGCGGTCCTGCTGAAGCGGGCGTACCTCGACGACGTGGGCACGTTCGACGAGCGCTTCTTCCTCTACTACGAGGACACCGACCTGTCGTGGCGGGGCCAGCTCCGCGGTTGGCGCTACGTCTACGAGCCGAAGGCGGTGGTGCGCCACCGGCACGCCGCGTCGTCGGGTGTCGGCTCGGCGATGTTCCGGTACTCCACTGAGCGCAATCGGCTGCTGATGCTGGCGAAGAACGCGCCGTGGCGACTCGCCTGGCGCTCGGGGCTCGGCGAGGTCCGCCGCCTCGTGACCACGACGATCCGCCACTACGTCCTGCGACCGCTGACGCTCCGGCTCCCGGCACGGCCCGAGGTGGCGCACCGGTGGCACGTGTGCTCCGGGTATCTGAAGCTGCTGCCGGGGATGCTCGCCGACCGTTGGACGACCCGCCGGAAGGTGTCACGCGACGAGGTGATGCGGTGGGAGGTCGAGAAGTGGCCGACGACGTGACGGCTCGTCGGCTGAAGGTCGCCGTGTACGACCTGTACTGGTCGACGATGGGTGGCGGCGAACAGGTCGACGGCAGCATCGCCCAGGTGCTCGCCGCCGATCACGACGTGACGCTCCTCGGCCCGCATCCGGCCGACGTCGGCGCGACGATGCGCCGGCTCGGCGTCGACCTCTCGGCGTGCGGCCACCGGCGCGTCGTCGACGACCTGGAGGCGAGCGAGGCGAGCGCCGACTTCGACGTGTTCGTCAACGGCACCTACCTCAGCAAGGCGATCAACCGCGCCGCCCTCGGCTACTACTACGTCCACTTCCCGGGCGAGGTGCCCACCCGCCGCGATCACGCCCGCAGCCGGATGGGCGTCGCCGGCGTGAAGGCGCTGTCGCTCGCACCGAAGCTCCCGCACCGCCTGACCGAGGTCCAGGCCGCGTTCGATCGCCGGGTGCGACGGGTCGAGTTCGTGCCGACCTACACCCGATACCTCGCCAACTCGGAGTTCACGGCCGGATGGATCGAGCGGTTGTGGAACGCGCCGACGGACGTGCTGTACCCGCCCGTGCGACCGTCGGTGAAGCCGGGGGAGAAGGCGCCGCTGATCCTCGTCCTCGGGCGCTTCTTCGACCCGAAGTTCGGCCACAGCAAGAAGCAGCACGAGCTGCTGGCGACGTTCCGCGACCTCCATCGCGCGGGTCGCATTCCGGGCTGGCGGATGGCGATCGTCGGCGGATGCGACGCGGCCAACCGCGACTACGCGCTCGCCGTGCGTCGGGCCGCCCGCGGGCTACCCGTGGAGGTGCACGTCAACGCGCCGGGCTCGGTGGTGGAGCGACTGCTCGGCGAGGCGTCGATCTACTGGCACGGCGCCGGGCTCGGCGAGAACCCGCAACGTCATCCGAACCGGTTCGAGCACTTCGGGATCTCGGTGGTCGAGGCGATGGCGGCTGGTGCCGTCCCGCTCGTGTTCGGCGCCGCCGGCCCGGCCGAGATCGTCCGCGACCGCGTGGACGGCCGCCACTGGCGAACCCTCGACGAGCTCGCCGATCAGACCGTCATCCTGGTCGGCGACGCCGAGCGGCGAGCTGCGTTGTCCGCATCGGCGATCGAGCGCGCCGGGCTGTTCTCGGCCGATCAGTTCGCGTCGCGGCTGCGATCGATCGTCGAGGCCGACCTGTCAGAACTCGGTCAGCTGACGTAACCCATCACGTCGACGAGGACGTCGGTCTGCGCCGGGCCGTTGGCGATCGAGATCGCCCCACCCGCGCCGAGCTTGAGCATGACCAGGTTCGGTACGGTCTGGCCGGCGAGGAAGTTCAGGTTCGATGCCGGCGGCTGCGGGGAGCCGGCCGGCCATGCGGACAGGTAGCCCCAGCCAGTGGTGTTCGTTGCCGTCACGTTGGCGATCACTGCCGTCGCGTTCGCCGGCACGCTGCCGCGGCCCGCGATCTGGATGTCGCGGGCCTCGTCGGCGTTGAATGGCCTGGCCTCGGTGCCGGGCCCGCTACGGCTGTCGGCGAAGCGTTCCGGGGTGATCGTGGTGACCCGTCCGCCACCGGGGCCGAAGCTGCCGAGCACGTCGACGATCACGTCAGAGCTCGTCTCGGCGACGTACAGGCTGATCTCGCCGCCCATGCCGACCTTCACGACCGACGTGTTGGCCCGCACCCCACCTGGCGTGATGTTGACGTTCGAGGCGTTCGGCAGCGCGCCGCCCTTCGGATACGCGGTGATGTAGCCGGACCCGCCGGCGCCGGTCATCGTGATGTTCACGACGACGCTCTCGGCGTTGGCCGGGATGCCGGACACCCCGGCCACCTTCACGCTGCGCGTCTCCCCGGCGGCGAACGGGCTGACCGACGTGCCGATGCCCGTGCGAGTGTCGAACACCCGGTCGGGTACGACACCCGAAAAGCCCGTGCCGTCGGTGTGCGCCCCGCCGGTGCCGAACCACCCGGCGACGTCGGCGATCACGTGGGTCGGGCCGAGGTAGTTGTAGATCCGGATCTTCCCGCCCGCACCGACGCGGGCGAGGACGAGGTTGGGGACCGGGTTGGGGTCGTCGATGTTCAGGTTCGACGTGCTCGGGTAGGTGGTGTACGACCCCTGGTCGTTGAACACGTCGCCGACGCGGGGGCCCTTCGGGATCACCGACATGTAGCCGGGGCCGGGCGCGCCGGCGCTCACGGCGGTGACGTTCAGGAGCACGGCCGACACGCCGCTCGTGGGGATGCCGTACTGCCCGGTGACCTGGAGGTCGTGGTTCGCCGTCTCGTCGGCGCGGGTGACCGGATCGGGCGACGGGTTGCGGCCGTCACCCGTGCGGACCGGCCCGTTCGTGATCCCCCTCATCATGCGGGTGTCGAGGATGCGGGTGGGCGCGGTGGCGTGGAACGTCCCGGCCGTCGTGCCCGGGCCACCGGCGAGGTAGTTGCACGTGTCGAAGCCGAAGCAGATCGCGTCGAGATCGATCGCCGGGACGTTGCCGGCCGCGACATCGACGAGGGCGGTGATCTTGGCTCCCGATCCCTTGTCGGTGACGAACATCATGTACCG
>CAZBTQ010000224.1:0-4931 GCA_964494405.1 uncultured Iamiaceae bacterium
AGCGCAGCCTGGTAGCGCACCTGCCTTGGGCGCAGGGGGTCGCTGGTTCGAATCCAGTCGCCCCGACCAACTCCCTTAAGAATTCTCGTAACCAACACATCCTGAACAAGTTCGCGGCGCGAGCTCCGTCGAGGCTTGTTCGCCGTGAATCGCCCTCTGACGCCCACTTTCACCGCAAAGTGGTCACAGATTTGGTCACACCCAAAACAGGGCCTAAGTGGTGCAAATCATGGCGCTTCCTGGCGAAGCGCTATCCGAAATGGCCATGCGGAGCCCCGTGTAGACAGCGAAAGCCGCCCATTCCGTCGACGAAACCCCGTTCTCAGGTGAGGTGCGTATGGACTTGCTTGATTTCGATCCCCGTTGGTCCGATGACCAGCGCAGCGACAACCGTGACGATTCCCGGAGGGAGGACGCAGACACAGGGCTCGAGCGAGGCGGGCGCGGAGCTTCGTCCGATCCGCTCGAACGCGACCCGCGCGATCCGCGCGAGGTCTTCACCCGCGACCTCGACCTGCCGTGCGGTCCGAACCGTGAGCGCGTCTGGGGACGCGACTTCAACGTCCTGCTGCGCGGCTCGGAGTCGCGAGCGCTTGCGACTGTCGGCGCGTTCCGCGTGACGCACGCTGACGACTTGCGCGACGGACGGGGTCAGCCGCTCGATCCGCGCAACGGCGATCTCCGGCATCTGCGCGAGCAGAAGCTCGTACGGACAATCCCGATTCCGGAAGGCCGCTCGATCGTCGTGCTCACCGAGCGCGGGCGCGACGTGCTCGAACGCAATCGGCACGGACGCGAGCAGCAGTTCTACTCGGGCATCCAGCGTCCGCGGGAGCTGCTCCACGACGCCAAAGTCTACGCGGCGTACGAGCGCGAGGCCGAGCGGCTCCGCGAGGAGGGTGCGCTCATCCGGCGCGTCATGCTCGACACCGAGCTGAAGCGCGAATACCAGCTGTTCCTTCAGGAGCACAACCGCGGCAATCCCGAGAGCGACGGCCGTCCCAATCGGACGCCGGACGAGATCGGCCGCTGGGCCATGGACCACGACCTTCCCGAGAAGGATGGTCACGTCCAGTTCCCCGACGCCCGCATCGTCTACGAGGACCGCGAGGGCCGCGAGCTCACGCGCGACATCGAGGTCGAGACGCTCCACTACCGCGGCAGCCACGCGTCCGCCAAGGCGTCATCCGGGTTCAGTCGTCACAGCGCCGCCGGCATGCGCGTCGTCGGCTCGCGCGGTGTCGGCGGAGGCGGCAGTCGTCGCGGCGCTGGCGGCTACGCCTTCACCGCCCGCACCGGCAGGTCAGGTGGTCGCGCACCCAATCCCCGTCTCGCAGAGGAGTTGTTGCGATGATCGACCTCGAACACGCCGTCTCGTTCATCACATCGAAGGGCTTCACCGATCGGCAGGCGCGCTTTCTCGTGCACGTCGCGCGGCACTCCGGCGTCTGCGTCATGCGCCAGTACTGCTCGTTCGCCGGCGTCGCCTTCGGCCACACCACGCGAAGGTTCTTCACCAAGCTCGAACGCCTCGGGTGGGTCTCGACCTACGACTGCGCCCGCAGGCGGGCGCGCCTCTACCACGTGCGCCATCGCGAGCTGTACGAGGCCATCGGCGATCCCGAGTCGCGCCTACGGCGTCCGCCGGCCGTGCCGCGGGCCATCGAGCGCATCATGCTGCTCGACGTCATCCTCAAGGACCCCGACCACATCTGGCTCGCCACGCCCAAGGAGAAGATGGCACACGTCTCGACGCTCGCGGACGTCAAGCCCGAGGCGCTGCCGCAGATGGCTTCGCCGCAGAGCAGCGTCGAGCCCGTCCGCTACTTCCCGGACCACGTGCCCATCGGCATCCATCCCGAGGGCGGCTGGATCCTCGTGTGCCTCCTCACGCAGGACCCGAAACGAGAACTCCGTACCTTCCTCGAGCGTCACCTCATGCTGGTCGCCGGCCTGCGGCAGTGGACCATCCGCGTCGCCATCCCCGCGCACATGGCCACCTACGCCCGCCGCCTCGTCGAGGAGGCACGATTGGGCCTCCGCTTCGACATGGACGGCGGCGGCCAGTTCGCCGACGACATCGCCTGGTACTTCGGCATACGCAAGGCCGGCGGCAATCCCGACACGGTGCCCGACGAGGACGAGCGCGCGCATCGGGCGAGGCTGCGTAAGTTCTCGGGGATCGGGTTCTCGGCGATGTTTACGCTCTGGCGTACCCACGGCGACATCGTCTTCAAGACCGTCTCCGCGCCCGTGTCCGACGCGCTGCACGACGACCGCGGCGCCGGGGTCATCGAGCCGCTGATCCTGCCGCACGCCTACAGTCACCTGGCGCCGCTGGTAGGCGTGGGGTGAAGATGCCGAACAGTGGGCTGAAAATGGGCCTGGCGCCCATGGCTCCAGTCGTCTGTTGGCAATACTAGTCAAGGACGTTATATTATTGCCACTAGAATCAGGTCCATGTACAAGCGCCAGTGGGACACCGTCCTCTACGAGGTGGCCGAGGATCAGGCCGGCTACTTCACGGCTGCCCAAGCCCGGGCCGCCGGGCTGCATCAGGTCCGCCTCGTCCAGCTCGCCGGGGCGGGAGACATCGAACGGATCTCGCGGGGCGTGTACCGGTTCGCGCGATTCCCGTTCTCCAGGCTCAGCCACTACATGGAGGCGGCCCTCTGGCCGCAGGTCCGTCGGCCCGGCGTCGTGGGCGTGATCTCCCACGAATCGGCGCTCGCCGTTCACGGCCTGTCGGACGTCAGCCCGGCCCGCATTCACGTCACGCTGCCTGCCGCTGCGCGCATCCGGCGAGAGGTCCCGAAGGGCCTCGTCATCCACCACGCGGACCTCGCATCGGAGGACGTCGAGCGCGTCGAGGGCGTGCCCGTCACCACCCCGGAGCGGTCCATCCGAGACGCCCACGCGAGCCACATCGGCAACGCGCTCGTCGCCCAGGCGATTGCCGACGGCAGGCGGACTGGAACCCTCTCCAGGACCGTTGCAGACCGGCTCCAGCGTGAGCTGCTCGGCACGAAGCCCCGCGCCGGCAAGACCGTTCGTGCCCGGTTGGAGGCGCGGTGAGCGCTGCCCGCAAGCGTCCCGTCGGGCCGCCTCCGTCGGCGGGTGTTCTGGCGAGGTACGCACAAGGCTACGCGCGCGAACTCGGCGTGGCCGAAGGCCGGGTTGCTGCAGTCGATCTTCGAGCGCGCGATCGACGAGGGCTACGACATCCGCAACCCGTTCCGCGGAATCAAGCGCGGCAAGGACAAGCCGCGCTCGCGCGTACTGATACTCGACGAGGAGACAAAGCTGCTGGATGCGCTCCACCCGCGCTTCCAGCGCTTCCTTCGGTTCGCGCTCGGCACCGGCTGTCGCCTTGACGAGATCCGCGGCATCACTGCTGAGCGCGATATCGACTGGCTCCGCGGGACGGTGCACGTCACGGGCAAGTTCCGCAAGGAACGCGACGTGCCCATGCAGCCGGACGCCCGCGCGGCTCTCGAAGAGCAGCTCGAGGAAGAAGGCAAGCTGTGGAAGCAGAACCCGCAGCGGCTACGTCAGGTGTTGGCGCAGGGCTCGGCGCGCGCGACGATTCCATCGATCACGCCGCACGTGCTGCGCCACACGTTCGGCACGCGCTGGCTCCAGGCCGGGGGCGACATTTACAAGCTGTCGAAGATCTTGGGGCACTCCAGCGTAGCGGTCACTGAAGCACACTACGCGCACTTACTGAAGGAAGATCTCGTGGCCGCGAGTCAGCAGGTGAAGATCCCCGTTGCGCCGAGAGGAGGAGACGGCCGCGTTCTCTCGGACCGGGGCCGCCGCGACATCGCTTGAGAGAGCCCCGATGACTGAAGATATTCTGAGTTCCGAGGAACTTGTGCTGGACTCGAGTGGACCGATCCGCACAGCGCGAGCGTTGCTCACTGGGTTCCACCTTCAAGATGGTCCGGTGCGACTCGGGCCGGTCACCATCCGGAACCCGCAGGGATCAGACGAGCGCCTGAGAGACTACGGACGCGCCTACAAGGGAACCTCGGTCCTGGAGTTGAGGTATCGCGAACGCCAGGGGTCGTCGTCGATTTACGCGGAACCGATGCAGTTGATCGAGCGGGTCTTCATCGCGACACAACTTGCGATCGATGCGTGGGGTAGGAAGTTCGATCGCGCATCACTTTGATGAAGCTGGCAAAGAGGTTGGCGTGTCTGGAGGACCGCGCACAATGACCGCCGACAGCTGGCATCCCGGCGGCGATCGGACGGTCCCGGCGACTCCAGCACTGGTAGAGGCGTTGAAGCTGGCCGTCGGCGCGCAAGTGCCTCCCCTGTCCAACGCAATTGATCGTTTCAGTAAGGGATGCACCAATCTGACGAACGATGCAATCGTCGACTTCGCTATTGTTCTCGACGCTCTTCTCGGATTCGGCATTTCGAACGAGATCACACACCGAGTCGCCACTCGTGGTGCGCTTCTGTTAGCTCCGCCGAACGAGGCTCGTCAGGATCGATACGCGGCGATCAAGTATCTGTACTCCTGCAGATCGAAGATTGTTCACGAAGCAGCAACCTCCGTCCGCAAACCAAGCAGAGCGGAGCTGAAAGCGCTGGAGTCGTTGGGCATGACGTGGGAGAAGAACGACAGAGCCGATTTCAATCGATACCATGTCGCCGACCTTGCGCGACGTACCGCGCGTGACGTCTTGTGGAAGTTCATCGACGGTTCCGCACGACTCGACGCCGATTGGCTCACGCGTCTCGAGCTTGGAGTTGCTTGAGCCATGCTTCTCCATCTGGCGCAGAACGTGTGGTCCCAAATCTGGTCACACGGGTTCACGATCGCTGCAACTCATTCACACGATAGCACTTCGAAGGCTCCCTCCAGCCTGCCTTGGGCGCAGGGGGTCGCTGGTTCGAATCCGGCCGCCCCGACCAAATCT
>CAZBTQ010000225.1:0-4914 GCA_964494405.1 uncultured Iamiaceae bacterium
GCGGGTGACGTCGATGGTCGCGGCCATGCCGTGGACGAAGTGGGGCGGGCCGCCCTCGATGTCGGGCGGGCCGTCGGAGTCGGCGGCCGCGGCCATGAACTCGGCGGGGTCGGCGCCGGTCGGGATGCCGCAGAGCAGTAGGTAGCGGCCGGGCCCGGGTAGCGTGCCGTCGCCGACGGCCACGACCGACTCCCCGTCGGGTGGGGTGACGATGACCAGGGCCGGGGGCCCGCCGAGCATCGCGTCGAGCTCGTCCTCGGGCAGCGCCAGGATCTCCTCGGCGGTGCCGTCGACGTCGTCGGGCAGCAGGAAGGCGACGAGCTCGTGCACCTCGACGTCGGAGTCGTTGCGCAGCGTCAGCACCGAATCGACGTCGATTCGCTCCGGAAGGTCCTGGAAGGCGAAGTCGACGGCGACGACCTCGACCGCCTCGTCGGAGGAGTCGTCGTCGCTGCACCCGGCGAGTGCGCCAGTGGCGATGAGGGCGGCGGCTACGACGGCGAATCGTCGTCGCGCCCGCCCACCGCGGCGAGCGGTGTCGCCACCGGCGTGGGCCGTCGAAGGGGTGGCGTGGGAAGGATCGACGAGGTCGGCGTCAAGGTGCATGGCGGGCTCCTTCGGTCTGGTGGTGGTCACGGGGCGGGGACGGGTCGCCGGTCGCTGGTGTCGGCGCCGGTCAGGGCCGACCAGCCCATGGGCACCAGGGCCAGGATCAGCGCGCAGTCGGCGATCACGGCGAGGGGCTCGACGCGGGCGGGCCGGGAGGCGAGGAACAGCACGCCGGCGGTGATGAGCAGTCCGGCGGACCGCCGCGGGACGCCACCGCCGGTGCGCCACAGCAAGACGCCGGTTGCGACGAAGGTCAGCGGGGCGAACCATCCCCACGGGATGAACGCCAGCAGGACGTAGGGGGTCTCCTCGAGAGCGGTGTCGACGGCCTCGCGGCCGAAGTCGGCGGCGACGATGGCGTCGATGTTGAACCCGACGCCGGCGGCGAAGCCGATCACCGCGACCGCGGTCAGGATCGGCGCGGCTCGCGGCGCGAGGGGCTCGGTTGCCCGCAGGATCGCGATGAAGGCGAGCGACAGGGCGAAGCACGACCAGACCCCGATGGTGCCGCCGAGGTGGCCGTGGTTGATGCCCTCGCCGTCGGTGATGAAGGCGACGGTGCTGGCGAGGAGCAGCACCGGGCCGAGGATCAACGCCCAGCCGCCGATGCGGCGGGGGGTCGGGTTGGGTGCGACGGTCGTCGGTGTGGTCACGGGTCCTCCCGGTGGAGTGGCGTGGGAGGAGCGTGCGCCTGGCCGGCCCGGCCGCCCAGCGTGGTGGCTCCCGAATCGGGGGTTCGGCTGGCCGCACCCCCGCGGTGCGGCTGAGGCGCTTCCGCAGGCGGGCCCCGAGGTCGATACTTGGCCGATGGAGGCTCGGACCCGCCACTACGGTCTGACGGTGGTCGCGGTCGCCGTCACGGTCGTCGTGTCAGTGGCGCTCCTCGCGATGGTGGTCCGCCAGCGTCCGCTCGTCGACTACTACCAGCTGTTCATGCTCCACAACGCGCCGGCGGCGTTGGTCCTGGTGTGGATGAGCCGCCTGGTCCTGCGCCGCCAGCCCGCCAACCGTGCCGGCCAGGTCCTGTTGGCGATCGCGATCCTGAACGCCGCGCACGTGGCGGTGGCGTCGTTCGCCCATGCCCGGCTGGTGGCGGCCGGCGTCGACGGACGGATCGTGGACGTCGGCCCGACGTTGCGCCTCTCGGAGCTGCCGCTCGACGCGACGATCCCGCTGTGCCTGATGAACGTGCTGTGGGTGCCGGTGGCGGTGCTGATGCTGGCGATCCTGCCGCTGCTGTTCCCCGACGGGCACCTGCCAGGCCCTCGGTGGTGGCTCGCGGTGGCGTCCGCGGGAGTCGGCGGCGTGGTGCTGATGGTCGCGGGGGCGATCGACGCGTGGCCGACGTCGACCTGGACCGGCACTGACGCCCCACCAGCGGTCGGTGTCCTGATCGCCGTCGGGGGCGCGTTCGTGCTGGGGGCGGTCGTGGCGGGGTTCGTGGCGTTCGGGCGACGGTGGCGGGCGTCGGAGGGCCGGCGTCGCCGCCAGTTCGAGACGGTCTGCTTCCCCGCCGGGCTCCTCGCCTTGGCGATGATCGCGCTGTATCCGTGGCAGCCGGTCTGGATCCCGGTCTCCATGGTGGGGATCAACGTGTTGCTGCTGGCGTACGCGCTGGCGATCGGCCGGTTCCGCCTCCACGACGTCGAGCCGGTGCTCGGCCGGGCGGCGGTGGCGGCGATCCTGTCGGTGGTGGTGGCCGCGACCTACGCCACGGTCGTGGTGGGCATCGGCTCGCTCGCCGGGCGCCCGTTCGAGAGCCCTGTCCTGCCGGTGGTCGCGGTGGCGGTCGTGGTGCTGATGGTGGAGCCGACGACCCGCCGCGCGCGGCTGCTGGTCGACCGCCACCTGTACGGCGCGGATGCGAACCGCACCGAGGTGATGTCGCGGCTCGCGGCGCGGGCCAGCGAGTCGACGACCACCGACGAGGTGCTCGCCGACGTGGCCGAGCTGTTGGTCCGCAGCACCGGGGCGACGCGTGCCGAGGCCTGGCTCGACGACGCGCCGGACGGCCCGGTCGCGTCCGCGGGCGCGACCGACGAGGCCGAGCCGACGTTGCGGGCCAGGATCGACCACCACGGCGAGCAGTTCGGCGAGCTGCGCCTGTTCGCCCGGGCCGCGACCGACCTGGTGCCCGACGCGCCGGAGCTGCTGGCCGACGTGGCCCACGCGCTCGGCCTGGTGCTGCGCAACGAGCGCCTCACCGAACAGCTCGGCACCCAGCTCGCCGAGCTGGAGGCGTCACGCCAACGCCTGGTGGAGGCCCACGACCACGGGCGTCGCAGCCTCGAGCGCGACATCCACGACGGAGCGCAGAGCCGCCTGATCGCGCTGAGGCTCCGGCTCGCCGTGGCGCGCACGCTCGTCGGCGGTCCCGACAAGGATCGCCTGGCCGCCGAGCTCGACGACCTGGGACACGAGGTCGACACGGCGGTGCGGTCGCTGCGGGACCTGGCCCGTGGCCTCAACCCGCCGATCCTCGAGCAGTCCGGTCCCGCCGCGGCCCTACGAGCGCACTGCCGTGGCCTGCCGATCCCGGTGACGGTGCGCGCCGACGGCGTCGGCCGATACCCGCCCTCGGTCGAGGGGGCCGTCTACTTCTGCTGCCTGGAGGCGATCCAGAACGCGGTCCGCCACAGCCACGCCACCGCGATCACCGTCGAGATCGACGGCGACGACCAGCGGGCACGCTTTCGGGTGTGCGACGACGGGACGGGGTTCCACCGCGTCGACGACGGGCTCGGGAGCGGCCTGACCAACATCGAGGACCGGTTGGGCGCGCTCGGCGGGCGGGTGCGGATCGAGTCGGCGCCCGGCGCCGGCACCAGGGTCTGTGGCGAGGTGCCCGCTCAGCCGGTGGCGGCGAGGTAGACGAGGACGGCTCGGACCCGGCGGTGGGTCTCGGTGTCGTCGGCGGGCAGGTCGAGCTTGGACAGCACCGAGGTGACGTGCTTCTCCACCGCGCGCTCCCCCAGCACGAGCTTGGCGGCGATCGCCGAGTTCGAGAGCCCCGCGGCCATCAGCTCGAGCACCTCGGTCTCGCGTGGCGTCAGGCGCGCGAGTGGGGACCGGGCCTGATCGGCGCGGGCGCGCACGAGCGACTCGACGACGAGCGGGTCGAGGACCGATCCCCCGGCTCGCACCGTCTCGATGGCGTGGCCGAGCTGGGCGAGGTCGCCGACGCGCTCCTTCAGCAGGTACGCGCGGCCGGCGGCGCCGAGCTCGAACAGGCGCAGCGCCCACTCGGGCTCGACGTATTGCGACAGCACGACGACGCCGAGGCCGGGGTGGGTGCGCGCCAGCGTCTCGGCCGCCTGGATCCCCTCGTCGCGGTCGTCGGGGGGCATCCGCACGTCGGTGACGACGACGTCGGGCGCGTGCTCGTCGACCGCGGCGAGCAGCTCGGGCAGCGTGCCGACGCTGGCGACCAGCTCGATCTCGTCCTGGGTGGAGAGGAGGTGGCGGAGCCCCTCGCGGATCAGGTAGCTGTCCTCGGCCGCCACGACTCGGGTCCGCATCGGCGTCAACCGTAGGGGGTCGTCGGCGGCGAGGTGGTCAGGTGGTGGCGCCGGCGTAGCGGCCGCGGTTGAGGACGCTGCGGGCGGTGTCCTCGAACCGCATCCCCCCGTCGGCCTTGCGGCGGAACCAGCCCATCCCGTCGGTGACCTGCACGGGCGTGCGGGTGAGGCGGTGCAGGTCGGTGCCGACCGGGTTGGTCCGGCCACGCGCGATGGCCGCAGTGGTGAACCGCCGGCGCACCTCCGGCTCGGCCGCGGGAGATGCCAGGAGCGCCTTCGGGTAGGCGAAGTGCCGGCACTCGACGCCGAGGCGCTCGCCGATCAGGCCGATGGAGCGGTCGAGCTCGTCGGCCGCGGTGGCGGCGTCAGCCCGGTCGAGCAGGGCGTGGGTGTGGGTGTGCGAGCCGATGGTCGCCAGGCCGGTCGCCGCCAAGTCGCCCAGGCCTGCCCACGAGATGGGCGCTGCGTCACCAGGGAACGGGCGTGCGGATTCGACGAAGTCGGTGGCGACGTAGAACGTGGCCGGGGCCTGGTGAGCGACCAGCACGGGCAGGGCTTCGTCGACCCAGTCGGCGGTGCCGTCGTCGAATGTGACCACCACCGGGGGTGGGCCTTCGATGGGCACTCCCCCACCGAGGCGCTCGGCGGCATCGTCGAGGCTGATGATGCGCCCTGCCGCTGCCAGCTCGCCGATCTGCTCGTCGAACAGGCTCGTGGGCAGGTCGACGTTGCTGGCGGTGCGCCCGCCAACGCGGTGGTAGATGAGCACGACGATGCCCGCCTGGGG
>CAZBTQ010000226.1:0-3231 GCA_964494405.1 uncultured Iamiaceae bacterium
CGGCTTCCCGCTCGACCCGTTCCAGCACCAGGCGCTCGACGCCATCGACGCCGGGCGGTCGGTGCTCGTCGCCGCACCCACCGGGTCGGGCAAGACCGTCGTCGGCGAGTACGCGATCGAGGTGGCCCTCGATGCCGGCGACCGGGTCTTCTACACGACGCCGATCAAGGCGCTGTCGAACCAGAAGTACAACGACCTCGTGCGGCGCCACGGGCGCGACCGCGTCGGCCTGCTCACCGGCGACAACGCCATCAACGGGACGGCCCCGGTCGTGGTGATGACCACCGAGGTGCTGCGCAACATGATCTACGCGCGGTCGCCGGCCCTCGACCGGCTGCGGTGGGTCGTGCTCGACGAGGTCCACTACCTCCAAGACGAGTACCGCGGGCCGGTGTGGGAGGAGGTCATCATCCACTCGCCCCAGGCGGTGCGGCTCGTCGCGCTGTCGGCCACGGTCTCCAACGCCGACGAGCTCGCCGACTGGATCACCTCGGTGCGCGGTCCCACCGACGTCGTCGTCGAGACCACCCGGCCCGTCGAGCTGGTCAACCACTACCTCGTCGGCGACCGCCAGAGCGACCGGCTCCACCTGATCGACACGCTCCCCGGCGGCCGACCGAACCCCGAGGGCGCACGCTTCGACGTCGACGTGTCGCGCGGGCAGAAGGGCCGGGGCCGCGAACGACGGCGCTGGTACACGCCGCGCCGGGTCGAGGTGATCGAGATGCTCGCGGAGCGCAACCTGCTGCCGGCGATCACGTTCATCTTCAGCCGAGCTGCCTGCGACGACGCGGTGAAGGCGTGCCTGGACTCCGGCATGCGCCTCACGACCGGGCCCGAGCGCGACCGCATCGCCGAGATCGTCGACGACCACCTGAGCGACCTCGACGACGGCGACCTCGCGCTCCTGGGCTACGACCGCTGGCGCGCGGGCCTCGACATCGGCGTCGCCGCGCACCACGCCGGGATGGTGCCGCCGTTCAAGGAGGCGGTCGAGCAGATCTTCGTCGAGGGGCTCGCCAAGGCCGTGTTCGCCACCGAGACGCTGGCGCTCGGCATCAACATGCCGGCGCGCACCGTCGTCATCGAGAAGCTCTCGAAGTTCGGTGGCGAGCGCCACGCGGTGCTGACGCCCGGCCAGTACACCCAGCTCACCGGGCGCGCCGGTCGACGGGGGATCGACTCCATCGGCCACGCCGTCGTGCTGTGGTCGCCGTTCGTCACCTTCGACGACGTCGCCAACCTGGCCGGCAGCCGCAGCTTCGAGCTCAACTCGTCGTTCCGCCCGACCTACAACATGGCCGCCAACCTCGTGCGGCGCTACGACGCCGACGATGCCGTGCGACTGCTGGAGCACTCGTTCGCGCAGTTCCGGTCCGACCGCCTGGTCGTGCGGCTGAGCACCCGCATCGACCAGCGCGAGCGGCGCCGCGACGAGGCCGCCGAGCTCGCCCACTGCGAGCGTGGCGACATCGCCGAGTACCGCGACCTGCTCCGGCGGCGAGAGCGCTCCGTGGCGACCCCCGACGACATCTCGCGAGGCCTCGCCGCGCTGGCGCCCGGCGACGTCATCGCCGTCGAGAAGGGGCCGGCGGCCGGAGCGGCGGCGGTCATCAGCGTGTCGGAGCGACGTGGCGGCGCGGTGAAGATCAGGGCGCTCGGCGGTCCACGACACCTGGTGAGCCTCGGCGTCGGCGACTTCACCGACCTGCCCCAGACGCTCGGCAACATCGAGCTCCCGACGCCGTACGCACCGAACAACTCCCACTTCCTCGCCGAGGCGCGCCGTCGGCTCCGGCGTGCCGACGTCCGACCTCCCTCGCACCGTCAGCAGGCCAGGCGGGCCCGCCGCGCCGAGGGACGGGTCGGCCATCCCGTCGAGGCGTGCCCCGACCTCGACGCGCACCTCCGTGCGCAGCGACAGCTCGAACGCCTCGAACGCGAGATCGAGGACCTCGGACGGCAACGGCGTCGGCGGACGGCAGGGCTCAGCGCGCAGTTCGAGCGGCTGCTGGCGCTGCTGGGGGAGTGGAACCACCTCGACGGGTGGGCCCTCACGCCTGCCGGCGAGATCCTCGCCCGGATCTACCACGAGTCCGACCTGTTGGTGTCCGAGTCCATCAGCCAGGGGCTGCTCGACGACCTCGACCCCCCGACGCTGGCCGGAGTCGTGTCGGCGTTCACCTACGAGCACCGCAGCGCCCAGCCGCCACCCGAACCGTGGTTCCCGCCGGGGCCCATGGCCGAGCGGATCGCTGCCATCGACGCGATCGGCCGTGCCATCAACCGTGACGAGACCGCGGCTCGGCTGCCCACCACCAAGGCCCCCGAGCCGGGCTTCGCGGCGCTTGCCCACGCATGGGCGTCCGGCGACGAGCTCGACGACGTCCTGTCGGACCTCACCGTGTCGGGCGGCGACTTCGTGCGCAACGTCAAGCAGCTCGTCGACCTGCTCCACCAGATCGGCGCGGTCGCACCCAATGCCGACACCGCCTCGAACGCACGGCGTGCCGCCGACGCGCTGCGCCGCGGCGTCATCGTCGCCTCGTCGGCTGTCGGAACGGGCACCGACGACGACGAACCCGTCGCCGACCTCCCGATGGAGGAGCCCGGCGACGCATGACGGTCCGCAAGGGCGAGAGCTGGGGCGAGCCGGGCCCCCTGGCCGACGACGGCATCCTCGTGCGGGACGACCGCGCCGCCAGCGACGCGCTCGCTGCCGCACGCCGCGACCGTCGACCGCTGCCCGAGCTCGGTCTGCTCGGCGGCGACCTCGCGCGCACCGTCGGGGCCACCGGCGACGTCGACCGCCTCCGGTCGAGCGACGCCAGGCGGCTCCCCGTCGACCTCGGCACCGTGTTGGTCGACGGTCGCCTCGAGCTGTTCGTCGCGCACCTGGTCGTGCGACGGGCCCTGTGGCAGGGGCCGTTCATCGTGGTGATGAACGCCGAGCACCTCGGGCCCTGGAAGATGGCGCCGCGCGCCCACCCCGGCGACGGGCTGCTCGACGTGCTCGAAGGGTCGCTCGGGCTCGACGACCGGCTCCGTGCCCGTGGCCGCGCCCGCACCGGCGACCACGTGCCGCACCCAGCCATCCGCCAGCGTCGGGTGGCCGCCGCGCAGTTCGACGTCCCGCGCGGCGCCTCGGTGTGGATCGACGGGCGACGGCTCGGCGATGCCTCCCACCTGAGCGTCCGCCTCGAACCCGACGCCCTCATCGCCGTGGTGTGA
>CAZBTQ010000226.1:3331-4901 GCA_964494405.1 uncultured Iamiaceae bacterium
TGCCTCCCACCTGAGCGTCCGCCTCGAACCCGACGCCCTCATCGCCGTGGTGTGACGCCCGTGTCGCAGTGGCCTGGGACCTAGGGTGAACCGATGGACGTCGCCGAGATCCGCGCCCGCATCGACGCCGACGTGGCCCGCCGGGCCAACCACCTGCTCGACGTCTCCCACGACATCCACGCTCACCCCGAGCTGAACTTCGAGGAGCGCCACGCCCACGACGCCCTGTGTGCCGCGCTGGCGAGGGCGGGGCTCGACGTCGAGGAGCACGCGTTCGGGCTCGACACCGGCTTCGCGGCCAGGGCCGGCACGGAAGGGCCGGTCATCGCCGTGCTCCTGGAGTACGACGCGCTGCCCGACATCGGCCACGCTTGCGGCCACAACGTCATCGCGGCGGCCGGCCTCGGCGCTGGCCTGGCGGCAGCGACCCTCGCCGACGAGCTCGGGGGTCGGCTGCTGATCCTCGGCACGCCGGCAGAGGAGGGCGGCGGCGGCAAGGTCTTCATGGCACGCGAGGGCGCGTTCGAGGGCGTCGATGCGGCGATGATGATCCACCCCGCCGACGGCGACCTGCTCTCGATGGACACCATCGCCATCCAACAGGTCGAGGTGTCCTACACGGGCCAGGAGGCCCACGCCGCCGCGCACCCAGAGCTCGGCCGCAACGCGCTCGACGCCGCGGTGCTCGGCTACACGAACGTCGCCGCGCTGCGCCAGCACATCCTCCCCGACGAGCGCATCCACGGGATCTTCACCAAGGCGGGCGAGAAGCCCAACATCGTCCCGGCGCACACCGAGGCGCACTGGTACGTCCGCTCGCCCGACCTCGCGTCACTCCAGCCGCTGAAGGCACGGGTGATGGCGTGCCTCGAAGCCGGCGCGGCGGCCGCCGGCTGCGAGATGGACCACCACTGGAACGACCCCCCGTACGCCGACATGATCGACAACGTCGCCATGCTCGACGCGTTCGTCGCCCACGCCAGCGCGCTCGGCCGCCGCCACACCGCACCGACCAGCCGAACCCACGTGGTCGGCAGCACCGACATGGGCAACGTCAGCTACCTGGTGCCGTCGATCCACCCGATGATCCGCGTCGCCCCCAAGGGGGTGTCGATCCACACGCCGGAGTTCACCCGCTACGCGGGCGGGCCCGAGGGCGATGCCGCGGTCGTCGACGGCGCCCGCTCGATGGGTGCCACGATCGCCGAGCTGTGGACCGATCCCCGGCGCCTCGCCAGCGCCCGCGACGAGCACGTCGCCGCCACGCAGGGTGACCACCCGCCCGTCATCTGAGGTCGGACAGCCCCTGGGTTGCGCGCGCCACGCGGTCCCCGGATCGCGGGTGGCCGGCACCTAGTGTCGGGCGCCGTGACCGTCTACGTCGCCGAGGAGTTCACACCGGAAGAGTCCGACGTCCTGCGTCGGTACTTCACGAACCTCGATGGCCCGGTCTTCGCGCTCGTGAACCTGCCCGAGGTGGTGAAGGGCGCGCTGTTCGCCCGGTACTCGCGGTCACCGAAGAGCCTGCGCCGCCTGTTCCTCGACGAGTTCGTCGGCGACCTCGACATCG
>CAZBTQ010000227.1:0-4856 GCA_964494405.1 uncultured Iamiaceae bacterium
GTCGACGTCGGTGGCGAGTCGACCCGCCCTGGTGCCGATGCGGTCGACGCAGCCACCGAGATCGAACGGGTCGCGCCGGTGGTCGCGGCGCTGGCGCCCCACGTGCGGGTGTCGATCGACACGACCAAGCCCGAGGTCGCCGAGGCTGCCGTCGCAGCCGGCGCCTCCCTCCTCAACGATGTGTCCTGCACGCTCGACCTGGTCGCCGCCGACCTGGGTGTCGGCTGGGTCGCCATGCACAGCCGCGGCGACCCCCGCACCATGCAGGCGCTCACCGACTACGACGACGTGGTGAGCGAGGTCCACGGCGTCCTCGTCGCGGCCGCCGAACGTGCCCGCGACGCAGGGGTCGAGGAGATCTGGCTCGATCCCGGCATCGGGTTCGCCAAGACCGCATCGCAGAACTGGCAGCTCCTCGCCCACCTCGACCGCCTGGTCGACACGGGATTGCCCGTACTGGTCGGCACCAGCCGCAAGGCGTTCCTCGGCGCCATCCTGGGCGAGTCCGACCGCGCAGGGCGCGCCCGCGGTGACGCGGCGTGCCGTCCCGGCACGACCCTCGACGCCCTCACTCGTCCCGCCGATGGTCCCGTGCCGCCAGATGACCGGCTCGAAGGCTCGCTGGCGACCGTGACGTGGGCGCTTGCAAAGGGTGCGAGGATGGTGCGGGTGCACGATGTGCGAGCATCGGCACGAGCGGTCGCCGTGGTGCACGGTCGGCCCTGACCGGACGCAACGGAGGCACGCGGAGCGATGGCCACGAAGGGCAAGTGGGCGCAGGGGATCACTCCCCGGCACTTCGCGTGGGTGATCAAGGACAAGCTCGCGGTGTCCGAGCGGCCTGGCGGCTACGGCCACAACCACCGCAAGGTGCGGCGCCAGGAAGAGATCATCTGGATCCGCGAGCAGGGGTTCTCCAAGGTCGTCTCGATCATCGGCGCCCAGCACAACCTGCACAACTACGACGAGCTCGGCGTGAAGTGGGTGCACTGCCCCCTCCAGCAGGGCGACGACCTCTCCAAGGTGCTCGCCGTGCTGTACCCCGAGCTCCGGTCGCTGACGTCCGGCGGCGGCAAGGTGCTGGTCCACGGCGAGGAGCTGGGCGACAAGGTGTGCGGCGCGGTTGCCGGCTACCTGCTGTGGTCCGAGCTGCTGCCCGACGGCCCGTCGACGATCAGCGCCATCGAGCAGCTCACCAACCGCCAGCTCGGCCCCGAGGGCCGCGAGCTCGTGGCCATCGCCGACCGCCTGCGGTCCGCGTCGTCCTGAGCGATCACGTGGCAGGCGGCGACCGCATCGAGCTGCGAGGCCTGCGGGCCGTCGGCATCTGCGGTGCGCTGCCCGAGGAGCAGGAGCGTCCGCAGCCCTTCGAGATCGACCTCGACGTCGACGCCGACCTCGCCCCGGCCGGGGCGTCGGACGATCTGGCCGACACCGTCGACTACGGCGCGCTCGGCGCGACGGCCACCTCGATCGTGGCCGGTGGCCGATTCCAGCTCCTCGAGCGGATGGCGCAGGTCATCGCCGACGCGGTGCTCGCCGACGTGCGGATCCGGTCGGTCACCGTGACGGTCCGCAAGCTGCGGCCGCCGGTGCCCTACGAGCTGGGTACGTCCGGGGTGTCGATCACCCGCACCCGGACCGACTGATGCGGGCGCTCCTCGCGCTCGGCTCGAACCTCGGCGACCGCCGGGCTCACCTCGCCGCAGCCGTGAGGGACATGCCGGACCTCGTCGCTGTCTCCCGGCTCTACGAGACCGCCCCTGTCGGCGGGCCGGGGGAGCAGGGCGCCTACCTCAACATGGTCGTCGCGCTCGACACCGACCTGTCGCCCCGCGAGCTACTGGAGCTGTGCGGCCGCCTCGAACGCGCCGCCGATCGGGTGCGGGCGGAGCGGTGGGGTCCACGGACGCTCGACGTCGACGTGCTGTGGATCGACGGCGTCACCGTCGACGAGCCCGACCTCGTCGTGCCGCACCCGCGCATGCTGGAGCGCCGCTTCGTGCAGGTGCCGCTCCTCGACGTCGCCCCCGACCTCGCGGACCTGGCGTGGACCGTCGACCCCGGCGATGTGGTCGAGCCCGTGGAACCACTGGAAGGGATCCGCCGATGAACGACGACTTCTTGCTGTTCGCCGGCTCTGCCAGCCCCAAGCTCGGCGCTGCGATCGCCGGCTACCTCGGTTGCCCGTTGGGTGCCTCCGAGGTCGTCCAGTTCACCGACGGGAACCTGTTCGTCCGTGTGCTCGAGAACGTCCGCGGCCACGACGTGTTCATCGTCCAGGGCACCGCGTTCCCGGCGAACGACAACTTCATGGAGCTGCTGTTCTGGGTCGATGCCCTCAAGCGTGCGAGCGCGGCGACGGTCACCGTCGTGATGCCCTACTTCAGCTACGCGAAGGGCGACAAGAAGGACGAGCCCCGGGTCTCGATCCGGGCGCGGGTGTGCGCCGACGCCATCGAAGCGGCGGGTGCCGACCGTGTCGTCACGCTCGACCTCCACGCGCCGCAGGTGCAGGGCTTCTTCCGCATCCCCGTCGACGACCTCTACGCGCTGCCGGTCCTGTGCGACGCGATCTCGGCGAAGGGACTGAGCGATCTCGTCGTGGTCGCACCAGACGCCGGGTTCGCGAAGAAGGCACGCGAGTGGGCCAACCGCCTCCAGGCGCCGACGGCCATCGCCGACAAGCGCCGGGTCGACCACACCGAGACCGCCGAGGTCGTCGAGCTGATCGGCTCGGTCGAGGGACGCACTGCGCTGATCGTCGATGACTTCACCGTCAGCGCGGGGACGTTGGTCGACGCGGCTCGGGTGGTGATGGAGCGAGGCGCCACCAGCGTCTACGCCGCGGTGAGCCACGGCCTGCTCGCGGGGCCGGCGACCGAACGCCTCGACGCCAGCCCCATCGAACGCCTCTTCATCACCGACAGCGTCGAGACCCAGCCCGACCCCCTGTCGTCCAAGGTCGAGGTCGTGTCGGTCGCCGGCCTCTTCGGCGAGGCGATCCGCCGCATCGCCCACCGCGAGAGCATTTCGGTGTTGTTCACCTAGGCCTCTATCTTGAGTCGCAGGGGAACCGAGCGCAGGGGAGCACGGAACATGACGGTCGACGACCGCCCGACGTTGGATGAGGGGACCAAGGAGGCGCTGCGAGCCAGGTACCGCGCCGAGCGCGACAAGCGCCTGCGGCCCGACGGCAACGCCCAGTACATCCGGCTGACCGATCGGTTCGCCCACTACCTCGAGGACCCGTACACGCCAGTCGTCGAACGCGAGCCCGTCACCGACCACGTCACGTTCACGTTCATCGGTGGTGGCTTCGCCGGTCTCGTCACCGGTGCCCGCGTGGTCGAGGCCGGGGTCGACGACGTCCGCATCGTGGAGAAGGGCGGCGACTTCGGCGGCACCTGGTACTGGAACCGCTATCCCGGCGCGCAGTGCGACACCGCGGCGTTCGTCTACATGCCGCTGCTCGAAGAGACCGGGCACATGCCCACCGAGAAGTACACGCACGCGCCCGAGATCCTCGAGCACTGCCAGCGCATCGGCAAGCAGTTCGGCCTCTACGACAACGCGCTGTTCCACACCGAGGTCACCGAGCTGGTGTGGGACGACGACGCGTCGCACTGGATCGTGTCGACCAACCGCGGCGACCGGTTCACGACCCAGTTCATCGGGATGGGCACCGGGCCGCTGCACGTGCCGAAGCTGCCGGGCATCCCCGGCATCGAGGACTTCACGGGCCACTCGTTCCACACGAGCCGGTGGGACTACGACTACACCGGCGGCGACCCGCTCGGCGCGCGCCTCGACCGCCTCGCCGACAAGCGCGTCGGCATCATCGGCACCGGGGCCACGTCGGTGCAGTGCGTGCCCCACCTCGCACCTGCCTGCCAGGAGCTCTACGTCTTCCAGCGGACGCCATCGTCGGTCGACGTGCGCGACAACCGCCCGACCGACCCCGAGTGGTTCGCCGAGATCGCCACGCCGGGCTGGCAGCAGCGCTGGCTCGAGAACTTCACCGCCAACCAGACCGGCCAGTCCGCCGACGAGGACCTGGTGAAGGACGGCTGGACCGACCTGTCCCGCCGCATCCGATCGAAGATGAGCGAGCTCGCGCCCGAGGACATGACGCCCGAGAAGATGATGGCGGCCTTCGAGGACGCCGACTTCGAGAAGATGAACGAGATCCGCGCCCGGGTCGACGCCATCGTCGAGGACTCCGACACCGCGCAGGACCTGAAGGCCTGGTACCGCCAGCTCTGCAAGCGGCCGTGCTTCCACGACGAGTACCTCCAGGCGTACAACGAGCCCGGAGCGCACCTGATCGACACCGACGGAAAGGGCGTCGAGCGCATCACCGAGAACGGGGTCGTCGTCAACGGCGTCGAGTACGAGCTCGACTGCATCATCTACGCGTCGGGATTCGAGGTTGGCACGCCCTACACGCAGCGCACCGGGTTCGACATGGCGGGCCGCGACGGCCTGCGCATCTCGGAGAAGTGGGCCGAGGGCATGCGCACGCTCCAGGGGACGTTCGTGCACGGCTTTCCCAACGCCTTCATCGTGCAGCCCACCCAGGGCGCGAACCTCATCTCCAACGTCCCGCACAACCTCACCGAGTCCGGCCGCACCATCGGCGCGGTCATCAGCCACGCGCTCGACGCCGGTGCCGATGAGGTCGAGGTCACCCAGGAGGCCGAGGACGCCTGGGTCGAGCTGCTCGTGACGGGGCCCGCTCGCATGTTCGGGTCACCGGACTGCACCCCCGGCTACTACAACAACGAGGGCCAGGACCCAGGCCCCGCCGCCCGGTACAACGTCGGCTACCCGCACGGTGCGATGGCCTACTTCAC
>CAZBTQ010000228.1:0-4856 GCA_964494405.1 uncultured Iamiaceae bacterium
GCCACCCAAGGCCGCACCGTCGACCGCTCCTTCCTCTACCTCGACGGCCCCACCGACACCCGGGGCATCTACGTCCCGCTCACCCGAGGCCGCACCAGCAACGAAGCCTTCGTCGTGCTCAACGACGAGCGGACCGCAGCCGAGCTCGTCGCCGAAGCCGTCGCTCGAACCTGGATCGACCAACCCGCGACCGCCCTTCGCCTCGATCGTCCGCAGCCAGGTGACAGCGGCCGAGGAGTGATGTGGCTCGGTGTCGGGGTCGCTGCCGCGGCCAGGTCCTCGGCTCCGCTGCCCGAGCCCGAACTCCGACGGCTCGTCGAGCAGGTCACCGCAGCCCGGCTCGAGTTCTCCCGCGTCCGGTACGACCGCGACGGTCTCAGTCGCGAGCACGAAGCCATCACCGACCGACAGTCACGCGTCGAACGCGAGCTCCTCGAAGCAGAGAAGCGGCTGGCGGCTGCTCGGCGCATGCTCGAAGAACATGACCGTCCGCTCCGCCGGCGCGGCCACCGATCCGAGATCACAGCCGCTCGTCGAGACGCCGCCGAGCTCCCGGATCACATCGACCGACTCGTGGGCCTTGCTGGCGAGGTCGAAGGAGACCTCGCCAGCAACGAGAGCGAGGTCGGCCGGATCCGGACCGAGCAGGCCCGAGCGGAAGAGACCCGCGAGGAACTCGAACATCGCCTCGACGACGACGCCACAGCCCGGGGCGAGGCAGCATCCCTCAACCCGGACCCGACCCTCGTGGCCAACCTCGGCTTCGTGCCGGACGACAGCGACGGCCGGGATCGTTGGATCAGGGCCGCAGGCCGAGCGGACCAACACCGGACGCTCTGGCCGATCCCCGACGGTCAGGTCCTCGGATCCCGACCCCGCTCGTTCGGCCAGGACGACTACGCCACCACCCACTACCGGGCCGAGCAGTCCCTGGAGGCCCTCCAACGCTGCCGGGGCGCCGAGCGGGTCGGACGAGACCTCGGTGGCCTGTCGCTCTGATGGATGGCGATGGGCCAAGTCCCGGCCGTTGTCACATCCCCCGGGGACCATGGACGACGGCCGAGCTACCCGATCGGGGGGCGCGGGTGAGCCAATGAGGAGGACCTGATGAGCGATCAGCAAGAAGAGGCGGAAGGGCGGGCCGAGTTCGAAGCGGCCCTGGCGCAGTACACCGCAATTGGCGACCGGCTGGCGTCCCTCACCGAGCAGGTGGCGTTGGCCGACGTGCGAGCGGTCCTGCCCGACGCCGCCGTGGTCGAGGTCCACGGCTGGACGAACGAGGACTGGCTCAAGGTGCTGCGGATCCGGTCGGTGCGCTCGGCCACCGGGACCACCGTCTTCGATGTCGAGGCCGGTGCGGAGCCGGAAATCGAGGATGCCCTCCACGAGATCGGTACCGAACTGCTCGATCTGCTGGTCGACCTCACCGGTGACACCTACATGGGCACCCACGAGCTGATGGTCGACTGAGCCGCGGCCGGGAGGCTGAATCCGCGTCAGTGAAATGGGTGAGGATTGCTGCGTAACTGCTCGTCGACTTGCGAGCTCATGTTCGATCGGCTGAGCTCCCCTGGGTGGAGCGGGTCGACTACTTCCAGGGCGGATACGTCGGTACCCGAGAACATGCGGCCGTCCTCGAGATAGCCGATCGGCTGCTCGATCACCTACGCGAGCCGGACGTGGTGGCCAACATCGTCTCGGCGAACCACCCCGGGCGGTCCAGCGCCGAGGTGCAGAACGTCTTTCTCGCCCAGGCGCGCGAGCTGGGTTTCAGGGATGAGTCGAGGGGGCTCTTCCGGGACTACACCAGCGCCCTTCGACCCGACTACTTCATGCCCCTGGCGGACACCGGCATCATCCTGGAGGTCGAGCGGGGCAAGACCACGATCAACAACATGGACCTCCTGGATTTCTGGAAGTGCCACATTTGCGCCCATGCCGACTACCTCTTTCTGCTGGTCCCGCTGGAGCTGCGCCAGAACCTGACGATGTCACCCCGTCGGGAGTACGTCACCGTTGAGCGCCGCCTGCGCACCTTCTTCGAGAAGGCCAACTACACGAATGTCCGCGGCCTCTGCCTCTTTGGGTATTGACGTTCGGAGAGCCCGCCGTGGCCTCCAGGGCGCGGATGTCTTGTGGCTGACCAGTCGGCCCGACGGTTCAGATCGAGCGGTCGATCATGGTCTCCTCGATCACCGAGTACGTGGAGCGGAGTACGTACTCGTTGGTGAGCGAGCCCCACGCGGCGTCTGCGATCCACTCGGGGTCGTCGTACGCGGGATGGTCGGGCTCCACGTCGACGGTGATGGTGAAGCGGTAGCGCCGGACGGTCCGTTCCATTCCTCGATGATCGCTCGAGTTCCCGTGCTGTCTCGAGGGATCATCGGGTCGGAAAGATCGGAGCACTATGCCAACGGAACAAGAACGCCCGAACTGGAGCCGTCGTCTGCCTGAGCGGGGCCCGGGGGATCTCGGCCCGATCTCGGAGGAGGAGGGACCGGTGTTCGCCTTCTACATGACCGCCGTGCGGGTGGAGGTGGATCCGCGCACCGAGGAGGTGATCGAGGTGATCGTCGATGAGGGGACGATGGAGCAACCGACGATGGTCAGCCTTGCGGACGGGAGCCCCGTCGTCGGAGCAGATCGCGATCGGGTGAGTGCCATCCTCTCCCGCTCCGAGTGGCCCACCTGGGACTACGGAACGGCGAGGCATGGCCCGGCCCACGGTAGAACGGACCCATGACCCCCGAATCGGGAGAGCACCGGGCCGAAGGTGGCGATCGACGCGCCGATGCGGAGCATGAGGTCTGCAAGGGAGACCACGTGCGGGACGCGGAGATGCTGGACCGCCTCGCCGAGTGAGCCGTTCGCCGTAAGGTCATTTGAATGCCGACTCCGCCGGGTCAACCGGTTCTCGACTGCACGATCGAACTGCTTCGGGTCGAGCCGCGGGTGTGGCGCCGGTTGTTGGTGCCGGGAAGCGTTCGGCTCGACAAGCTGCACCGCATGTTCCAGGCGGCGATGGGGTGGGAGGACTGCCATCTCCACTCGTTCGAGATCGGCGGTGACCGGTACGGGATGCAGTTCGACGACTACCCCGACGATGAGCTGCAGGAGAAGGACTTCACCGTCGTCACCGCGGTCGGGGCGAACGAGCGCTTCACCTACGAGTACGACTTCGGCGACTCGTGGGAGCACGAGATCACCGTCCACCGCGTGTGGCGGATGCCGAAGGGCCTGAAGTTCGCCGTCTGCCTCGACGGCGCCAACGCGTGTCCGCCCGAGGACGTCGGCGGATCATGGGGCTACGAGCACCTGCTCGCAGTGCTCGCGGACCCCACGCACGAGGAGCACGGGCACCTGAGGGGGTGGGTCGGCCGCCAGGTCGATCCCGCAGCGTTCGACCTGGCGTTGGTCAACGCCTACCTGCAAGCCGTTCGCTGACCGGGGGTAGAGGCGGGGCAAGGGCGACCTGCGACGGAAACTGTCGTCAGTCAGTGGGTATCTGAGTACGGCTTCCCTCAAGGAGATCGCGGGCCCTCCATCTGACCAGTTGCCTGCCTAGTTGCCCAGAAGTGCGAGTTATTCAAGCTGGGAAACTCTAGAAAGTACGAAACTCACGGCAAGTTGCGCGTATAGTGGTCGGCATGCCGCAAACGGAGGGACAACTGATCGAAGCAGCACTGGAGTTGCTTGCCAAGCGGCTTCCGCCGGGTTGGTCGGTCGAGCGCGCCGAGGGCCAGGGGGCGGGCTCAGGCGAGGGCGATGCGCTCTTCCTGTTCAGCTCCCAGGCCGGCGTGGGCTCGGGGGCTGCCATCGTCGAGGCGAAGCGCAACTTCGCTGCTGCTGATGTCGATCGGCTGCTCGGCGGGATGACCCGTCGGCTCCGAGAGGCGCTCAGTGACCGTCCGATCATGCTCGTCAGCGAGTTCCTCTCGCCGCGGGCCCGCGAACGGCTGGCCGAAGAGGACATCAGCTATCTCGACCTCACCGGCAACGCTCGGCTGGTGATGCGCAACCCACCGATGTTCGTGGAGACCGCTGGCGCGGATCGCCGGCCCCGGTCGCCGAAGCCGAAGCGGAGCGCCGGGGTCAGCGGGGTCGAGGCCGGGCGGGTGGTCCGGTTCCTGGCCGAGGTCGAGCCTCCGTACGGCGTCGTCGACATCGAGGAGGAGACGGGGATCAGTCGCGGCTACGTCAGCCGGGTTCTCGACAGCCTCAGCGACGACGCGCTGATCCGTCGTGAGCCGCGTGGGCCGGTCGAGAAGGCGGACTGGCCGGCGATGCTCCGCCTCCGGGGGCAGTCGGTAGATCTGTTCCGCGTCAACACGATGCGAGGCTTCATCGCCCCGAGCGGAGCACGCGGGGCCTTCGAGGCCTTGGCCGGGTCGAAGGTGGCTTCGCGGGTCGTCGTCACCGGATCGTTCGCCGCCGTCAAGACTGCTCCCGTCGCTGCGCCCGCACTGCTTGTCCTCTACCTAAAGCCCGAAGGCGGACGTCCGTACTTCGACGAGATCCAATCGGAGCTCGGCCTTCTGCCCACGGATGAAGGTGCAGATGTCGTGCTGCTGTGGCCGCCGAACGATCGAGTCGTCGAGGACACGCGGGCGGTCGACGGGGTCGAGCTCGTCAACCTGCCCCAGCTCGTTGTCGACTGCCTCGGTGGAACCGGGCGGATGCCCGCTGAGGGGGAAGCACTCATCGAGTGGATGGAGACCAACTCCGACCAGTGGCGGTGGAGGTCGCTCGGCGCATACCGGGAGCGGGCAGGGCGATGATCGTCGACCCGCTTCACGTTGCGGCTCGGCGTGTGCTGCTCGACGCCTTGGAGGATCTCGCCGAGCACCGAGACGCCG
>CAZBTQ010000229.1:0-4813 GCA_964494405.1 uncultured Iamiaceae bacterium
TCGGTGGTCGAGCGGTTCCGGCACGAGGCCGTGTCCGCGGCCAGGCTGACGCATCCCTCGATCGTCTCGATCTACGACACGGTCATCGAGGACGACGTGTACGGGATCGTCATGGAGCTGGTCGACGGGATCACGCTGCGCCAGTTCCTCGACCAGCGGGGCCACCTGGCCGCCCGTGATGCGGTCGATGTGGTCGCGGGCGTGGCTGACGCCCTCCAGACCGCGCACGAGGCCGGTGTCGTCCACCGCGACGTCAAGCCCGCCAACATCTTGTTGTGCGACGACCGTCGGGTCATGGTCACCGACTTCGGCATCGCGAAGGCAGCTGTGGACGCCGACCTCACCCAAGACGGCTCGATCATCGGCACCGCCAAGTACGTGGCCCCCGAGCAGGTCACGGGCGACCCCGTCGATCCCCGCACCGACGTCTACAGCCTCGGGGTCGTGCTCTACGAGTGCCTCTGCGGGCGGCCGCCGTTCGAGGCCGACACCGAGGCGGCGACGGCCCTCGCCCGACTGCACCGCGACCCCTTGCGGCCCCGTCAGGTCCGCCCGAGCGTCCCACGTTCGCTCGACACGATCACGATGCAGGCGCTCGCGCGCAGTCCCGACGCACGCCCCGCGACCGCTGCGGCGATGCGTACCGCGCTCCTCGGCGCCGTGCTGGACGACCCGGGCGACGTCACGCCGGATCCGGTGGCAGTGTCGGGCACCCTGGCAGCGACCGACGACGACGCCGACCTGTTCGTCCGCTCCGAGCGGCGCTGGCTCGTGCCCACGTTCCTCGTGTTGGTGATCGGCGGCGCGCTGACCCTCGCCGCAGTGCTCCTCGGCAGCACCGAGGCGGGTCAGCAGATCTTCGAGCGGGCGCGCGACGTCGTGGTCGGAGACGACAGCGACACCACCGCGACCGCCGCTGGCCCCGTCTCCATCGTCGGGGCCAGCGCGTTCGACCCCCAGGGCTCGGGCCCACCGGGCGAGAACGACGACCAGACCATGCTCGCCGTCGACGGCAACCCCGCCACCGCCTGGCCCACCGAGTTCTACAGCGACCGCACGCTCGGCACGAAGGACGGGGTCGGACTCGTGATCCAGCTCGACGGCGTCGTCAGCCTCGCATCCCTGCGCGTCACCTCCCCCACCGACGACTGGAGCGCCTCGATCTACGTCGCCGAGGGGCAGCCGACCGACCTCGCCGGCTGGGGGACCCCCGCATCCACCCTGACGGGCATCGCGCCCGGCGATGTCACCTTCGAGCTCGCGGGGGCCACCGGCGACCATGTGCTCATCTGGATCACCGACCTCGGTCCCGGCCCCATCGGCGAGCTCCGGGCCGAGATCGCCGAGGTCACGGCGTCGGCCGGCTGATCTCGGTACGGTGACGCCATCGTTCCTCCCGCCGACGACCAGACGCTGATCGCCGCGGCGCAGGCCGGCGACACCGGTGCGCTCGACACCCTGCTGCGGCGGCACCAGGACCGCGTCCACGCGGTGTGCCGTCGCCTCGCCGGCAACGATGCCGACGCGCTCGACGCGACCCAGGAGGCGCTCATCGCGATCGTCCGCGGCCTGCCGCGCTTCGACGGGCGCAGCGCGTTCACGACCTGGGCGCACCGGGTCGCCACGAACGCGTGCCTCGACGAGCTGCGTCGGCGTGGGCGCCGGCCAGTTCCCGGCATCGACCCCGCCGTGCTCGAGGCTGGTGCCAGCCGTCGTGACGATGCCCCTGGTCTGGCGTCGGTCACCGCCGACCGGCTCGACATCGACGCCGCCCTGGCCAACCTCTCCGAGGAGTTCCGTGCGCCGGTGGTGCTGCGCGACCAGCTCGGCATGGACTACGCCGAGATCGCCGAGGTGCTCGAGATCCCACCCGGCACCGTTCGTTCCCGGATCGCTCGGGGTCGCGCCGCCCTCGCTGCCGAGCTCCGCCCGGCCGAGGCCGGGAACCAGACCGCCTCCGACGGACGTCCAACCCCAGAACCATGACCGACTCGATCCCCGCCTCCGACGACGCTCGCGACGAGCTCGTGTCCGCCGTGCTCGACGGCGAGGCCGATGCCGCGGCACGCGCCCTGGTCGAGGCCGACCCAACCTTGAGGGCTCGGCTGGAGGAGCTCCGCGCCGTGCGAGACCTCGTCGCTGCTCCCGTTGCGCCGCTCGACACGGTCACCGCGGCGCGCCTCCGTCGGGCCGCCATCCGCGCCGAGCACCCTGCCGCGACGGCGCAGCGCTCCCACGTCGGCCGTTGGCTGCTGTCAGCGGCCGCCGTGCTGTTGCTCATCGCGTTGGCGATCCCCGTCCTCGGGTCACTGGACGGCGTCGGCGACAACGGCGATGCCGGTGGCGACGACCAAGCCACCGCGTCGCTCGAGTCGGCCGACGACGAGGCGATGCCCGACTCCCTCGACGCCGCGACCGCCGAGCGTGGCGACGCCGGCGAGGCCGCGCCCGACGATCGGCCGTGGTTGGGGGTGTTCGACTCCGACCATGCGCTCGCCACGGCGGCAGTCGGGCCGATCGTCACGGCGGCAGGGCAGCCTCCCCGCACCGAGGCCGAGTCCACGCTCTCCTTGAACGAGCGCTCGCACGCCGACGCGGCGGCATCGGCCGCTGACGCGTGCCCGCTCGACGCCGGAGACGACCTCGTCGAGACGTCGTTCGGCCAGGTCGGCGACGAAGCCCGGCTGGTGCGGCTCGTCGAGCGCGATGGCGCCATGGTGGCGTTGGTGCTCGATCCCGTGACGTGCGCCCTCCTCGCCACCGCCGAGCGGTAGCCGTCCATCCGAGCCGGGTCCCGTCCGGAAGATAGGCTCCCGGCCATGTCCCCCGGAGAGCCGACGACACCCCCGTCCGGACCCGACAGCGCGGCAGCACCCCAGACGGCCTCGACCGCGAGCGCCGGCACCGCCTGGACGGCGACGTCGTGGCCGGCACAAGCCGCCGACCTGGTCGTCGACGTGGTCCAGACCGTCCGCGACCGGACGACGGCACCGCTCCAGACGATCGCCCGCGGCATCGTCTACGGCACGGCCATCGTCTTCCTCGCGGTCACGGCGGTCGTGCTGTTGATCATCGGGCTCGTGCGCTTCGTCGACAACTACCTCCCCGGCGAGGTGTGGGCGACCTACCTGCTGCTCGGCTCGGTGTCGTTCGTCGCCGGACTGATCGTCTGGGCGACGCGCCGACCACGCGAGACCGCATGAGGAATACCCCACGGGGTATCTGCGTTCTCCTTCTCGAAGCAACGACCGACCACCTGGAGCAACATGTCCGACTTCGGCGTCCGTGACGTCATCATCATCGGATCGGGCCCTGCCGGGCTCACGGCCGCGGTGTACGCCGCTCGCGCCAACCTCTCTCCCCTGGTGATCGAGGGTGAGCCGTCATCCACCAGCGACCAGCCCGGTGGCCAGCTCATGCTCACCACCGAGGTCGAGAACTTCCCCGGCTTCCCCGAGGGCATCATGGGGCCTGAGCTGATGATGAACGTCCGCGCCCAGGCGGCGCGGTTCGGAGCCGAGATCCTCACCGAGAAGGTGACCCGGGTCGATTTCACCAGTCGGCCGTTCGGCGTGTGGATCGGCGATCCGGACGCTCCCGAACCGACCTTCCGAGGCCAGACGATCATCGTGTCGACCGGTGCGCAGTCGCTCATGCTGGGGCTCCCCCGCGAGACCGAGCTGATCGGTCACGGCGTCTCGACGTGCGCGACCTGCGACGGCTTCTTCTTCCGCGACCACGACATCGCCGTCGTCGGCGGCGGCGACTCTGCGGTCGAGGAAGCGACCTTCCTCACCAAGTTCGCCCGTTCGGTCACCATCGTGCACCGCCGCGGCGAGCTCCGCGCCTCGAAGATCATGCAGGACCGTGCCCTGTCCAACGACAAGATCCAGTTCCTGTGGGACAGCGTCGTCACGGGGATCGAGGGCGACACGTCCCTGACGGGTGTCGAGATCGAGCACCTCCCCACCGGCGAGCGCGCGGTCCACCCGTTCACCGGTCTCTTCGTCGCCATCGGCCACAAGCCCAACACCGATCTGTTCGTCGGCCAGCTCGACATGCACCCCAACGGCTACCTGGTGACCGCCCCGGGGGCAACCACCACCAACGTCGACGGCGTCTTCGCGTGCGGCGACGTGCAGGACTCCACCTACCGCCAGGCGATCACCGCCGCCGGGTCGGGCTGCATGGCTGCCATCGATGCCGAACGCTGGCTCGAGGCAAACGTCCACTGACCACGACGGGAATGCCGGGCGCCGCCATGGCGTTCACCATCGCAGGGCCACCCGCCTCCACCACGAGAAAGCAGAGCGCCACATGTCCGCCATCAGCACCCTCACCGACAGCACCTTCGACGAAGAGGTCGGAGCCTCCGACGCTCCGGTCCTCGTGGACTTCTGGGCCGAGTGGTGCGGCCCCTGCAAGATGATCGCCCCGATCCTCGACGAGATCGCCACCGAGCAGGACGGCAAGGTGCGCATCGCCAAGCTCAACGTGGACGAGAACCCCGACATCGCCCGCCGCTTCGAGGTGATGAGCATCCCCACCCTCATCCTGTTCAAGGACGGCCAGCCCGCCACCCGGGTCATCGGCGCCAAGGGCAAGGGACAGCTCCTCGCGGAGATCACGCCGCACCTCTAGACGAGTCGTCGCACCCCCTTCGCGGGCCCGTTCGGGCACCGCGCGATCGACGACCCCGGTCCTGCTGCCGGGGTCGTGTCGCGCCCGGGGTCAGGTTCGCCTCGAACCTCTACCCACAGGTTTGACCACAGGGTGTGGATGAGTCCCGAGGCGAAGTAGAGAGTGACCCCCG
>CAZBTQ010000230.1:0-4811 GCA_964494405.1 uncultured Iamiaceae bacterium
AGGCCGAGCACGCGCTCGCCGATGATGTTGCGCTGGATCTCGTCGGTGCCACCCGCGATCGACGACGCGTGGACCGACAGGGCCATCTGCTGGAACATGCCGTCCTGGGGCGAGTCGTCGTCCATGAGCGTTCCGTAGGCGCCGAGGATCTCCATCGACAGGTCGCGCGCCCGTCGGGCCTGCTCCGACGCGGCGAGCTTCGCGATCGACACCTCGGGGCCGGGCTGGCGGCCGGCCTGGACGGCGGCGCGAGCGCGCAGGGCCGTGTAGCGCCCGACCTCGATGAGGATGTGGAGGTCGACGAGACGTTGGCGGATGACCGGGTCGTCGGCGCGGCCCATCTCGTGAGCGAGCGCGCGCACGGCCTTGGAGCCACGTGCCGATGCGCCGCGCTCGGCCATGGCTCGCTCCTCGCGGGCTCGTTCGATGAGCTCGCCCACCGGCACGTCGAGCAGGCCGGCCTTGGGGCCGGGAGCACCGGCCATGATGCCGCCGGCGGCGCCGCGGCTGCCGAGGCCCTGGCGCTCGTAGGCGAGCGTGGCGACCGCCACCTGCCACCCGGTGTCGACACCACCCAGGATGCGGTCGTGTCCGACCACGGCGTCGGTGAAGAACACCTCGTTGAACGAGGCACCGCCGTTCATCTGCTTCAGCGGGCGGATCTCGATGCCCGGCTGGTCGATGTCGATGATGAAGTAGGTGATGCCGCGGTGCTTGGGGGCGTCGAGGTTGGTGCGGGCGACCAGCATCCCGCGCTGTGCCGACAGCGCTCCCGACGTCCAGACCTTCTGGCCGTTGACGATCCACACGTCGCCGTCGCGCACCGCTCGCGTCTGTGCGCTGGCGAGGTCGGAGCCGGCGCCGGGCTCGCTGAAGAGCTGGCACCAGCCCTCCTGGCCGGACGCGAGCGGCATCAGCCACTCGTCCTGTTGCTCGTCGGAGCCGAAGTCGATGGTGACCGGGCCGCCCATCATCTGGCCGAGGCCACCGGGTGGAGCGATCGCACCGGCCGCGCCGAGCTCCTCGTTCACGACGCGGCTGTCGTCGCGGGTCAGCCCGCGTCCGCCGTGGCCCTTCGGCCAGTGGGGGAACGCCCAACCCTCCTTGGCCAACGCCTGCCACCACTCGGCGAGCGTCTGCTCGGTGTTCCAGTGGTCGCGGATCCAGTCGCGGGCGTCGCTGCGAACGTCGGCCATGTGTCCCCCCGGAGTCGTGCCGTGTCGTGTCCGAGCGACGATAGCCGTCGGCTGACCGTCGTCAGAAGCCGGTGGTCATCCAGGGTGCCGGGCTGGAGAGGAAGAACGCGTCGGCGCGGGCCACCGCTCGGTCGGTGCACTCGGTGAGGCGACCGCTGCGGGCGAGCGACGTGGGTGCGACACCGCCGAGGTAGATGGTGCCGAGGTCCGCGACGTCCATCGCCAGGTCCGGCGTGTCGTCGGTGGCGGTGCACACGGCACCGTCGGGGCCGCCGGCGATGCGGTAGCGACCGCTCGTCGCGGGCCGGAACCGGTCGTCGATCTCGACGACGAGGCTGTCGTCGGTGGCGTAGCGGCGGGCCGACAGCGCGGCGCACGGGTCGACGATCCGCACCCAGAGGTTGTCGATCACGTCGGTGGTCTGGAGCTGGCGCGGGTCGGCGAGGCGCCAGCGGAACGGGTCCTCGTACGGCCGCCCGTGGGCCTCGACGGCGTGGATGAGGTCCTTGTCGATGAGGTGCTGGAGGAGCGCGTGCTCGATCTCGTCGCTGGCACCGAAGACCTCGTCCACGATGAGCACGTCGCGGGACAGCCCGTGCTCGTACTTGGACCGCCGGCGGTAGGCGCAGAACCCGTCGATGTCGCCGTCGTCGGACTCGTGCACCAGGTACCAGCGCTTGCTGGCGCCGTCGCGCATGTGCGGCGGGTCCTTCAGCCACGATGCCCACCACGCGTCGTCACGGTTGACCGCACCCGGCGTGCGCAGACGGGTCAGGTCGTGCAGCCGTGGCCCGTGCTCGGCCACGACGCTGGCATCGACGAGTCGCATGCGCCCTCCGGGTGCGGGCGGGAAGCGCAGTGCGCCGTGGTCGGTCTCGATGCGCCAGTCCGATCCGAGCGTGCCGGTGCCGTAGCCGAAGCGCGGGTAGATGAGCGACTCCGACGCCGTGAGCAGGGCGAGGGGCTCGCCCCGGTCGGCCACGTCGTCGAGCTGGTGGGCCATGATCGACGTGAGGATCCCTCGCCGACGGTGGGTGGCCTTGACGGTCACGATCGTGACGCCGGCGGCCTTCGCCGTGGTGTTGCCCGGCAGCGTGACGTCGAACGAGTAGGCGCCGGCGGTGGCCACCAGCTCGTCGCCGTCGAAGGCGCACAGCGTGCGGTCGAGCTCGGTGCGGCTCAAGATGTCGGCGGTGGAGTCCTCGTCGGCGTGGAAGCCGAAGCCGTCCTCCATCGACCGGACCAGCGCAGGGAACTCTTCTTCGGTGACGGGGCGCAGTTCGAAGCTCACGGCGCCGAGTCTGTCGCTCCTGTTGCCGCCGTGCTCACCAGTTCGACCGGACCTGATCTGGTGTCGTCAGCGCAGCTCGACGAGGCAGATGTGGTCGTCGTCGGGGAGCTCGTCCGCCTCGAGCACGGCGACCACGTCGATCGACGTCAACGTCGCCGCGCCGCCGACCACGTTGGCGAACGCGGTGTCGGCCGCGTCGCGTCCGGTGGCGATCCGCACCAGCGATTGGCGTGGCGCGAGCCGAGTCGTGTCGTACACGAACCACCGATCGTCGATGAGCACCTCGGTGACGGCGTGGAAGTCCATGGGGGACAGGCCAGGCGCGTACACCGCGGCGATGCGAGAGGGGATGTCGACGGCGCGGCACAGCGCCGCGGTGAGGTGGGCGAAGTCGCGGCACACGCCGGCGCCGGAGAGGAGCGTGTCGGCGGCGGTACCGGTCGGTCGTGTGGCGGCGGGGTCATAGGCGAGCTGGGCGGTCACCCATGCGGCGATGCGCTGGGTGGTCTCGCCGGGGTCGCCGTGGCCGAACGTGGTCGACGCGAAGCCGGCCAACTCGTCCGACGGGGTGTACCGGCCCGGCCGGAGGCCGACGAGAGAGTCCCGTGCGAGGTGGGCGACCGCAGATGTCGCGCTCGGGTGGCGGTGGACCGTGGTGGAGTACTCGACGAGGAGCTCGCCGACCGGAGCGGCGACCACGGTGGCGGTGGTGCCCTCCAGCGGGAAGGTGTCGATGTGCCGCGCGGTTAGGGGCTGGCCGTCGACCGTGATCGCCAGCTGCTCGTCGGCGCGCGTTCCCGCGCTGTCGGCAGGGACGATCAAGAACTCGATCGTCGAGGGCTCGGTCACGTCGAACGTGAGCGAGGCGTGGACCGAGACCGGGGCATCGGCTGGGTGGTGCGAGGGCGCCATGCAGGTGCCTCCGGGTCGTGGTCCAGATGGCCGAGACCCCAGGCCCGTGCGGGACCTGGGGTCTCGGTTGGTGGTACGCCCCCTGGGATTCGAACCCAGAACCTGTGGATTAAGAGTCCATTGCTCTGCCATTGAGCTAGAGGCGCCCGGTGAGGGGGTGAGTCTACCGGTCAGCAGGGAGGAGGCGAACCGGGAGTCCCCGGCTCGTTGCGACGCCGCCGCTCAGCGGTAGAAGCCGTCGCGCAGCACCACGCCGTGCTCGAGCCAGGCCTTCAGCGCGGCGAGCATGCCGGTCCAGCCCTCGCAGTTGCCGAACGCGGCGTTGGCGCCCTCGGGCGTGGCGAGCCACGACGTCTCGGTGATGGTCACCAAGGTCCGGGTGTCATCGTCGATCGACTCGAGCTCGAAGGTGACCCGGGTCGTGCCGCCATCGCCGGCGGTCGCCTGGCCGCCCCACTCGATGACGATCCGGTGGGGCGGGTCCGCGTCGACCACCGTGACCGGGAAGGCGCCGGGGAAGTCGGCGAAGTCCCACTGGACCTCGGTGCCGGCGACCAGGCGACCCTGTGCGCCGGCGGTGGTGAAGTACCGGGAGAGCTGCTCGGGGTCGGCCACCGCTTCGTAGACCTCGGCGGATGGCCGGGCGATGCGCCCCGAGACGGTGAAGGACAGTTCGGTGAGCGTGCGATCCGTAGACATGTTGTATTCTTACAACATGTATGGACCAGGAGGCAAGGGCAAGGACGAGGCAGCCGCCGATGACCATGCTGCCGACGGAGATGTCGACGATCGGGTCTTCAAGGCGCTGGCGTCGCCGCTGCGTCGCCGGATGCTCGACGCCCTCAAGGAGGGCGCGCACACGACGGGGTCGCTGTGCGATCGGTTCCCCGAGCTGGACCGGACCACGGTCTTGCAGCACCTGCGGGTGCTCGAGGGCGCAGAGCTGGTCACCGGGCGCAAGGTCGGCCGCGAGCGCCACCTGTCGCTCGCGCCCCTGCCGATCAAGCGCATCCACGACCGTTGGATCAGCGGCTACATGCACGCGGCCGTCGACCTGCTCGCGCGCCTGGACGACTGAGCGCCATCGCCTCCGGCGTGACGCGGAACGAGGCCCGTGCCCTGGCCCGGGTGATCCCGTGGCGGAGGGCCCGAACCTCGCTCGTGTGGGGTGACCGAGGGGAATCGAACCCCCGACCTCCAGGGCCACAACCTGGCGCTCTAACCGACTGAGCTACGGCCACCGTGCAGCGGGCCAGCATAGGCGACCGGCGGCAGCACCCCGACCCGCGTTCGAAGGTCGAGCGTCACGCCCTCCCGCTCGTGGCACCATGGCGCGCCCGCCCTCGTAGCTCAGCTGGACAGAGCACCGGACTTCTAATCCGACGGTCGTTGGTTCGAATCCAACCGAGGGC
>CAZBTQ010000231.1:0-4793 GCA_964494405.1 uncultured Iamiaceae bacterium
GCGACGCACCCTTGCGATGATCACGGCGGCGATCGCCACGTTCGTGCTCCTGGCCGCTCCGGCCGCTGCTCAGACCGATCCGTACGAGGGCGACACGGGCGGCATCACCACCGACAACCCGAACCCGGTCGTCGGCAGCCAGGTCAACATCTTCGGGCACGGGTGCGACCCCGGTTCGACCGTCACAATCCTCGTCGGGGGTGTCGTGGTCGGCACCACCGTCGCCGACGCCAACGGCGACTTCACCTTCGTCATCACCGCTCCTGGCACCCCCGGCCCTGCCGAGGTCACCGCCCAGTGCGGTGTCGAGACGTTCTCGCTCACCCTCAACGTCGTCGCCGCCGCCGCCGGTGCCTCCGGGCAGCTGCCGACCACGGGTTCCGACGCCTTCCCGCTCGTGAAGATCGGCGCCGTGCTGATGGGCGCCGGCGCCATCGCCGTGCTGGCCGCTCGCCGCCAGCGGCGTCCGGCCACCGTCGCCACCAACAGCTGAGCGTCCACACCGACACCGCCCCACGGAGGAGGCGCCGGTCCCGACCGGTCGTCACCCCGTGGCACCTGTGGGCCGTCGCAGCCACCTGCACCGTCTCGGCGCTCGCCGCCACTGCCTCTGGGGCTGAGCCGACCGCCTGGCCCGTCGCCGACGCGGTCTGGCTCGCCCTCCTCGGTGCCGGAGTGCCGCTCGCCGCCTCGCGTGCACGCCGGTGGTCGCTCGTGGTCCTCACCCTGGGGGCCTGCCTGGGCGCCGAGGACGGCACCCAGCTCGCCGTGGCTGGCGCCAGCCTCGTCGTCGCGGCGGCGATGGCCGTCCTCGACCGACGCCACCGGGTCGTCGGGGCGCTCGTCGGCGCCGTCGCCATACAGGTGCTCCTGCGCCTGCCCGACCTCGGCTTCCACGGCGCCTCCGCGCTGCTGGCCGCGGCGGCGATCATCCCCGTGCTCGTCTCGGGCATCAAGAACACCCGAACCCGTTGGCGCCGCCCGATCCTCATCGGAGCAGCCGGCCTCGCCGGGGTGCTCGTGCTGCTGACGCTCGTCCTCGGCGGCGCCGCGGTGGCCCGACGCACCCTCATCGAGCGCGGCATCAACGAGGCGCTTGCCGGCCTCGACGCCGCGAAGGCGGGCGACGACGAGCAGGCGGCCGCGCTGTTCCGCTCCGCCGCCGAGGACCTGGGCAATGCCGCCGACGTGTTCGACTTCCCGCTCGTGCAGGTGACCCGCGTCGTCCCCGTGGCGGGACAGCACCAACGGGCGCTCGCCACCGGCAGCCACGCCGCCCGCGACCTCGCGCTCACCGCCGCCGAGTCGGCCGAGACGGTGGACCTCGACGGCCTTCGCCCCGTCGACGGACGCATCGACCTCGACGCGGTGCGCAGCATCGAGGTTCCACTCACCACCGCGGTCACATCGCTCGAGGGCGCGCTCGGCGATCTCGACACCGCCGCCACGCCGTGGTTGCTCGCTCCCCTCGCCAGCCGCATCGACGACCTGCGCGCCGAGATGGACCAAGCCCTGCCAGACGCCCGCACCGCGCTGGCAGGCGCTCGCCTCGCCCCGTCCATGCTCGGTGGCGACGGGCCGCGCACCTGGCTCGTGCTGTTCACCACACCGGCCGAGAGCCGCCTGCTCGGCGGGTTCATCGGGAGCTGGGCCATCATCTCCGCCGTCGACGGCGAGATCACGCTCGTGGACAGCGGCCCCAGCCGCGAGGTGAACGGCGGACCGGGCGCCGCGACGCGCCGGATCACCTCGCCCGCCGAGTTCGTCGTCAACTACGCGCGCTACGCGCCGAGCGACTACTTCCAGAACGCGTCGGCCAGCCCCCACTTCCCGTCCAGCGCCGAGGTCGCCGCCTCGTTCTACGAGCAGTCGATGGGCCAGCAGATCGACGGCGTGATCAACGTCGACCCCATCGCACTTGGCGCCATCGCCGACGTGGTGGGCGGCATCGACGAGCTTCCCCACGCCACCGGCCCGTTCGACGGCGCCGACCTCGCCCAGCTCCTCCTCGTCGATGCCTACGAACTGTCAGACGAAGATCAGGAGGAGCTGCTCGACGCCGCGATCGAGGCCACCTTCGACGCGCTCACCACCGGGACGTTGCCCGGCCCCGCCCAGCTCGCCGACGCCCTCGCCCCCCAGGTGCACGAGGGACGGTTGCTGTTCTGGTCGCCCGACGCGGCGGAGCAGGAGCTCATCGTCACCCTCGGGCTCGACGGCTCGCTGCCCGTCGCCGACGGCCACGACATGCTGCTCGTCGGCATCGCCAACAACAGCCCCAACAAGATCGACGTCTACATCGACCGCGACATCACCTACGACGTCGACCACGAGCCCGGCAGCGGTATCACCACCTCCACCGCCACGGCCACGTTCACCAACAGCGCGACCCTCGACCTGCCGCCGGTCGTCATCGGCAACGCCTACGACTTGCCGCCTGGCACGGCGCACACCTACCTCACGATCTTCACGCCGCTCGACCTCGCCGAGGCGCGGGTCGACGGCCAGCCGGTCTTCGTCACCAGCCACCTCGAGCAGGGGTTCCGCTCCTACTCGATGCTCGTCGACATCCCCCTCGGCGGTTCGGTCACCGTCACCTGGGACCTCCTCGGTGTGCTCGACCCGGGTCCGTACGAGCTGCGCCACCACATCCAACCCCTCGTGCGGCCCCCGACCTTCGAGCTGACGGGGCCAGCGGTCGAGTGACCTCCGATCGGTCGAGCACCGCCATCGCCGAGCTCGGTGACAAGATGAGCGCCTTGTTCCCCACCCCTGCCTTCCGTCGAGAACTGACTCCGACCTGGCTGTCACTGGCGTGCCTGCTCGGCGGCCAGCGGCCGCCCGAGCTTGCCGACGGTTTCCGGTACGTGCACCTGGGGTGCGGTAGCGGGATCACGACCGCCGTGGTCGCTGCCGTCCACCCCACGTCACGGGTCTGGGCCTGGGCCGACCGCGATGAGGACCTTGAGGCCACCGCGCGCCTCGCCCGCGCCGCCGGGCTCGACAACCTCGAGGTGCACGAGCGTCACGGCCTGCCCCCCGACCTGGGCGGATCCGCCGACATCGTCGTGGTCGACGACGTCCTGCCCGCGTCCGAGGAACGCCGAGCGGAGATCCTGGCCGCGGTCGGCGCGAGCATCCGCCCCGGCGGGCTGGTGTGCGTCACCTACCGGACCATCGTCGGCTGGGCCGAGATCGCGCCGCTCCAGCGGGCTCTGCGGCGCGCCGCCGAAGGCCACAACGGCCACCCCGACGAGCTGGTGCCGTCGATCCTGCGGCTGGTCGAACAGCTCCGCGCCGGCGGCGCCCGCCACCTGACCGAACGCCCCGCGGTCGCCGCGTGGGTCGAGGAGCTCCTGGCGGCCGACCCGGCCGAGGTCGCCGCAGTGGTGCACGACGACCTCGAACCCCTGTCGCACGCCCAGGTCGCCGACGCCCTGGCCACGGTCGGGTGCGGGTTCGTCGGCAGCGCGCGGCTGCTCGACGACCTCGACAGCGCCGTCCCCGCCCCGCTGCGCGAGATGGTCACCACCGCAGGCAGCCCCGCCCTGCGCGAGGCCTACCGGGATCTGGCGCTGCGCCCCACCAGCCGACTCGACGTCTTCAGGCGGGGGCCGAGCCAGCTCACGCCATACGAGGTGAGGGCAGCCGTGGAGGGGGTCGACCTCGTGGCTCTCGACGCGCCCGTGGGCGCATCGGACGCTCCCGCCGGGGCTGGCGAGCTCGCCTCAGCCGACGCCGCGACCCAGATCCGCGACGCGGTCGACGCCGGGCGGGCGCATCCCGCGGTGGTCGGCGGCACTTCGCGCAAGGCGGTCAAGGCATCCAACCGACTCGCCGCTGCACTCGCCGAGTTGCACGTCGCGCTCGTGCCCGCTCCGGCGATCGGCAGCGCGCTCCCCGCCGACATGGACTCGGCAGCGCTCGAGCGGGCAGGTGCCGCGTGACCGGCCGCCCCAGCGTCTCTGCCGCCAGACCCGGCCGCCACGAGGGCTACGTCGTCGACGTCTCCTACATCGAGCCCGTCACCACCGATCTGTGTCCGGCCTGGTTGTCGCTGGCCTGCGTGCTGAACGGCCAGCCGGCGCTTCCCACCGGCCGGCGGCTGGTGTGGGCCGAACTGGGCAGCGGCAGCGGGCTGTCAGCCGCCATGGTGGCCGCAGCCAACGACGACGTCGACGTGTGGGGCTGCGACGTGAACCCCGCCCACGTCGAGCGGTCCCGCTTCCTCGCCGACGGCGCTGGGCTCACCAATTGCACCTTCGTCGAGGCGTCGTTCGAGGAGCTGGCCCGCGACCCCTCGATCGGCCCCGACGAGGTCGACGTTGTCATCGTCCACGGCGTCTACAGCTGGATCTCCGCAGCCAACCAGCGCCACATCGCCGAGTTCGTCCGCCGGCGCCTGCGCCCGGGCGGGATCGTCTACCTCAGCTACGAGGTACCGTCGGGCTGGGCGTCGATGGTGCCGCTCGCCGAGGCCATGCGCCTACACGTCGAAGCCGACGGACGCCGCAGCGATCTGGCCTTCCCCGGCGCGGTCGACGCCATCGGCCGCCTCGCCCAGGGCGGCGCGAAGTGCTTCCCCCTCGGCGCCAACGAGACCGGCCAGCTCGCTGGGCTGCCCACCGCCGATGTGCGCTACGCCGTGCACGAGTACCTGGGTTCGCATTTCCGGCCCCTCATGTTCGACGAGGTCGCCGCGATGTTCGGCGAGGCGCGGTGCTCGTACGTCGGCTCAGTCGACGTGACCGACCACCTGAGCGCGTTCTGGGTACCCGAGAGCCTGCGCGAGC
>CAZBTQ010000232.1:0-4750 GCA_964494405.1 uncultured Iamiaceae bacterium
GGCGACATGCACGCTTCCATCTCGTTGACGCGGGCGAAGCGGTCGATCGGCTTGGTGATGTGGCTGCCGTACTTCTCGGTGACGAGGAAGCGGGCGCCGGGATCGACGCGCAACGCCGCGGCGAACTCGAGGCGATCGTCGAGGAAGGTGCGGTAGTCGTCCAGCCACGCCGCGGTGATGACCGCGTCACGGCTGTCGCCGGTGGGGGCGATGTCGTGGAGCGCGACCAACATGGCGTCGAACTCGGCGGTCGCCTCCTCGATGACGTCGGCCCTCACCGCGGCGGTGGGTGTCGACTGGGCACTCGGGAGCTCGGCGACCCGATCGTTGGTGACGGAGCAGATCGTGTCGGCCTCGGCGGTCCACGCCATGTCGTCGAGGCGGTCGGGCATGTCATCCTCGCCCTTGTTCTGGAGCTGGTACATGAAGATCCAGGCCCAGAAGCCTGCCATCACCAACAGCACCATGGCCGCTGCGAACACCTTGGGCCGGGTCCACCTGCCCTCGGGATCGTCGGGCCGCTCTCCCAGGAGCTCGTCGAGCTCGGGGGTGGTTGCAGAGCTCATGCTTCGCCGCCCTGGATCCCGCCGCCGCCGTCGGTGGGATCGACGTCGACCCCTGGCACGCCGACGAGGTCCTCGGGAGGCTCGGCGAAGTCGAGCACGGGAAGGCCTTCCATCGCCGTGCCCATGAACGCCCGCCAGATCCGGGCCGGGTTGCCACCGCCGAACACGCCGGGCATCGAGATCTGCGCGTCGGGATAGCCGACCCACACGGCGGTCGAGAGCTGGGGTGTGTAGCCCACGAACCAGGCGTCGCGGAACTGGTGGCCTGTGCCCGTCTTGCCCGCCACCGGTCGTCCCGAGATGCGGGCGTTGGTGCCGGTGCCACGGTTGACGGCGTCGACGAGGATGTCGGTGATCGTGTCGGCGATCGGTGCCGAGATGACCCGCTCCTGGGTGTGGGCGTGCTGCCACAGGATGGTGCCGTCGGACCGCTCGATCTGGTCGACGAACATCGGAGGCACACGTACGCCGGAGTTGGCGAAGGTGGCGTAGGCGTTGGCCATGTCGAGCACGCGGACGTTCTCGGAGCCGAGCACCGCGGCCGGCACCGAGTTGATCGGTGTGGTGATGCCGAGGCGATGCGCCATCGCCACGGCGTTCGACGGGCCGACGTCGATGATCAGCGCGGCATAGGCGGTGTTGTACGAGCTCACGGTCATCTGGCGCAGGTTCGCCGCCGAGCTGCCGCCCCCGCTCACCTGCCACGGAGCGATCCCGTCACCGAACTCGAAGGTGCGCGACCTGGGTGCCGGGTAGCGCGTGTCGAGGGGCATGCCCTGGGACAGCGCGGTGGCGAGGACGAACGGCTTGAACGACGATCCGCCGGGGCGGCCCGTGCCCATCGCCAGGTTGTTCTTGGCCGACTGGGTCTCGCCGAAGAAGTCGCGGCCGCCGACCATGGCCCGGACGCGGCCGGTGCGAGGCTCCATGCTGACGATGCTGACCTCGGGGCCGAACGGGTCGGGCAGGATCTGGTCGCGCGCCACCTCGGCTGCGTACTGGAGCCCGAGGTCGATCGTGGTGTGGATGCGCAGCCCGCCGCCGAAGAGGAGCTCGGCGCGCTCCTCGCGGGTCTCGCCGAACTCGGGGTTCGCCAGGAACCACTTCTTCACCTCGTCGACGAAGTGACCGGCCGGGTAGCGCTGCTCCTCGGCCGGCACGCGCTCTGGCGGGTCGAGCGGCTCGCTGAGCGCCGCCTGGAGCTCCTCGTCGGTGATCAGGTCCTGGTTGTGCATGGCGTTGAGCACGATGTCGCGCCGGTCGTATGCCCGGTTCTCGTAGTCGATCGGATTGGCGGCGTTGGGGAACTTGATCAGCCCGGCGAGCACGGCGGCCTCGGCGATCGTGATGTCGGACACCGACTTGCCGAAGTAGCTCCGCGACGCCGCCTCGACGCCGTAGTTGCCCTTCCCGAAGTAGATCGAGTTGAGGTACAGCTCGAGGATCCGCTCCTTGGTGAGCGTGCGCTCGAGTTGCAGCGCCAGGCTGGCTTCTTCGATCTTGCCGTCGAGGCTGCGCTCGTCGTCGATGAGCAGCACACCGACGGCCTGCTGGGTGATGGTGGAGCCGCCCTGGGCGACCCCGCCGGCACCCACGTTGCTGCGAGCCGCGCGGATGAGCCCGATGATGTCGATGCCGTCGTGGAGCCAGAACCGGCTGTCCTCGATGGCCACCACCGCGTCGATCAGGTGCTGGGGCATCTGCTCGTAGCTGACGTTGACCCGGTTCTCCTCGCCGTGCAGGACCGTGAGCAGCGTTCCGTCCGCGGCGTAGATCGACGACGACTGGGCGTTTTCGGGCAGCTCGGGTGTGATCGTGACCGGCGTGTAGGAACAGCCGGCGCCCAGCAGCGCGAGCGCGACGAGTAGCAGGAGGGAACGCCTCATGGCGTCCATTCTGCCGGGTCGGGGCGCACGTTTCGGGTCACCCTCGTCAGCGTCCGCGTTCTGGCTGGACGGGGGGCGTGCCGGTGGTCACCATGGCCGGGTGACCGACACCGGTGCTGCCATCCTCGACGACCTCATCTCGCGCGGTCTGATCCACGACTCGACCGATCTCGACGAGCTGCGCGCTCGCCTCGCTGAGGGGCCCATCACCGTCTACTACGGGTGCGATCCGTCCGCCGACAGCCTCCACGCCGGGAACCTCATCGGGTTGTTGGTGATGCGCCGCTTCCAGGAGGCCGGCCACCGTCCGATCGTGCTCGCCGGTGGCGCCACGGGGATGATCGGCGACCCGGGCGGCCGCTCCGAGGAGCGCAACCTCCTCGACGACGCGACCCTGGCCCGCAACCTCGAGGGCATCGTCCCCCAGCTCAAGCAGTTCCTCGACTTCGGCGACGCCCCCAACGGTGGCCGGCTGGTCGACAACCGCTCGTGGACGGTGGCGATGTCGGCGATCGAGTGGCTGCGTGACGTCGGCAAGCACGTCACGGTCAACCAGATGCTCGCCAAGGAGTCGGTGCGGTCGCGCATCGAGAGCGATGCGGGCATCTCCTACACCGAGTTCAGCTACATGCTCCTGCAGGCCAACGACTTCGTGAACCTGGCCGAGCTCGAGGGCTGTGAGATGCAGGTCGGAGGCTCGGACCAGTGGGGCAACATCGCCCTCGGCGTCGACCTCGTGCGTCGCCGTCTGGGCCAGCACGTCCACGCGCTCACCTGGCCGCTGCTCACCAAGCCCGACGGCGAGAAGTACGGCAAGACCGCCTCCGGCGAGCAGATGTGGCTGGGGGCCCATCGGCTCAGCCCGTACCGCTTCTACCAGGCCTGGGTGAACTCGGAGGACTCCGAGGTCCGCAAGCTCCTGCTGCAGCTCACGCTGCTGTCGGTGGCCGATGTCGAGGCGATCGTGGCCGAGCACCAGGCTGCGCCCCACACCAGGGTGGGTCAGAAGCGCCTGGCGGTCGAGCTGACGACCCTGGTGCACGGGCCCGACGCAGCCCGGGCCGCGGTGGCCGCCTCCGACATCTTGTTCGGCGGCGGGTCGGTGGCCGACGCCGACGCGGCGACCCTCGAGGTCCTCTCGGGCGAGATCCCCACCGCCCTGCTGGCGGCTGACCGGCTGGCCGGCGGCGTACCCCTGGTCGAGCTTGCTGCCGAGGTCGGCCTGGCGAAGTCCCGTAGCGAGGCCCGCACCCTGGCCGCGCAGAACGGGCTGTCGGTGAACGGCGAGTCATCCGGTGGCGCGGATCGCACGCTCGGCAGCGTCGACGTCCTCCACGACCGCTACCTCGTGTTGCGCAAGGGCAAGAAGACCTACCAGATGGTCCTCGTGGACGAGGGGTGACCCGCTGGCACCCGCGAGGTGACCGACGACCCACGCGCGGGGTTGGCAGGGCGGCCAGACGCTGGTAGGTTCTCTCTTCGCCCCTCGGGGCAGACCTGCCAACCCGGTGCCGGTGCCAGACCCCGTGTTTGACACCGCAACTCCAAGTAGGTAGGTTGACAACTCGCCCCAACCGGGAGCCCGGCACGACCGGAGCGCCCAACCGGTGGCAACAGCAAGCGGACCAACGGTGATCACCGCGTCCGCGCACAGCAGCGGCCCCACGGGGCTCGCGGCGCTCCTTGAAAACGGAATAGAGGACGAAAAAGCGAGTGCGGGCGTTTGCCCCCAGCTTCGGCTGGTGGTGAACGACCATCAATTCAATGCACTACAACGGACAACTTGTCTGTTCTGGTGCCAGTCGGTCGACGAGGCAAGCCCCTCCGACACCGGCTCTCCACGATCGAACGTCGACCACCTCGGTGGCCGGCGGAGAGATCTCGACGGAGAGTTTGATCCTGGCTCAGGACGAACGCTGGCGGCGTGCCTAATACATGCAAGTCGAGCGGGGTCCAACCAGTGGCAACACTGGGGAAGACCTAGCGGCGAACGGGTGAGTAACACGTGAGGAACCTGCCCCGAAGTCTGGGATAACTCGAGGAAACTCGTGCTAATACCGGATGCCCCCATCAGATCGCATGGTCAGATGGGGAAAGTTTTTCGCTTCGGGAGGGCCTCGCGGCCTATCAGCTAGTTGGTGGGGTAACGGCCCACCAAGGCATCGACGGGTAGCTGGTCTGAGAGGACGATCAGCCACACTGGGACTGAGACACGGCCCAGACTCCTACGGGAGGCAGCAGTAGGGAATCTTGCGCAATGGGCGAAAGCCTGACGCAGCAACGCCGCGTGGGGGATGA
>CAZBTQ010000233.1:0-4735 GCA_964494405.1 uncultured Iamiaceae bacterium
GCCGGCAAGACCCAGGTGTTCGTCTTCCCCGAGGACCACCAGCGCACCCGCATGACCCACGCCCTCGAGGTCGCCCAGGTCGCCACGTCGATCGCCAGGGCGTGCCGCCTGAACGTCGCCCTCACCGAGGCCATCGCCCTCGGCCACGACTGCGGCCACGGCCCCGGCGGCCACGCCAGCGAGGACGCCTTCGAGCCGTACCTCGACGAGGGGTACGACCACGCGGTCTGGGGCGCCGACGTCGTGCTCACCCCGCTCAACCTGTGCGTCGAGACCCTCGACGGCATCCGCAACCACTCCTGGTCCCGGCCCGCGCCGGCGACGCCGGAGGGCGAGGTCGTGTCGTGGGCCGACCGCATCGCCTACGTCTGCCACGACTACGAGGACGCGGCCCACGTCGGCATCGTGTCGCCCGACTCGCTGCCCGACCTGGTGCGGGAGCGTTGTGGCACGACCCGTCGCGAGCAGCTCGCCGCGTTCGTCAACGGCGTCGTCGACGCGACGTGCTCCGCCGGCGTGGTCGGGGCCGATGGCGCCACCGCCGACGCGCTCTCGGCGTTCCGCCGCTTCAACTACGAGCACATCTACATGCGGGAGGAGTCGGTGGCCCAGGCCGACCAGGTCATCCGGGTGCTGCGAGCACTCGTCGATCACTTCAGCGAAGCGCCGACCTCGCTCCCCGACCTCGGTGCCGACGTGGACGCCGGCTCGGCCGAGGCGGCACGTGCGGCGGTCGCCTACGTGGGCGGCATGACCGACCGGTACGCCTTCGACATGGCGGTGTCGCGGCTCGGCTGGGACCCCGCCGCGCTGCCGAGGGGCATCGACCTGCCGGGCTGACCTCCTGTGCGTCCACTCGAGTTTCGATTCCGGGTTGCGTATCGAACTGGTGTTCGATAGAGTGAGGTTCTTCCCCACCTCGGGGCCGGTGGACCTTCGGCCCCCGTTTCTCTGTCGACGACGCGCCATCGCGCGTGGGATGTGGGTGATCGACGTGTTGGAGTGGTTGCGTGACCTGGTCGGGCCGGCAGGCGGGCTCGACGGCCTGGCTGACGACGAGCCGCCCGTGCTGTCCGACCGTGCCGAGGCGTACGCCGACCGGTCGTCGGCCGAACGAGGCGACGTCATCGTCGGGATGGCCGGGATGATGGCCGCCGCACAGGCAGAGCTCCTCGACGCCGTGGTGGCGGCCGACGCCGCCCGGGACTTCTCCGAGGACGGATCCACCGACATGGAGGCATGGCTGGTCGCCATGTGCAACGTGTCCAGACCCACCGCGCGCGAGTGGGTGCGCGTCGCCCACGCCGTGCAGACGCTGCCCGAGCTGCGCGAGCAGTTCGCCTCCGGCCGCCTCTCCTGGGACCAGCTGCGCTTCGCCTCGTGGTTCGTGACGCCCGAGACCGATGCCGCTGCGTCGACCGAGCTCCCGGGGCTGTCGGCAGCGCAACTCGCTCGGCTGGCGCGACGCCACCGTCCCCACACCGACGACGACGCCAAGAAGGCCCAGCGCCATCGCCGCCTCCAGATCACCCAGGACCGCGCACGCGGCGGGTACCGCTACAGCGGGTTCCTCCCCACCCTCGAAGGCGCCGCCGTCAACGCGACGCTCCTCGCCGCGGCCGAGACCGCCGGCCCCAACCCCGAGACCGGGCGCTGGGATCCCCTCCACATCCGGCTGGCCGACGCGCTCGTCGACCACCTCACGGGCACGGCGAGGTCGGGAACCACCGATGCCGGTGTCGTGGTCATCCACGCCGACGCGGCCGAGGTCGACGGCGAGGCCGAGGGCACGGCCTCGATCGGCGACATGGCGCTCAACACTGGTGGCGTGATGGCCGCGCTCTGCGATGCCGAGTGCGAGGTCCACCTCCACGGGCCCGACGGCGCGACGGTCGGCATCGGCCGATCCGCCCGACGGCCTCCCCCGTGGCTGCGCCGGCACATCTACCGCCGGGACCAGACCTGCCGGTTCCGGGGATGCGAGCGCCCCATCCGACAGATCCACCACATCCAGCTCTGGACGTGTGGCGGGGTCACCGACGCCGACAACCTGGTCGGGCTGTGTTGGGCGCACCACCACCTGGTCCACGAGGGCAAGTGGACCATCGAAGGCAGCCCGGAGGGCGAGCTCGTGTTCGTCAGCCCCGGCGGCCGACGCATCGCGTCCCGCCCTCAGCCCGTCAGCGCCGAGGTGCGCCACCTCGTGGATGAGGCACTCGGCCACGACAGCACCGGTCCCCCGACGCGACGAAGCGGCCGGTGAGGGCCGCTTCGAGGTGCTGCGATCTGTGAGGTGCGGGACTCGGTGAGCCCCTCAGCCCATCAGTCCGGGAGGACGTCGACGAGCTTGCGGCCCTTGCGCGAGCCGAACTTCACCTTGCCGGGCGCAAGGGCGAAGAGGGTGTCGTCGCCGCCGCGGCCGACGTTCTCGCCGGGGTGGACGCGGGTGCCGCGCTGGCGGACGATGATCGCTCCGGTGGAGACGACGCCGCCGTCGAACACCTTCACGCCGAGGCGCTTGCTGTGCGAGTCGCGGCCGTTCCTGGTGGAACCGCCGCCCTTGGTCTTTGACATCGGTCAGCCCTTCGCGATCTTGGTGATCTCGATCAGGTCGTAGTTCTGGCGGTGACCCCACCGACGACGCTGGTTCGTCTTGTTCTTGTACGTGAAGCCCGTGACCTTGCGGCCCTTGGTGGCGCCGACGACCTTGGCCGAGACGGACGCACCTGAGAGCTGGTCGGGCGTGGACAGGACGGCATCACCGTCGACGAGGAGGACCGGGCGGAGCGACACCTCGCCGTCGCCGGCACCGAGCCGCTCGACCTCGAGCTGCTGGCCCTGCTCGACTCGGTACTGCTTTCCACCAGTGGCAATGACGGCGTACATAGGGATGCGACTCTATCGGTTGGCGGGACGGATTGGCTATTCGGGGGTCAGGGGTCGAGCAGGGCTCAGGAGTCGAGCAACGTCGTGTCGACGATGAGCCCCCGGCCCTCGCACTCGGGGCAGCGCTCGGTCAGCGACTCGAGCAGGCCCTCGCCGATGCGCTTGCGGGTCATCTCGACCAGGCCGAGCTCGGAGATGTCGAACACCTGGGTGCGGGTCTTGTCGCGGGCCAGCGCGTCGCGGAACACGCGCGTGACGTCGTCGCGGTTCGACCGCACCTCCATGTCGACGAAGTCGATGACGATGATGCCGCCGATGTCGCGCAGGCGGAGCTGGCGGGCGATCTCCTCGGCCGCCTCCAGGTTGTTGCGGTAGACGGTCTCCTCGAGGCTCGACGTGCCGACGTTCTTGCCGGTGTTGACGTCGATGACGGTGAGCGCCTCGGTGTGCTCGATGATGAGCGAGCCGCCCGACGGGAGCCACACCTTGCGGTCGATCGCCTTGTGCAGCTGCTCGTGCACGTGGTGGCGCTCGAACAGCGGCAGCTTCTCGACCTCGGGGTCGTAGTACTCGACGCGGTCCGCCAGCGCGGGGCTGATCGCGGTGACGTAGTCGCGCACCTCTTCGTAGAGGGCCCGATCGTCGATGACCACCGTGCGGTAGTCCTTGTTGAACTCCTCACGGATGACCCGCACCGCCATGTCGGGCTCCTTGTAGAGCACCGCGGGCGCCTGCGACCGCTCGGCGAGGGCGGCGATCTGGTCCCACTGGCTGGACAGGCGGGCGACGTCGCGCTCGATCTCCTCGGCGGTGACGTTCTCGGCGGCGGTGCGCACGATGATGCCGTGAGCCGGCGGGCGCGCCTTGTCGAGGATGGCCCGCAGGCGCTTGCGCTCGTTGTCGGGCAGGCGCTTGGAGATGCCGTAGGTGGTGCTGTTGGGGATGAGCACCACGAACCGGCCGGGCAGCGACACCTCCTGGGTGAGGCGCGCGCCCTTGTGGGCGATCGGGTTCTTCGTGACCTGGCAGATGATCGACTGCCGGGCCCTCAGCATGTCCTCGATCTTGGGCTGCTGGCCCTTGGTCTCGACGTCGTCGGGGTCGTACTGGACGTCGCCCCGGTAGAGCACCGCGTTCTTCGGCGTCGCGATGTCGATGAACGCCGCCTCCATGCCGGGCAGCACGTTCTGGACCTTGCCCAGGTAGATGTTGCCGTGGATCTGCGAGTCGTTGTCCGACGGCCGCGACACGTGGTGCTCGATGAGGGTGCGCCCCTCGAGGACGGCGATCTGGGTGGCGTGCGCGCCGACGCTCACCGCCATCATGTAGCGACCGACGGGCCGCCCCTTGCGCTCGCGGCCGCGGCGCCGCTTCAGCGCCGCGTCGTCGAGCTCGACGGGATCGTCGTCGGACAGCACGGCTTCGACCGGCGCGGCCGGTAGGCGGCCTCGGCCTCCGCTCCTGCCCTGGCCGCCACTCCTGTCCTGACCGCCACCTTGGCGGGCCGACTGACCTTGGTTCTGGCGTTGGCCCTGGTTCTGGCCCTGACCTTCGCCACCGCCGCCACCACCGCTGCCGCTGCCACGACCGCGGCCGCCGCGACGACGCCGTCGCCGGTTGGACGAGCCTGTCCGCGAGCCGTCGCCGGATCCGGCGCCGCCGTCGCTCGCCTGGGCGCCGGATGCCGGAGCTCCTGCGGCCGCGGGTGCGGGTCGGGAGTCGCCGATCTTGGGCTTGGCGTCGACGGGAGCGGCGGCCTCGCCGGCCGCGGCGGTCTCGGAAGGTGCGGCGTCGGCCTGACGGTCGGCCGCCGAACGGTTGCGGTTGCGGCCGCCACGCGACCCGCGCC
>CAZBTQ010000234.1:0-2000 GCA_964494405.1 uncultured Iamiaceae bacterium
GCGCTCGACGAGATCCCCGACGAGCTGGCGGCGCTGATGGACAACGTCGTGGTGGTCGTCGAGGACGATCCTGACGAGCCCGGCCTGCTCGGTCTCTACGAGGGGACGCCGCTGACCGAGCGCGACACCTACGGGGGCATGGAGCTACCCGACCGCATCACCATCTACCGCAACCCCACCTGTGAGATCTGCGAGACCGAGCAGGATGTCGTCGAGGAGGTGCTCACCACCGTCGTGCACGAGGTGGCCCACCACTTCGGGATCGATGACGACGTCCTCCACGAGCTCGGATGGGGCTGAGGACCGGGAGGACGATGTGACGACAGAGGTGTTCATCACCGCCGTGGGACGGGACCGCCCGGGCGTGATCGCTGGTCTCACCGGCGCGCTGGCGGGGCTCGACGCGAACCTCGAGGACACCTCGATGACGACCCTCGGCGGCAGGTTCGCCATGGTCCTCGTCGTCGCGGTCCCGGAGGGGACATCGACCGATGTCGTCGCCGCCGCTCTCGCCGAACCTGCCGCCGCCCTCCACCTCGACGTGAGCGTCCACCCGGCCGATCCTTCAGACACCGCGGCCGACGAGCGCGGAGAACGCTGGACCGTGTCGATCCACGGCGCCGACCACCCCGGCATCGTGCACGGCGTCACGCAGGGGCTGTCGGAGCTCGGCGCGAACGTGGTCGACATGCGGACCCGGGTGGTCGGGCCGCTCGAGCGGCAGGTCTACGTCATGACGTTGGAGGTGTCGGTCCCCGCGACGACCTCGGCAGAGGCGCTCACGGCACGGCTCGACGAGGTGGCTGCCGCGCTCGGCGTGGAGTGCTCGCTCCACCCGGTCGACGCCGACATCCTCTGACACCGTGATCCACCCGGTCGTGATGCTGCCCGATCCGGTGCTGGCGCGACCCGCCGCGCCCGTCGGGCCGATCGACGACGCGGCGCGGGCACTCGCCCAGGATCTGATCGACACGATGCGCGCCAGCTCGCACAGCGTCGGGATCGCCGCGCCTCAGATCGGCGTGCCGCTGCGCGCCTTCGCGCTGGACATCACCGGGCATCGCAAGGCGCGGAGCTGCCACGGCGAGCTCGTGCTCTTCGATCCCGAGATCGTGCGCGCCGAGGGGCGCGACGTCGGTCGCGAGGGCTGCATGAGCGTGCCGGACCTCACCGGCGACGTGGCGCGGGCGACGCTCCTCGTGGTGCGCGGCACGGACCCCGACGGGAGCGAACTCGTGCTCGAGTGCGATGCCTTCGAGGCGCGTGCGGTGCAACACGAGCTCGACCACCTCGACGGCCACCTGTTCCTCGACCGCGTCGTCGCCGCCGACCGGGTCTTCCCGCGGCGCGCCTACAGGTGAGCGTCGTATGCTCCGCGCCGTGGGATTCCCCGACGACTACCTCCACCCCCAGGAAGAGCTCATCCTCAACCTGACGCCGCACTGGTTCCGCCTCGCACCGGCGACCGCAGCGCTGCTCGTCTCGATCGTGTTCGGGATGTTCGCGATGTTCGCCTGGGACGTGCAGGCGCTCAGCATCATCGCCGGGATCGCGCTCATCGGGTCCGCCGGGTGGTTCATCTCGTCGTACGTGTCGTGGATCTCCGACCACTTCGTGCTGACCACCGACCGGGTCATCTGCCGCAAGGGCGTGATCCGCCGGTCGAGCATCGAGATCCCGTTGGAGCGCATCAACACCGTCTTCTCCTCGCAGTCGATGTTCGAGCGCATGATCGGTGCGGGTGATCTGGCGATCGAGTCGGCGTCCCAGGACGGCCGCCAGAACTTCCCCGACATGCGCAAGCCCGGCTGGATCCAGAACGAGATCTACGTCGCGATGGAGAACAACGAGAACCGCAAGTTCGACGGCCTGCGAGCCGGCCAGGCCCCGGCGGCGGCCGAGCCCACCGTCGCCGACCAGCTCCACCAGCTCGAGGACCTTCGCCAGCGTGGCGTGCTCACCCAGGCCGAGTTCGACCAGAAGAAGGCCGAGCTGCTCGA
>CAZBTQ010000234.1:2100-4684 GCA_964494405.1 uncultured Iamiaceae bacterium
GCATGTGAGGGCGGCGAGGCCCGACGAATGAGCCGAGCTGCTCGACCGCATGTGAAGTAGCGTCGCCGGTCCCCGCGCTCCCCGGCGCGAGGAGAAGGGGACAGCGTGCGACTCGCCTGGGAGGTCGCGCGACGCAGCTTCCGGAGGTGGTCGACCTACCGGTTGGCCACCGTCGCGGGCGTGATCACCAACACGGTGTTCGGGTACCTGCGCGCCGACATCCTGGTCGCGGTGTTCGCGGCGAGCGGCGGCGACCCCGGGGGCTGGAACGCCGACGAGCTCGTGACCTTCGCGTTCGTCACCCAGGCGCTGCTGGCCGGCACCGGCGCGTTCGGCGAGCCCGAGCTGGCCGAACGGGTGCGCAGCGGCGACGTCGTCGTCGACCTCTACCGGCCCATCGACGTGCAGGTGTGGTGGTTGGCGTCGTGGTGCGGACGCTCGGCCTACACGCTGCTCGCCCGTGGCATCCCGCCCGTCGTGCTCGGCGCGGTCGCGTTCGACTTGGTCCTGCCGACGACCGTCGGCCACTGGCTCGTCGTCCTGGTCTCGGTGCTGCTGGCGTCGATCGTCGGCTTCGGGCTGCGGTTCTGCACCAACCTCACCGCGTTCTGGTTGGTCGACAACCGGGGCCTCGACCAGCTCGTGACCCTCGTGCTCACGTTCTTCGGCGGGCTTCTCGTGCCGCTGGTCCTCTTCCCGCCGTGGCTCGAGGCGATCGCGCGTGCACTGCCGTTCGCCGCGATGGTGCAGGTGCCTGCCGAGCTGATCATGGGCGTCTACGACGGCCCGGCGTGGCGCGCGCTCGCCACCCAGGCGGCGTGGGCCGTCACGCTCCTCGTCCTCGGGCGCGTGATGCTGGCGTCGGCGACGCGCAAGGTGGTGATCCAGGGTGGCTGAGATCCGTGCCGATCGTCCCTCGTGGTTCGCCGAGCAGCGCTCGCTCCTGCGCACCTACCGCCGTCTGGTGGGCGCGAGGGTTCGATCCGACTGGCAGTACCGCACCTCGTTCTTCTTCTTCCTCGCATCCCAGACCGTGGTCACTGCCCTCGACCTCGCCGTCATCCTCGTGCTGTTCGAGGTCGTGCCACAGCTCGGCGGCTGGTCGGTCGAGCAGGTGGCGGTGCTCTACGCGCTGACCACGCTGAGCTTCGGCCTGGGCGACCTGTTCATCAGCCAGGTCGAGACCGCGGCCCGCTACATCCGGGAGGGGAGCTTCGACCGGTTCCTGCTGCGGCCGCTGCCGACGGTGCTCCAGCTGTCGGCGAGCGAGTTCGCCCTGCGCCGCATCGGGCGGTCGATCCCCGCAGCGGTCACCCTCGTCGTCGCGCTGACGATCGCCGACATCGACTGGACACCCGACCGGATCCTGCTCGTCCCCGTCACGGTGGTGTCCGGCACGGCCATCTTCGGGGCCGTGTGGGTCGTCACGTCGTCGATCTCGTTCTGGGCGGTCGGCGCGCAGGAGGTGGCGAACTCGTTCACCTACGGCGGCTCGTTCGCCCACCAGTACCCCCTGCACATCTACGCCCGCTGGATCCGCACCGCCCTCGGGTGGATCGTGCCCATGGCGTTCGTCGCCTACGTCCCCGCGGTCCACCTGCTCGACGCGGCCAACCCGCTCGACCTCCCACGATGGCTGGCGTTCATGCCGCCGGTCGTCGCGGTGGCCTCGGTCGCCGTCGCGCGACGGGTGTGGGCAGCCGCCATCCGCAACCACCAGAGCACAGGGAGCTGATGTGTCATCCAGCGCAGAGCAGCCCGCCATCGTCTGCGAGGGGCTCACCAAGGAGTTCGTCGTGCGCCATCGCGCCGGCCGCGTACGTCGCAAGCGCGCCGACGTGACGGCCGTCGCCGACGTCACCTTCGAGGTCGCGCCCGGCGAGACGGTCGGCTACCTCGGCCCCAACGGCGCCGGGAAGTCGACCACGATCAAGATGCTGACGGGCATCCTCACGCCGACGTCCGGCTACGCCCGCACGCTCGGCCTCGATCCGGTGCGGCAGCGCACCGAGCTGGCACGGCGGATCGGTGTGGTGTTCGGCCAGCGAACCCAGCTGTGGTGGGACCTGCCCCTCGGCGACAGCTTCGAGCTGCTGCACCACGTCTATCGAACCGAGCGGTCCCGGCACGAGGAGAACGTCGCCGCGTTCGTCGAGCTGCTCGACATGGGCGAGTTCCTGCCCACGCCGGTGCGCCAGCTGTCGCTCGGCCAGCGCATGCGTGGCGAGCTGGTCGCCGCCCTCCTGCACGACCCCGACCTCGTCGTGCTCGACGAGCCGACGATCGGCCTCGACGTCGTCAGCAAGCACACCGTGCGCGACTTCCTCGTCGAGCTGAACCAGGAGCGGGGCACCACGATCCTGCTCACCACCCACGACCTCGACGACGTCGAGCGGCTGTGCGAGCGGATGATGATCATCGACCACGGCCGGGTCATCCACGACGGCTCGGTCGCCGGCTTCAAGTCGACCTACGGCACCCGCCGGACCGTCGTGGTCGACCTCGTCGACGAGCAACCGCCGCTGGTGCTGCCGGGCACCACCGTCGAGCGCGTCGAGGGCCGACGCCAGTGGCTCTCGTTCGA
>CAZBTQ010000235.1:0-4679 GCA_964494405.1 uncultured Iamiaceae bacterium
ACGCCCGACCTGCTGGCGGTCGAGAAGCACCTCATCGGCATGGCCACCCACCGCCAGGGCGCCGGCGCCGGCCTCGCCCGGGCCGAGCACATCGAGACCGCCATCGCAGCTCGACCGACCCTCAGCGACGAGCAGCAGACGATGGTCCGGCGGATCTGCGGCTCGGGTGACGGCGTCGAGGTGGTGCCCGGCGTCGCCGGGTCGGGCAAGACGCACGCCCTCGCGGCTGCTCACGACGCCTGGCGTGCCTCCGGCCGCACCGTCATCGGTACCGCTCTGTCCGCGCAGGCCGCCCGACAGCTCCAGGCCGGATCGGACATCCCGTCGATGACCATCGCCCGGCTGTGCAAGGCCCTCGACCGGCCCGACGAACCGGGCCTCGGTCCCGATCACGTGCTCGTGGTCGACGAGGCGGCCATGGTCGGCACCCGCGCCTTGGCGAACCTCGTCTCGCGCGTCCACCAGGCCGGAGCGAAGATCGTGCTCATCGGCGACGCATGCCAGCTCCCCGAGATCGAAGCTGGCGGCGCCTTCGCCGGGCTTGCTCGAAGGACCAACCCGGCGTCGCTGCGGACCAACCGGCGCCAGCACGAGCGATGGGAGCGCCAGGCCCTCGCCGACCTCCGCCTCGGCCACGCCCCCGAGGCTCTCACCGCCTACCTGGCCCACGACCGCATCCATCACGACCCCGACCCTCGGCGGGCCCGGGACGACATGGTCGACCGCTGGTGGAGCACGGTGGGCGACGGAGAAGCGGCCCTCATGCTCGCCGCCCACCACGACGCCGTCCGAGACCTCAACGACCGCGCCCGCCAACGCATGCTCGACGCAGGGAAGCTCACCGGCCCGGAGGTGCGGATCGGGAAGCGCGACTTCGCCGTCGGCGACCAGGTGCTCGGCCTGACCAACGACTACCGCACCGGCATGCTCAACGGCACCCGCGGGACCATCGCCGCCATCGACGGGAAGCGTCGTCAGGTTCACGTCGCGATCGCGGACGGGACGAGCAGGCGGGTGCCCTTCGCCTACGCCGAAGCAGGCCACCTCGCACACGGCTACGCCATGACCATCCACAAGGCCCAGGGCGCCACCTGCGACCACGCCCTCGTCCTCGTCGACGAGACTATGCCGAGGGAGGCGATCTACACCGCCATGAGCCGAGGCCGACAGCGCAACGACCTCTACCTCGCCATCGATGCTGGCCGAGATGACGTCGCCCACGCCCCCGAGCTCACCCGCGACGCCATCGATGTGCTGGCCGCCGGCATCGAACGCAGCGCTGCCCAGCAGATGGCTGTCGAGAGCGGAGGGCGGGGCCTGTAGCCCGGCTCACCCCACTGCGGGATGGGCTCGAACGCCCGTCCGTTGGGGCAGGATGTACCGGTGGATCTGGTGAGGTCGAAGCAGCGGGTGGCCGATCACGGGGAGGTGTTCACCCCGCCCTGGATGGTCGAGGCGATGCTGGACCTGGTGAGAGAAGAGACCGAACGGATCGATTCCCGCTTCCTCGAGCCCGCTTGCGGGAGCGGCAACTTCCTGGTCCAGGTCCTGCGCCGCAAGCTCGTCGCCGTCGAGCTGAGATTCGGTCATTCCGCCTTCGAGAAGCGCCACTACGCCTTGCTCGGCCTCATGTGCATCTACGGCATCGAACTGCTGGACGACAACATCGCTGAGTGCCGCCACAACCTCCTCGAGGTCTTCTCCGAGTACCTCGGCATCGATGGAGCCGACGAGCTCTACCAAGCTGCGTCCAACGTGCTGTCGCAGAACCTCATCCACGGCGACGCGCTCACGATGCGCACGGCCGCGGACGAGCCGATCGTGTTCGCCGAGTGGGGCTACCTGGGCAAGGGCAAGTTCCAACGCCGGGATTTTCGACTCGACGTACTCACCCAGTCGGCAGCCTTCAGCCAGGAGGGCACGCTCTTCGCGGAGCTTGGCAAGCACGAGATCTTCACGCCGACGCAGACCTACCCGCCGCTGACGGTCCGAGAGCTTGCGGCATGAGCCGTACACAGGCGGCGTTCGCGCTGCGCGGCCGCAATCCCGATGTGCTCACGTGCATCGCGAACCTGTCCAACGACGAGGTCTTCACGCCGCCGGAGTTCGCCAACCAGATGCTCGACCTTCTCACCCAGGCGTGGGCGGACGGGAATGATGGCGCAGACATCTGGAGCGATCCGACTGTGCGGTTCCTCGATCCGTTCACCAAGTCCGGAGTGTTCCTTCGCGAGATCACGAGTCGCCTCACGGCGGGACTGGAGGACGTCATCCCCGATCTCGAGGAGCGGGTAGACCACATCCTGACCAGACAGGTCTTCGGCATCGCCATCACGCACCTCACCAGCCTGCTGGCACGTAGGAGCCTCTACTGCTCGAAGTGGGCCGACGGCCCCCATTCGGTCGCCAAGTCGTTCAGCGACACCGACGGCAACATCTGGTTCGAACGGATCGAGCACACCTGGGTCGGTGGCACCGACAAGGTGTTGACGGCTGACCAGGACGGCAACCCGGTCGAGAGAACCAAGGACGGCAAGTGCAAGTACTGCGGGGCGAGCCAGAAGAATCTCGACCGCGGCGCAGGGTTCGAGACGCACGCCTACGCGTTCATCCATACAGACGACATCAGGGCTCGGGTCGCCGAGCTGTTCGGAGCCGAGATGCAGTTTGACGTCATTGTCGGAAATCCGCCATATCAGATCAATAGTGATGGAAACACGCGTACTCGTGCGATCTATCATGAATTTGTCGAGCAAGCATTCAAACTGAGTCCTCGTTATGCGGTTATGGTGACCCCGTCTCGGTGGTTTGCCGGTGGCATTGGGCTCGACGGGTTTCGCTCCCGTATGTTGAACGACGATCGGATTCGTGCGCTGGTTGACTACCGCGTTGAAAAGGACGCGTTTCCCGGAGTCAACATCAATGGCGGTGTCTCGTACTTTCTTTGGAATCGTGACAAATCTGGGCCCTGCGCTGTTCGCCACTTCCCGCCTGGCGGACCAATGGGTGCGGCTACAGAGCGGTACCTGAATGAGTTCGATCTCCTCATTAGGCAGAACGAGGCTGTAGAAATTCTCCGCAAGGTCCGGCAGTTCGGTGAGCCATCGTTCGCGCCTCGAGTCTCTGCACTTAAGCCCTTCGATTTTCACACGGACTTCCATGGTGTTGGCACACCTGACGCCGCTGACGAGGCTGTGAAGATGTTCGGTGCTAAGCGTGTCACCTGGGTTTCTAGAGGTTCGGTGTCTAAGAACATCGAATGGATAGACCAGTGGAAGGTTCTTCTTGCTGCAGCCACGGACGGAAACGAGAACCTTCCCCTCCCCGTCTGGGATATGGCTGTAGGGCCCTTCGTTGCCGGCCCGAATGAGATCTGTTCAGGATCGTATCTCGTGATCTACCCGACAGATGATCGTGATATCGCCTCCAATACTGCAGCATTCCTCAGAACACGATTCGTGCGCTTCCTCGTATCACTACGAAAGATCGCTCAACACAACACATCGGATCGGTTCTTGTTCGTTCCGGATCTCTCGATGGAGCGATCCTGGTCAGATGACGACCTCTATGAGAAATACAGGATCACTGATGCTGAGCGAGCCTTCATAGAGGCCAATATCCGGAACCTAGACCTTGGACCGCTCGGGGCAGATGAATAGGACGATCGAGGAGATCCTCACCCCGAGACCCGAGGCGCGACTCCGCATCTACGCGTGGACGCCGAACGACCCTCCCGCGGCGTACGTCGGGCTGGTCAAGGTGGGGCAGACCACGCTGCATGACGTGAACGTGCGCATCAAGCAGTCCCAGGGTCAGATGCAGCAGGACTACACGTTGCACGTGGACGCGCTGGCCGAGCGCGAGGACGGCACGTTGTTCCGCGATGCCGACGTGCGGCAGCGCCTGGTCGAGAAGGGCTTCGAGAACGTGGTCGTCGGGGCGTCGCGTGAGTGGATGCGCTGCACGCCCGAGGACGTCAAGACGGCGGTCATGGAGTTGCAGAAGGGTCTTCACCTCACCGGCACGCATCACGAGACGTTTCCGATGCGTCGGGAGCAGGCGGAGGCCGTCGAGAAGACCCACGCCTACTACCTCTCTCTGTGGGCTGAGGACATGCACGCTGTTCCCCGCTTCCTGTGGAACGCGAAGATGCGCTTCGGCAAGACCTTCACCGCGTACCAGCTCGCCAAGCGGCTTGGCGCCAAGCGTGTCCTCGTCGTGACCTTCAAGCCGGCCGTCGAGGATGCCTGGCAGACCGACCTGGAGTCGCACGTCGACTTCGACGACTGGCAGTACCTCTCGCGATCCTCCGGCAGCGACCCGACCCAGATCGATCCGGCCAAGGTCGTCGTCTACTTCGGCTCCTTCCAGGATCTCCTGGGCAAGGACGCCAACGGCAACATCAAGGCCAAGAACGAATGGCTTCACGTCGTGAACTGGGACCTCGTCGTGTTCGACGAGTACCACTTCGGCGCCTGGCGCGACACGGCCAAGGAGCTCTTCGAGGGCGAAGACGAGTCGGTCGCCAAGAAGGAGATCGGGCGTGAGTACGCCGCGGGGCTGGGCACGGTCAACGAGGACCTGAGCGAGCTCTCGGAGAAGGAGACCGACTTCCTTCCGATCACCACGAGGGCGTACCTGTACCTGTCGGGCACGCCGTTTCGGGCGTTGGCGACCGG
>CAZBTQ010000236.1:0-4668 GCA_964494405.1 uncultured Iamiaceae bacterium
GGTTCCGCTCGTCGTTGCGGTCGCCGCGCTGGCGGTCGCCGCGTGGCGCCTCGGCACCCAGGAGATCGAGTGACCCGACCGTTCTCGTGATCTTTCTGCGTACCCGCGTGCGCAAGAAGATCACGAGAACGGCGGCGACGTCGGTGAGCCGGTGCAGGAGCGCATCCCGTCGGGCACCTCCACGCGTGCCGCGACCGCTGGGGCATCACCTACTTCGTCGCCCGCGCGTTGGACGACTTCGCTCCGGTCCTCGAAGCGTTGCAGTAGCGAGCCCGGTCAACGCCTTGTCGGGGTCGCCGCGATGATCGCGTCGACGACGGTGTCGGGGCCGAGCGACGTCGTGTCGATCACCAGGTCGGCGGCGTCGAGCAGCCACGACCGCGCTCCCAGATAGGTCGGGACGTGATCGAGGCGCCACTGGAGCGCGCCGGGATCGACTTGGTCGTCCGTCGCGCGCTGTCGAATCGACTCTGGGTCGGCATCGAGCACGACGTGGAAGAGCGCGTGACCGTGCGCATCGATCCCGGCGCGGAGCTCGCGCCAGTAGTCCTCGACGAGCACGGTCTGGACGGCCACGAGGTCCTGACCGGTGAGCCCGATGATCTGGTGGGCGACAACGGGCACGAGGGCGCGCCATGCGGCGAGCTCCTGGAAGTCATCGAACGCGAGGTCGCGAAGGTTCGATTGGAGCATGTAGCCCACCCACTCGGGGTCGAACAGCCGCAACGTCGGCACCCGCTCGACGAGACCCGTGGATGTGGTCGTCTTGCCCACTCCGAAGGTGCCGTTGATCCAGATGATCATGCGCCCGACGACAACTCGGCGAGGGCGAGGACGGTCTTCCAATTGCGGGCGGTGCCAAACTTTGCGTTGTCGACGCGCGTCACGGCCACGGCGAGCTTGCTGCGGCCCATGCCATCGGGGAGCGAGAGGTAGAGCTCGCGCTCGCTCACGTGAAGCTCCTCGGGTGCGAACGGCGATGCGTCGAACGTTGTGACGGCTTCAGTCGCCGGCGCAGGCAACACGACGAGGTGCAACTTCGTCCCGTCGCCGGCTGCGTCGGGGAACGGGTTCGCGGCGATGATCGACCCCCACTCCTGCGCCGTACGGGTGATCACCGGGACGGCGAGCCCGGAGACGTTCTCGATCGCCGCACGGAGCTCGTCAGCAACAGCGTTCACCCGTGACACCGCGACGCCATGGAGGACGACGTTGCCGCTCTGGAGGTATGTGGTGGCGTCGTCGTAGCGAGCGTTCGCCGCGGCCGTGCGCAGGTCGGCCATCGGCAGACGGTTCTTGCCGCCGACGTTGATCCCCCGAAGGAGTGCGATGACGTTCGTCGAAGCCATCGCCCGAGTGTCGCTCGCTCGACACGTCTCCGCCAACACACAGTCACCCGAACCGTGCCGCGTCGCTCGTCAGGCTGTCACACCGATCAGTCAGAGTGATCACACGTGATCATCACGCTCGGTTCCAGCGGACCCCAATCAGCGATGAGTAGCTTTGGAGGGACGCGATGGCCGGGGTCCGCCGGTATGAAGAACGACAGCTCAGCCTCGACCTGGGGCAGGAAGTAGACCCGTACGTGTTCCAGATCGACGAGGGCGGCGAGCACGGAGAGGTGTTCACCCGCCGATGGGTTGTCGAGCTGATTCTGGATCTCTCGGGATTCACCGTCGATCGTGACCTCGGTGGGCTCGTCGCTGTCGAGCCTGCATGCGGCTCGGGCGCCTTTCTCGGACCGATGACCGAACGACTCATCGAATCGTGTCGGCTGCACGACCGTCCGCTGACCGACATCCGCGACGCACTCCACGCATTCGATCTTCTCCCAGCGAACGCCGAACTTGCGCAGAAGACTGTGACAGGCGCACTGCTCGAAACTGGACTTTCGAATGCCGAGGCCGAATCGATCGCGTCCGATTGTGTCCGTTGTGGCGACTTCCTACTCACGCCGCACGGGCAGGATCTCGCTGACTTCGTCCTGGGCAATCCGCCGTACATTCGGCTCGAAGGCGTGCCGGCCGCACGTAGCGCCGCCTACCGCCGTGCCTGTCCGACGATGCGCGGCCGGAGCGACATCTTCGTCGGGTTCATCGAGATGGGGCTCCGCATCTTGAAGCCCGACGGGGTGCTCGGTTTCATCGTGGCCGACCGCTGGATGCACAACCAGTACGGCGCGGACCTCCGTCGGTTCGTCGCGTCGGGCTTCGCGATGGAGGCCGTCGTGTCGATGCACGACGTCGACGCGTTCGAGGAGCCGGTCTCTGCGTACCCCGCGGTCACCGTGATTCGCCGACGTGCGCAGTCAGCGGCGATCGTTGCCAACGCCACCAAGGCGTTCGGCGAGTCGAACGCGCCGGCACTCACGAAGTGGGCGAGGTCGGGTCGCAAGTCCGTCGCCACGAACGCTGTCACGGCCGTCAAGCTCTCGGAATGGTTCGACTCGGAACTTTCCTGGCCGTCGGGCAATCCGGCCAATCTCGCGCTGGTCGCTGAACTCGAGCGACGCCTGCCACCGCTGCAGGACGAAGCGACCGGAACGCGCGTCGGGATCGGCGTGGCGAGCGGAGCCGACGACGTCTATCTCACCGACGACACGCGCCTCGTCGAACGCGACCGCCTGCTCCCGCTTCTCACCACGCGCGACACGAGAACCGGCGAGGCCAAGTGGTCCGGTACCCATCTCGTGAATCCGTGGAAAGACGGTCGGCTCGTGCAGCTGGGTGACTACCCGCAGCTCGCGGCGTATCTCGGCGAGCGTTCCGCGGAGGTGCGCGGTCGGCACGTCGCTCAGAAGAACCCGGGTAGCTGGTACCGGACGATCGACCGAGTCGAGCCGGGGCTCCTCGAGCGGGAGAAGTTGGTGATCCCCGATCTGAAGGCGTTCATCCAGCCGGTCCTCGATCGCGGCGAGACGTACCCGCACCATGGTCTCTACTTCGTCACTTCCGACCGCTGGGATCTCGAGGTTCTCGGTGGGCTTCTGCTGTCGGACATCGCCGAACTGTTCGTGTCGACCTACTGCGTCAAGATGCGCGGTGGTTGCTACCGCTTCCAAGCGCAGTACCTCCGCCGCATTCGCGTTCCTGCCCGTGCGTCGGTAGGCAAGCGAGACCAGGCGCAGCTGCGCCAGGCCTTTGCGACTCGTGATCGCGATCGGGCGAGCGTCGTCGCCCGCCGCCTCTACGGGCTCGACGCCGAACTCATCGTGGCGGCCGGTTGATGGCGAACGAGCTCCCGGACTACACCGACAAGGTTGCAGCAGCGGTCGCGTCGTACTGGGACGTCCGCCAATCGCAGGCGCAGCGCTCGGTCGAGAGCGGCGCGATCAACACCGGCCGTCGAGCCGAAGTCACGGGCGGCCGACATCTCGATGCGCTCGAACTTCTGCTCATCGACGTGCTCGTCGACGCCGGCATTCCCGCCGCGATGATGGAGGTGAAGCGCCGGCCGGTACCGGGCTACTTCCGACGCGACAAGAGCTGGGACCTGGTGGTCACGGTCGAGGGACGCGTCCTCGTCATCATCGAGCTGAAATCGATCGTCGGCACGAACCCCGGCCAGAACTTCAACAACCGCACCGACGAAGCACTCGGCCAAGCACTCGACGTCTGGACTGCCGTGGAGCGCGGCATCATCGACTCGCCGCTCCGGCCGTGGCTCGGCTACTTCATGCTCATCGAAGACAACGACGCGTGGAACCGAATCTCGGCTCCGCGCCAGGCCGTTTGGCCGTCCGATCCGATCTTCGACGGGAGCAGCGCGCTGGACCGAGCGGGAATCTTCTTCGACCGGATGGTACGAGAACGACTCCTCGACGCTGCTTGCGTCGTTCTCGCCAATCGGGCCAACGGCGAAGTGCGTTACAAGCCGGACAACCTCGCGTTCCAATCGTTCGCGGCAGCAATGTTCGGCCGCTGTCTGCAGTTCAAGGCGACGAACTCCGACCTCGCTTGGACCAAGTGATCGGGCCGAAGGACGTCAGGTTGGGTCCGCTTCGTTCCAGGCGACGCTTCCTGAGGATGCCCCGTCGCACTTCTTCTCGGAGAGGCGCTGAATCGACCACCCGTGGCTGGCTGGTCACTCGCGCGCTCGCCGGCGATCAGGCGGAGGCGCGGGTCTTGCGGAGGATCGGGTCGGCGAGGCGCAGCGACGTGTCTGCGATCGACATGACGCGCCCGGCCGCGCCCGGCGTGGTGTTGTCGACCAGGTTCCCCATCACGGCGAGGGTGATGTTGGCGATGGCGTCGGTGCTGACCGACAGCCGGAGGCCGGGGCGCAGGATCCACGGATGGCCGATGAGGAACGAGAAGCGACGACCGGTGCGCAGGAACCCGTCGTAGCGCTCACCGATCAGGCGGTCGTAGCGGGCCGGCGCGGTGGTGGGATCGTCGAGGAACAGATCGGCGGCGAGCATGCCCGATTCGAGCCCGTAGTCGATGCCCTCGCCGTTCATCGGGTTGATGAGGCCGGCGGCGTCGCCGATCGCCACCCAACCGGGCCCATGCCGGCGTTGCGCGGACATCGGCAGCCGCCACGCCCGCGGACGCTCCAGGTCGGGGCCGAGATCCCGGTCGTTCTGGACGACCCTTCGATAGGCGTCGAGCAGGGTGTTGAGGTTGAGCTTGCGGAAGCCCTTCATCGTCGAGAGCGCACCGACGCCGA
>CAZBTQ010000237.1:0-2726 GCA_964494405.1 uncultured Iamiaceae bacterium
CAAGGTCCGCCGCGCGGCGTTGCGCTGACGGCGATCCGCGGCCTCAACCGGTCAACTCGGCGCGCCACTCCTCGGGGAGCGCGTCGATCGTCGACACGGCGACCGAGCCCCACGTCATCCCCCCTCGAGCGAGGCGGACGGTCGATGACTCCCCTTGGGGTGGTACCACCGCGAGGCTCATCGAGTCCGGGCTCCACCACACCGCGATACCAGTGTCGGGCACCCACGCCGCCCGGCTGATCAACCATCCGCTCGCCTGACTGGCCCCGACCCACGAGCCCCCCTCGACGCGGAGTACCTGCTGGGTGCCTCCGAGGTCGTTCTGAGTCCCCGAGATGAGCGTGTGCGAGCCGTCCGGCGAGATCGTCCCACCTTCCACCCTGAACCCGTCCGGCAGCGGCGGATGGGTGGCAAGGACGGCGCCCTGTGCGTCCACGGTCGCCGGCCGACAGAGCAGCGCGTCGTCGCAGGTCACGACCAGGATCTCGCGACCGTTGGTCCCGACCGCGATGCCAGGCGAGATCCGGCGCGCACTGCCGTCTCGGGTGACGAGGAACACGCCGTCGAGGCTGGTGATCACGATCTCCTCGCCGATGCGTCCCTGCGCGCTCCACGGCGTGGCGCCGCCAGGCAGCTCCCAGAGGCCGAGCGCTCCGTCCTCGTCGATGGCGGCCGCAGTCCAATCGCCCACGCTGAGCAACGGGCCTCCCGAGAGGCCGAGCCTGGATCCGATCAGCGGATCGGCCTCGATGCGCGACCACGACGCATCCCCGCCGAGGTCGAGTGAGTACATGGCGCCGCCGGTGGACACGGCCATCAGGTGAGAGCCCTGGAGCGCGAGCTCTTGAGCATCATCCGGCGGACCCTCCACCTCGATCTGTCGCCCTGTGCCCAGGTCGGCGACGACCAGTTCACCGTTCGAGATGTAGAAGACCGCGACGCCGGCGGCGGCCGGGTGGCCTTCTGCAATGAGGGGAACGACCGTCGTCGACGTGCTGTTCCCCGACCGTGCGGTCGTCGTCGACGAGGTGGAGCGCCCGGCCGAGTCGTCCTCCTCCGCGGCCTCCTCTGACGGCTCGTCGTCGCCACCGGACAGGGCGCTGAGCCCGACGAACACCACGATCAGCCCGACGACGAGGGCCGCGACGGTGCGCGCCACCTTCGATCCCGACCCCCTGTCGTCGAGGTCGTCCGGCTCGGGCGCGGGATCGGCGACGTCGACGAGCGGCAGGATGGGGATCTCGTCGCTCCCCGCTCCACAGCGGGGGCAGAAGCGGGCGCGACTGGGAAGGTCGGCACCACAGCTTCGACACCGTCCACTCGCCATCGAGCGGACGGTACTCGGGGTCAGAACAACATGATCAGCAGGGTGCCGCCGGTGGTGGCGAGCACCATCGCGACCACGAGGAGGATCGCCACCCAGAAGGCGGTGGGGTTGCGCTCCTTCAGGCTCGGCAGGTCATCGGGATCTTTGGGTGGTGTGACGCGTCCGCTCATGCTCGGCCTCCGAGGGTGGAGCCTCCGTCGACGACGACGGTCTGGCCAGTGATCCACGATGACATGTCGCCGGCGAGGAACAGCGCAGCGTTGGCGATGTCGTCCGGTTCGCCGATGCGCCCGAGCGGCGTGCCCTTGCCGAGCTGCGCTTCGTTGGGCTCCCAGAGCGCACGGGCCATGTCGGTCTTCACCAGGCCGGGTGCGATGGCGTTGACCCTCGTCGACGGGGCGAGCTCACCGGCGAGCACCCGGGTGAGGTGCATCAGCGCCGCCTTGGTGTTGTTGTAGATGCCGATCGCCGAGCCGGCGCTCATCCCACCCACCGAGGCGATGTTGATGACCGAGCTGCCGGGGCGCTCCGACATCGACCGGTGCCACGCGTGGTGGGTCCACAGCAGCGGCCCGCGCAGGTTGACCTCGAAGGTCTTCTGCCAGCGCTCGACGTCGATGTCGATCGAGCGGCCCATGTACGGGTTGGTGGCCGCGTTGTTGACCAGTACGTCGATGCCGCCGAAGCGCTCGATGGTGGCCTCGACGCACGCCTCGGTGGCTTCGGGGTCGCCAGCGTTGGCCGCGAACACCGCGGTGTCGCCGTCGATCTGCGCCGATGCCTCCTCGAGCGCGTCCAGCTTGCGTGACGAGAGCATGACCGATGCGCCCTCTCGCGCGAACGCCGCCGCGATCGCCAGCCCGATCCCCTTCGACGCACCTGTGACGAGCGCGACCTTCCCCCGAAGTCCTGTGTCCATGGCCGACGACCCTAGCCCTTGACACCTTCAACGTACGGGTAGACCATCAACGCCATCGTTGAAGATCGTCGGGTCGACGAGACCCTCGCGGCGCTGGCCGATCCCACCCGGCGACGGGTCGTCGAGCTCCTGCGCGACGGGCCTCGCAGGGCCGGAGCGCTGGCCGACGACCTCCACATGACACCGGCGGCCACAAGCCGCCACCTGCGGACCCTGCACCAGCACGGACTCGTGACGGTGTCCACCGACCCCGACGACGCCCGTGGTCGCATCTACGAGCTCGACGCCGCCCGCCTGGTCGGCCTGTCGGCCTGGCTCGACCAGGTGCAGGCGCACTGGTCCGAGCGCCTCGACGCGTTCAGCTCCCTCGCCGAACGCCGGGGTGCCGAACGCCGGGACTCAGAGCGGTGAGCGCGCTGGCAACGGTCAGGGTCACCGTGACGGTGGCCGTCGAGCGGCGCCCCGATGGCCGCGACATCG
>CAZBTQ010000237.1:2826-4619 GCA_964494405.1 uncultured Iamiaceae bacterium
ATGGGCACCAACCGACTGGCCGACGAGACCAGCCCCTACCTGCGCCAGCACGCCGACAACCCGGTGCACTGGCAACCCTGGGGCGACGACGCGTTCGCCGAGGCCCGAGCCCGCGACGTGCCGGTCCTGTTGTCGGTCGGCTACTCCGCGTGCCACTGGTGCCACGTCATGGCTCACGAGTCGTTCGAGGACGACGCCACCGCGGCGGTGATGAACGAGCGGTTCGTCAACGTGAAGGTCGATCGCGAGGAGCGGCCCGACGTCGATTCGATCTACATGGACGCCGTCCAGGCGATGACCGGTGGTGGCGGCTGGCCGATGACGGTGTTCATCGACCACGACGGCCAGCCGTTCTTCGGGGGCACGTACTTCCCTCCCCGGCGCCGCGGCGGGATGCCGGCGTTCGTCGAGGTGCTCGACGCGGTCACCGACGCCTGGACCAACCGTCGCGACGAGGTAGCCGATCAGGCCGGCAGCCTCACCGAGGCCATCCGGCGCACCGGTGCGCAGCTCCAGGCCGCCGATGCGCTGCCGCCCCGCGATGCGATCGCCGCCGCGGTCGACGCCGCGTCGGCCCAGTTCGACGACGAGTGGGGCGGGTTCGGCGCCGCGCCGAAGTTCCCCCAGACCATGACGCTCGAGCTGCTGCTGCGCGCGCACCTCCTCGACGGGGACCCGCGGGCGCTGGCGATGGTCGAGCGGTCGCTCGATGCGATGGCGGCCGGCGGCCTCCACGACCACCTGGGCGGCGGCTTCGCCCGCTACAGCACCGACCGCGAGTGGCTCGTCCCCCACTTCGAGAAGATGCTCTACGACCAGGCGCTCCTCGCTCGGGTGTACCTGCACGCCTGGCAGGTGACCGGACGAGACGACCACCGGCGCGTCGTCGAGGACACCATCGAGTACGTGCTGCGGGACCTCCAGCTCGGCGAGGGTGGCTTCGCGTCCGCCAAGGACGCCGACTCCGAGGGCGTCGAGGGCCGGTTCTACGTCTGGGACCGTGCCGAGATCGACGAGGTGTGCGGCGACGACGCCGCGGCCGCCAAGGAGTGGTGGGGCGTGACCGACGGCGGCAACTGGGAGGGGACCAACATCCTGCGCCGACCCGTGCTCGGTGAGCTGGCCGCGCCCAAGAAGGTCAGGCGCGCTCGCCGGCACCTCCTCGAGCGCCGGGAGGGCCGCGTCCGACCCGGACTCGACGACAAGGTCCTCACCGAGTGGAACGGCCTCATGCTGTCGACCCTGGCCGAAGCCGCCGCAGCGATGGGCCGGGACGACTGGCTCGACGTGGCGGTGTCGAACGGCGAGTTCCTCCTCGCCAACCTGCGACGCGACGACGGCCGCTGGATGCGGTCGTGGCAGGCCGGTGGCCACGACCGCCCGGCACAGGCCAGGCACCTCGCCGTCGCGGCCGACCACGGCGCGCTCATCGACGCGTTCGTCCGCCTGGGCGAGGCGACGGGCAAGGCCCGCTGGCTCTCGTCGGCCACCGAGGTCGCCGATGATCTGCTCCGCCTCTTCTGGGACGACGCACAGGGCGGCGTCTACACGACGGGGCTCGATGCGCCGGCGCTCGTCACCCGGCCCAAGGACCTGATGGACGGAGCGACCCCGTCGTCGCAGAGCCTCGCCGCCACCGGGCTGTTGCGCCTCGGCGCGCTGACCGGCGAAGCCCGCTACTTCGACGCCGCCGACGCGATCCTCCGGCTGCTCGGGCCCGTCGCGGCCCAGCACCCCACGTCGTTCGGGCACCTCCTGTGCGGGCTCGACCTCGCCCACGCCGGCCCGGTCGA
>CAZBTQ010000238.1:0-4605 GCA_964494405.1 uncultured Iamiaceae bacterium
CTGACCGCGCCGATCCGGTACCAGAGTGGGTCGTTCGGCTCGTCAGCCGGCTCGTTGGAGGTCGCGCAGGGTCCGGTAGCTGATGACGTGGGCGCCGGCGCGGCCGAGGAGATCGCCGAGCGCGCCGCCGGGCGCGAGCAGCGCCGCGTCCTCGATGCGCCGCTCGTTGTCGGGCGCGAGAGCCCGTAGCTCGGGGCCGTCGGTGGCGGGGTGCAGGTACAGCTCGGTGACCCCGGTGCGGAGGTTCTCGGCCTTGGCGAGGATGTCGGTGCCGACCAGGTGGTCGGGCGACACGATGCCCGCCGCCGCGGCACGGTCGCGGAACTCGAAGCCGATCGCCCGCTCGCTCGACCAGCCCGACAGCCGCAGCGGAAGCTGGTGCTCGACCGCGAGCTCCAGGTACACGTCGAAGTAGCGGGGTTCGAGCTGGAGCGTGCCCATGTGGCTGTCGAGGTGGGTGACGTCGAACCCCCACGCCGTCGCCTGCGCGATCTGGGCGCGCAGCTCGGCGCGCACCTCGTCGAGGTCGGCCCGCTGCCACACCTCGTCGATCGTGCGGGGCAGACGACCCTCGGCGTCGAGCAGCGACGGGCCGGGCGTGACCGGACCCCACCGGTATCCGTCCCACTCCGAGTTGAGGGTGAGGTGCACGCCGACGTCGGCGCCCGGCGGGTCGGCCGCGGCGTCGGCGGCCCACGGGCAGGGCACCATCAGCGTGGCGCTGGTGGCCGAGCCCTCCCGGATCGAGCGGCGGATGGCGTCGTTGGCCGCCTGGCTCGACCCGAGGTCGTCGCAGTTGACGATGACGACGCGGTCGCCGGGCCGGTAGCCGAGCCGCTCGGCGAGGCTGGGCCCGGCGCTGGCCGTGTGGTCGTGAGGTGAGGTCATCGTGGCTCCCGTGCGCGGTCGTCGACTCCAATAGCGTCGCGTCGATGGACGACGTGCGCACCGCCGAGCTGCGGGCCTACCGGGCCGGCGACGAGGAGGCCCTGATGCGGGTCTGCCTCGAGACCGGTGCCGCGGGCGGCGATGCCACCGACGTGTTCACCCGGGAGCCGCGCCTGCTGTCGGAGATCTACCTGCTGCCCTACCTCGCGCTCGCGCCCGAGTTGGCGACCGTGGTGGCGGCGCCCGACGAGCCGCCGGTTGGCTACGTGCTCGGCGCCGTCGACTCCGCGGCGTTCGAGTCAGAGGCCGAGGCGAGGTGGTGGCCGTCGCTGCGGGAGCGCTACCCGCTCGATGCCGTCCCCGCCGACGCGCCCGAGGCAGCCCTCGTCCGCCGGATCCACGAGCCGGAGTCGACTCCGCCGGCGTTGCTGCGCGACCACCCGTCACACCTGCACATCGACCTCCTCCCAGTCGTGCAAGGCCAGGGGTACGGCCGGCGGCTCCTCGAACGGCTCTTCGACCAGCTCGCCGCGGCCGGCTCGACGGGTGTGCACCTCGGTACGAGCGCAGCCAACACCCGGGCGATCGGCTTCTACCGCGCGATGGGGTTCGCCGAGTGGCCGTCGGAATCGTCCGGTTCGGTCACGTTCGTGCGCCGACTGGAGACCCGACCGTGACCGCCGGCGTCGACGACCTGTTCCCGCGCCCACGCCACATCGACGGATTCGACCCCGACGTGCGGTGCGCCGCGCCCGTCGAGGTCGTGCGCGACCCTGGCCTGCCGTCGCAGGGCTACGAGCTGCACGTCGACGGCGATCGGGCGGTGCTGGCCCACGCCGACGACGCCGGCCGGCGCTACGGCACCCAGACCGTCGACCAGCTTCGAGCCGACGACGGCAGCCTCCCGGTCGTCGACATCCGCGACCATCCCGACATCGCGGTGCGCGGCGCCATGCTCGACGTCAGCCGCGACCGGGTGCCGACGCGGGCCACCCTCGAGCGGCTCGTCGGCATCCTCGCCGCGGCTCGCTACAACCACCTCCAGCTGTACGTCGAGCACACCTTCGCCTACCGCGACCATTCCGACGTCTGGCGGGACGCGTCGCCCCTCACCGTCGACGACCTGGGGTGGCTCGACGACCTGTGCGCGAGGCACGGCATCGAGCTGGTGACCAACCAGAACTGCTTCGGCCACATGGGCCGGTGGCTGTCCCACGACCAGTACCGACAGCGGGCCGAGTGCCCCGACGGTGTCGAGATCATCCCCGGCGTTCGCTGGCCGCCAGGCGTGCTGGCACCGACAGAGGAGAACGCAGCGTTCGCGCTTGGTCTCGTCCGCGAGCAGATGGCGGCGGTGCGGAGCCGCACGGTGAACATCGGCTGCGACGAGACGTTCGAGCTCGGGCGCGGGGCGAGCGCGGCGCGGGTGGCCGAGGTCGGGCTCGGCACCGTCTACGGCGAGCACCTGGCCCGCCTGGTCGGTCCGCTGCTCGCCGACGGGTGCGCGGTGCAGGTGTGGGCCGACGTGCTCGCCCACCACCAAGAGGCGCGGGCGCTGCTGCCCGACGGCGATGTCACCGCCCTCGTCTGGAACTACGACCCGCCCGATGCGCCGACGCCCGAGCTGCGGCCCCGGCAGGCGGCGCTGCTCGCAGAGCTGGGGATCGACATGTCGGAGCCGACCGACTTCGCGTCGCGGCTCGCGCCGTTCGCCGATCAGGGGACCGCGACCTGGGTCGTGCCGGGAACGTCGTCGTGGAACTCGTTGATCGGCCGGCTCGACGACGCCACGGCCAACCTGTTGGACGCTGCGGTCGCGGGCCGGGCGGCCGGCGTCGGTGGGTTCCTCGTCACCGACTGGGGCGACGGCGGCCACCACCAACCCCCGTCGGTGAGCGACCCCGCGTGGCTCTACGGCGGTGCCGTGGCCTGGTGCGCTGGCGCCAACGCCGACCTCGACGTGGCTGCCGTCGTCGACCGCGTCGTCACCGGAGACTCGACCGGGACGATCGGTCGGGTGCTCGACACCATCGGTGCGGTGCACGGCAGGACCGGCGTCGTGGTCCGCAACGCGAGCCCGCTGTGCACGTCGCTCTTCCCGCACCAGGGCGCCATGACCGGCGGCGCGGCCGACCCCGACGCCGTGGCCGATGTGATCGCCACGCTGGAGCGGGCCCGCGACGACCTGGCCCGGGCCCGACCGACCGCAGGCGACGCGGCGACGACGGTGGCCGAGCTCGACGTGGCCATCGGCCTGGCGCGCCACGGGGCGCTGCGGTTGATGGCGAGGGCCGGCGGGCCCGACCTCGGGCCGGCTGCGATGCGAGCCGACCTGGCACCGCTGGTCGACGCCTACGCCGAGCGGTGGCTCGCCCGCAGCCGCCCGGGTGGCCTCGCCGACAGCCTCTCCCACCTCCAACGAACACTCGCCACCTACGACGAGGCCTGACCGTAGGATCCCGGCCGTGCGACATGACGAGCTGACCGTGACCGACCCCGACGGGCTCGAGTCGGTGGTGTTCCGCTGGCGTCCCGACGGCGACCCGACCGCTGCGATCCACATCCTGCACGGCTGGGCCGAGCACGCGTTGCGCTACGACCGACTCGCCCGGGTGCTGGCCGACGCGGGGTGGGCGGTCTACGCCGACGATCACCGCGGCCACGGCCAGAGCGGGGTCCGCAGCGACACCTTGGGCGACCTCGGGCCGCGGGGGATGGACGGGGTCCTCGACGCGGTCCACGCGGTGAGCCGCCGGGTCGCCGCCGAGGAGCCGGGCGTGCCGCTGGTGGTGCTGGGGCACAGCTGGGGGTCGTTCATCCTCCAGCGGTACGTGCGTCGCTGGAGCGACGAGATCGACGCGGCCGTGCTCACCGGTACGACCTACCGCGACCCGGCTGCGCCGCCGACGGAGCGTCCGCCGGCCAACGCCGCGTTCGAGCCGGCGCGGACGCCCTACGACTGGTTGTCGCGCGACGAGGCCGAGGTCGATCTCTACGTCGCCGATCCGCTGTGCGGGTTCGAGATCATGCAGTCGACGCCAGCGTCGAGCCGCCGGACGTCCACCGACGACGCACGCACCGACGTCGCGACGACGCTCCCCTTGCTGATCATCAACGGCTCCGACGACCCGGTCGGGGGCGAGGTCGGTGGCAAGGCGCTGGCCGACCACTACCGGTCGCTCGGGCTGGAGGACGTCACGCTGCTCGCCTATCCCGGCGGCCGCCACGAGATGTTCAACGAGACGAACCGCGACGAGGTCACTGCCGATCTGCTCGCCTGGCTCGGCGCACGAATGGGTTGAACCGCTGGTCGCCGGCGGGCCGGGTCGACCTTGTCGTCGGTAGGGTCGGGAGATGCCCGAGCGGGTGATGACGGTGACGTTCCGGCGGCGGGGACGGGGCTGCTCGTGGACGGCGCTGCGCCCTCCGCGCAGCGTGGTGCCGGGGCCGACGATGGCGGCGGGTGGCGACCTGCCCCACGACCTGTACACGTTCGTGATCGAGGACGCGCTGGGGCTCGAGTTCGGGTTCTGGGGGTGCGTCGCGGCTGGCGCCACGTTCACGACGCTCGGCCGGAAGCAGACGCCGCAGGGCAAGGCGGTGATCGCCCGCCATGTCGAGGACCTCGACGAGGCCGAGGCTCGCGTCAACGAGGTCTACTTCGCGTGGCGTCGTGGCGAGCCGACCGCGCTCGACAAGGAGCTCGACGAGATGCTG
>CAZBTQ010000239.1:0-4598 GCA_964494405.1 uncultured Iamiaceae bacterium
CGTGATCTTCAGGGTCTCGTTGTAGGCGGGCACCAACACGGTGACGAGCGGCCGCTCGGGCAGCACCCCGGGGCGGTCGACCGCGTCGATGGACTCCGACTCGATGCTCACGTCTCGACCTTCATGTGGGGCCGGCTCGTCGCTGCCGATCTCGAGGGCAGCTCGCCCCGGTCGAGGATCGCCTCGGCGTGGTCGCGCATGCCCACCACTCGGAACTGGCGCTTCAGCTCGTCGAGGCAGTCGAGCACCGTCTCTCGCTTCTGCGCACCGGTCATGCCCATCCCGGGGAAGAAGCGGAGGCTGTCGACGTCGTCGGCGCCGAGGAAGTCGAGCGGATGCAACAAGATCGAGGGCTCGACGCCGCGCACCTTGCACAGCCGCATGCTGTTGGCGAAGTACTGGTGGGCGAGCGCCGGGGAGATGCCCGCCAGGTACAGCACGTAGGAGACGTGCACCGGCACCCGGCTGAGCGGCATGGTCGTCACCGGGATCTCGAGCAGCCGTTCGTCGCCCATCTCCCACAGGTATGGCTTGAGGCTCCGCAAGCCGTCGCGCGCGCTGCCGAACAGGTAGCTGCGCTCCTCACGCTGCTCGTCCGTGAGCTCGGCCGTCCGGAAGTAATAGCGGCGGGCGAGGGGGCCGATCACCGTCGGCAGCGTCGAGCAGTCGTAGCGATAGCCGCGGTCGAGGAGCACGCGGATCACGTCGGGGCTCAAGCTGTAGCCGGGTCCCCGGAACCCCACGGTGCGCTGTCCGGTGACGGCTTCGAGCGCCTCTTCCGTCTTGCGGAACTCCTCGTGGAGCTCCTCGAGCGTGTAGCGGTGCAACCAGGGCTGGTGGCGAAAGCTGTGGTTGGCGATCTCGTGGCCGGCATCGGACAGGGACCGGATCGCATCGGCGTTCTCTGGTCGGGCGGCATCTTCGCCCACCACGAAAAAGGTGATCGTCAAGTCGCGTTCGGCGAGGACCGGCAGCACACGCTCGGCGAGGGTGTCGAGGTAGGAGGTGTAGTTCTGCCAGTCGGGGTCGCCGTGGGTCATCTGGTACGCCCACTGGTTGTCGGCGTCGAGCGAGAGCGAGGCGAGGGGCGTGGTCGGCATCAGGGCTCCTGCATGAGGGCGGCATCGACGGGAGCGAGGCCGGCGATCGCGGTGACCTCGTCGAGCAGGGAAAGGGTGTCGTCGACGTTGAGCGTCGCGAACGGCAGGTTGGCGGAACCGGCCAGGTACAGGCCCGGCACCGACGTCGCGATCGACGGCTGCGACTCGGAGTACCGCAAGGTTGGCAGGGCGAACACCTTCGGAACACGTGAGATGCGCTCGGTGACCACCTGGTCGCGGGCGAAGTGCGGGTACATCCGTTCGAGGTACGGCAGGAACTGATCGAGGACCTCGTCGTCGGACATGGTGAACAGGGGGTCGTCCGCCGTCGTGTACTTCGGCAGGTACACCAGGGTGTGGCCACCGACCTCGGACGGGTCGATGAACGCCGTCATCTCGACCACCGCGGTGAACGGCGTGGCGGGATCGGTGATGTAGGTGAGGTAGTAGTCGGCGAGCTTGCGCTCGAGCAGCAGCGACACGCAGACGATGCCCACGTACTCGACCGTCTCGAGCCGGCGCCGCTCGCCCTCGAGGAGGTCGGGGCACAGCCGCGCCGCCAGCGGCGCGGCTGTGGTGACGATCACCTTGTCGAAGTGCTCGGTGGTGCCGCCGGCCTCCACCACGTCCAGGCCACCGCCGTCGGCGCGCGAGATCGAACCGATCGGGGTGGACAGCAGGACCCGGACACCTGCTTGGTCGAGCGACTCGTGGAACGCATCGCACACCGCGGCGTAGCCACCTTCGACGTAGCCGAACATCTCCTTCTTGAGCCCGGACCGACGAGCGGCGTAGAGCCGCTGGATGGTGGCCCAGATGAACGCCGAGGACGCCCGCGTGTAGTTGTCGCCGAGCTTGGCGCGCAGCAACGGCTTCCAGAACGTCTCGAACGCCGAGTCGCCGCTCCAGCGTCGCAGCCAGGCCTCGACGGACTGGCGCTCCATCTTCTGCCCGTCCCGGATCCGCGAACCCCACAGGATCGTCGAACCGAGCCGGCCCTTGTCGATCAGCGACAGGCCGGGGAGCTGGAGGAACTCGACGGCGTTCGACACCGAGCGGAGCTGTCGGTCGGTGCCGTAGTAGCCGGTCTTGGTCTCGACCCAGTGGATCCGGTCCTCGGCGATGCCCGCCGCGTCGTACATCGCACGGGTACGGGCGTCGGAGAGCAGGGTGACGTGGTAGTGGCGGTCCCAGGTCACGTCGCCGAGCTCCCACGGGGCGGCGAGTCCGCCGAGGACATCGGCCGCTTCGAACAGCGTGACGTCGTGGCCCGCGCCGGCAAGGCGATGCGCGAGGCTCATCCCGAGCACGCCCGCTCCGACGACTGCACACCTCATCCGTTCGCTCCTCGTTGGTCTCCGCCATGGCCACTGGGACGTTCACCCAAGGTCGTGAACCCGACGCCGTACGCTACTGTCCCGTCGACCGGCGTGGACCAGATGTGAGCGGCCCGAGGCGTGGTCCCACCGGCGGACCCCCACGAGGAGACTCGCCGACATGTCCTGGAGCGCCCACCCCACCGCGATCGTCGAGGACGACGCCTCGATCGGCGACGGCACGTCGATCTGGCACCACGCCCACGTCCGGTCCGGCGCACGAATCGGCGCGGGGTGCAGCCTGGGGAAGAACGTCTACGTCGACGCGGAGGTCGTGCTCGGCGACCGGGTGAAGGTCCAGAACAACGTGAGCGTGTACCACGGGGTCACCATCGGCGACGACGTCTTCCTCGGCCCGTCGTGCGTGTTCACCAACGACCTGTTCCCCCGCGCCTCGAACGACACGTGGACGGTCGTGGCCACCCGGGTCGACGACGGCGCGTCGATCGGGGCGAACGCCACGGTCGTGTGCGGCACCACCATCGGGGCGTGGGCGATGGTGGCAGCCGGCTCGGTCGTCACCCGCGACGTGGCGCCCCACCAACTGGTCCTCGGAAATCCGGCTCACCACCACGCATGGGTCTGCCGACAGGGTCACATCACGTCCCGCGAGCCCGATCCACCCGCCAACCCCGATGACTGCGCCGAGTGCGGCGAGGAGCCCTCATGATCCCCATCACCGTCGTGCGCTGCGAGGCCGAGGAGATCGCCCTCGTGAACGAGGTCCTGGCCTCTGGGATGCTGGCGCAGGGGTCGATGGTCGAGCGCTTCGAGGCGGCCTGCCGCGAGATGACCGGTGCCGCGCACGCGGTGGCGGTCAACAGCGGCACGGCCGCCCTCGTCGTCGCCCTCCAGGCGCTGCGGCTCTCGCCGGGCGACGAGGTGATCACCACTCCGTACACCTTCGTCGCCACCCTGAACGCGATCCTCGAGGCGGGCGCGACCGCGCGCTTCGCCGACATCGCCGACGACGACTTCAACATGGATCCGACTCGCCTCGACGAGGTCGCCACCGATGCGACGCGGGCCGTCATGCCCGTGCACCTGTACGGACAATCCGCCGACATGGACCCCATCGCAGCGACGGCGGAACGGCTCGGCGCGACCGTGGTGGAAGACGCCGCCCAGGCCCACGGCGCCAGCTACGGCGGCCGACCGGTCGGCACCTGGGGCCTCGCCACGTTCAGCTTCTACGCGACGAAGAACCTCCAGTGCGGCGAGGGCGGCGTCGTCACCACCGATGACGCCGCACTCGCCGACCGGATCCGAGTGCTGCGCAACCAGGGCATGCGCGCCCGGTACCAGTACGAGGTGGCGGGCCACAACTACCGCCTCACCGATCTCGCCGCGGCAGTCGCGGTGCCGCAGTTCGCCCGCCTCGACGACATCGTGGCGGCCCGGTCCAGCACCGCCGCGTTCTACTCCGAGGCGTTCGCCGACCTCGATGGCGTGGTCACGCCCAGGGTGAAGGCGGGGCGACGCCACGTCTGGCACCAGTACACGATCCGGGTCACCGACGACGCCCGCCTGACGCGCGACGACCTCGTCGCAGGCCTCGTCGAACGAGGCGTCGGGGCCGGGGTCTACTACCCGCGGGCCGTCTACGACTACGAGCCGTTCCGCGAGCACCCCCTCGTCCAGCTCGGAGACGGGTGCACCGTCGCCGAGCGCGTCGCGCGCCAGGTCGTCAGCCTCCCAGTGCACCAGCACCTCGCTGATGCCGACCGCGAGGCCGTCGTCGGCGCCGTGCGCGACCTGCTCACCTGATCCCCACCGAGGAGTCTCCCGTGCCACCCCGCATCGCCGTCGTCTTCGGCACGCGACCAGAGATGATCAAGCTCGCTCCGATCGTGCGTGCGCTCGGCGACCGAGCCCTCGTCGTGCACACCGGCCAGCACTTCGACGACTCGATGAGCCGCACGTTCCTCGACCAGCTGCGCCTCGGAGACCCCGACGTGCACCTCGAGGTCGGCGGCCAGACCCGCGGCGCGCAGATCGGCAACGCCACGGTGGCCATCGAGCGCCTGCTCCTCGACGAGCGGCCCGCTGCGGTGGTGGTGCAGGGCGACACGAACTCGGGCCTGGCCGGCGGTCTCGCCGCCAACTCGGCCGAGGTCCCCCT
>CAZBTQ010000240.1:0-4582 GCA_964494405.1 uncultured Iamiaceae bacterium
ACGGCCGAGGTGGTTCGCGGCCCAGGCTGGGACGCGCTCGGCGACGAACAGTGCAAAGCCGAACATGCGAAGGCGCACCAATCGGCCAGTGCCGGGCCATGTGACCGTTTCCAGATCAGCGCGGACACTGCCGGTGAGCAGGAACCGGCCGGGCCGTGAATCGTCGTCGACGGCCCGCTTCACGGCACCCAGCACTGCTGGCACTTCCTGCCACTCGTCGAGCAGCACGGGCTCGTCGCGATTGCGTAGGGCGGCATCGGGATCGGCGACAAAGGCAGCGGCTTGGGCAGGTTGATCCAGGCGCACCTCGGAGGCCGCATGTTGGCGAGCGGTGGTGGTCTTGCCCGCGGCCCGTGGTCCATTCAGCAGGACAGCCGGAAACGCGGGGCTGGACCAACATCGACGACCTGGCGTGTCGCCATCCTCGTGAACTGCCGGCCGGATCTCGACCGCCTCATCGACAGTGAGTACCTCACGTGACCGTGATCGTCGAGTTCGACAGGGTGTACGTGCCGTTGGCGTTGATCGTCAACGTGACCCACCCCGACACCGCCGAGCCGCCGCTGCCGTTGGTCGCCCAGAGCCGGTAGCTGGTCGGAGGGGTGGAACCGGCAGGTACGACCGAGATGATGCTGAACGCTCCACCGGCCACCGAGGTGACATCGGCGACCACGGTGCCCGCCGCACACAGCGCGTTCGGAGGCGTGGGACATACCCGTACGGTCGCGCCAACGACCGCTGCTGGCGTCATGCCACCGGTCATCACCGTGCCCGTGATCGGCTTGCGGACCACGGTGACCAGTTCGGTGATGGCCGACAGCGACGCCGGCACCGTGATGCTCCCACCGCTGTGCGCCAGGTAGCCACTTCCGGTCACGGTGTAGGTGAGCGTGGAGCCGATCTGGGTCTCTTTGATGTTGATCACCGGCGACGAGTTCGCACCGGTCGTCGTCGGAGTGGCAGACGTCGATGACGTCGGCGAGGTGTTCAACACGATGCTCACACCGCCTGCCGGCTCGGCGGCCGTGACGTTGAACGTGATCGGGATGTCCCTCGGGACCGGGGTAATGGCCGGTAGCGAGCACGCTCCTGCACCCGTCCCGGTGCAGGAACTGTCGACGGTGACGGTCGAATCGTCGACACCGACGCCGACCACGTCGTAGGTGACCTTCCAGTCGCGGCCGGCCGGGTCACCCGCGCCGTCGGTGCCGTTGTCGAGGCCCTCCAGGGTGAACGTCCCGCCGGTTGGGGTGACCGTCACGATCGCTTCGATGGAAGCCTTGCCGGACGACGTGGCCACGACCCTCGTCCCTGCCGGCAACGCCGTCAGGGCCGACGGCTTGGTGATCGTGCCGCTCACCGTCGCGAGCGGGTTGATCGTGACCGGTATGGCATCTGTCGACGGCGAGGGGATGGTTGCCTTCGCGCCTCGATGACCCGGTGCGTTCACTCTCACCACACCGGTCTCATCGAGCGGGAGGGTCGGGATGTCAGCCGACGAGAAGGTGTACGGAGCCGTGCTGTCGGTGAACGTGAGGGCGCCGAAGCGCAGGGTGACGACCGTGCCGGTCGGCGGCGTGCCGTCGTTCACGTTGACCGTGACCACGCGAGGCGCAAGCAACACGTTGGCCAGTGCATGTGAGCCGTCCGAAGGGACCGTCTCGCCGATCGCCGGCGAGTAGCTGCCGGACGCCGACGGGAACGTCTGGGTGGCGAATCCCGGCGCCTTCACGACCACTCGATACTTCTTCGGAGTCGGCACCAGGTCGGTGAACCTGAACATGTTGCCACTCGGCACACCTGCAACCGGAGGGTTGTTGTTGTCGGGGTCGGCCGACGTCACGTCGAGCAGTGTCACCGTGGTGCCGGTTGGCAGCGGGGTGTTCTCGATCGTGACGGCGATGCTCGCGAGCTTGACGATCTGCACGCTGAGATTGCCGATCACTCCGCCGGTGACGGGGACATCGGTGAGTGTCTGCGACTGGTAGCCAGCGAGGCTCGTGACGACGTTGTACGTCCCAGGCTTGAGCGTCACGGTGTAGGACGCGGCCCCGGTTGACGTGGTCACGCACGGGGGGGCAGGTGCCAGACACGACGCGCCGGGGCTGGCGCCAGTGAACGTGATGGTCGCGCCGGTACCGAGCGCGACGGTGGAAGACGGGCTGTTGCGCATCGTCGCCGCCACCGTGAGTCGACCCAACGCCGGCGTCGTGGTGACGCTGGCAGTCACCTCGAACGGGGCCTCGAGATCGGGCGGGACGGAGATGCCAGGATCGGCGGCGGTGTACGGCTCGTGCAGGTCGTCCTCGAACTCGACGTGGAAGGTGCCGATCTCAGGGCCCACGCCGACGAAGCTGAGGGTGTCGGAGGCGGCGTCGAACGTTCCGAGGTACTCGACGCCGCTCGGAGATATCAGCTTCATGTCACTCATGCCGGGGTAGTCGCCGGGCGTCAGCGCGACCTTCACCGTCACGTTGGCGACCTTGTACACGTATGCCGGCCCCGCGATGACGCCGGATGTGGTGATCACGAGATCCTTCGTCAACGAACCTGCCGGCGTCAGCGTGTAGCCGGTCATGGCGTTGGCGGGAGTGATCGCCAGCGTCACCTCGTGTGCCCCGCTCGGCACCCTGCTGAACTGGTAGGTGACGATTCCGGTGGCGTTGGACCCACCCATCGTGGCGGTCGCGTTGCCCTGTGTCGGGTCCGGCACCGTGGTGGTGCCGTTGATCTCGATCGCCGGCTCGTCGAAGGTGCTCGTGACCGCGAACGTGGCCGCGGCCGGAAGCGGCACGGGTTTGCCAGCCTGGTTCTCGCCGAGGATTCGTCCGGTCACCGTGGGGCTGAGCGGTGGGAGCGGGGCGCGGACGGTGGTGGTACTCGGCACGCTCGACGAGCTGGCTCGTTCGATGCGCACGTTGGTGATCACCGGGAAGGCGGTCTCCTGGCTGGCGGGATCGTCCGGGTCCGCGAACTGGCGGAGCTCGAGGCGGTAGTCGCCCGGATACAAGTCGTCGACGAGGACGTGCCCATCGATCGCTCCGTCGTCGATGAGCCCCTCGCTCACCACCGTTTCGGTGGGCGTCGTCTCCTTGATCAGCTGGTACCGGGCGCCGGTGATGTAGATCGGCACGACGTCGGCCAGTGACTGGACCACCGAGATGTCGAGCGAGCCCCGGATGATCGGCAGGACGAACGGGGCGGGGGTGTTGGTGGCGTCGTTGACGAGCCGGAACACTCCGGGGTCGCCGGGTGGGATCGGCGGCGTGACCGACGGGTCGAAGTCGTCGACCGGCGGCGTGAGGTCGGCCGTGAACTGTGGGTGCGCCACCTCGATCTTGTAGTAGCCGGGCTGTCCGCTGATCGTGTAGGTGCCGCCGGTGATCGACACCGTCGGCGGGTCGAACGCTCCGACGTAGGGGGTGCCGTCGGCGTTGACCCGAGTGACGGTCAACGTGCCGTCGTTCTCGATGTCGACGTCGACCGGGGGACCACCGTCGATGTCGCCGTCGATCTGACCGGTGATCGAGCCGAACACCGGGAGAGCCAGCGTCCGCTCGACCAGTTCACCGGCGACGAACGGGAGCGGGACCGCGGCGACGGCACTGACGTCATACCCGGCGAGCTCGACCTTCATCGTGTAGGCCTTCGGGGTACCGACCGGGTCGGTGGCATCGACCGGGATGTCGGTCAGCTGGAAGACGTTCGAGCCGGGCGAGACGGGCGTCAACGGCCCGGAGAGCACCGTGCCACCGGCGGTCGGCGTCAACGTCACCGTGGGTGCAGTGGTGATGGCGGTACCGTCGACCTTGGTGAGGGTGAGTCGCAGCTCGGCCAGTTCGCGCATCGAGATGTCGAAGCCGGGGACCGGTGTGGCCGTGGGACCGGGGTCGACGAACTGCTCGACGGGCAGCGTCAGCGTGTTGTAGGTGTGGTGCGCGGGGAGGCTGGCGGTGACCCTCCACGTTCCGGGCTGAGCCCCGACGATCTCGAACGAGAGCTCCATGCCCGACTCGGAGACCCGCTCGATGTGCACCGGGTCGCCCGCATCCTCGTCGATCGTCGCGCCTGTCGGGCTGACGGCGGTGAGTGTGACAGCAGTGAAGTCGACACTCGTGCTCTGGATCGTGAGGACGCCGGTGAGCGTGCGCGGCGTCGGGGCGGACAGTTCGACGTGGAACCTTCCGTCAGGTGTCTCATTCACCGCGGCGCCCGCGCCTGCCGTGGCCGACGCGCCGCTGTCGTCGACGCGAACGTTGATCAGTCCGGGCGCGAAGTTGGGCGTCGTGAACGTGTATGGCGCCACACCGAAGACCTGGCCGTCGAGCTGCCAGTTGCCGGACCCGTCGCTGGTGGTCGAGGCAGGCGTGGTGACCAGCGTCGGGTCGGCGGTGGCCGCCGCATCGGTGACGGGATCGAAGCCGACCGTGCGGGTCGTCGAGACCGCAACGTTCCCGAGGGGCTTCGTGGCCGAGCCGTCCTTCCAGAACACGGTGCCGCCGATCGCTGGGGCGGGTGGCGCGAGTGCGATGTGGAGGCGGCGGTCGGCGGAGGTGACACCGTCGTTGGCGTCGATGCCGGG
>CAZBTQ010000241.1:0-4565 GCA_964494405.1 uncultured Iamiaceae bacterium
CCTTACTGCATCCGCATCACCGAGGGGTGCGACTACATCGTGCGGCTCTACGGTCCACGACCCGAGTTCCTCCACGGCAGTTGGATCTTCCCCGGGACTCAGCGAGCCGTGACGGCACGTCGTCGAGGCTGCGCCGAGATAACTCAGCGGGCGACGCGAAAGCCGAGGTTGCCGGTGGTGCTGTCGGGCGTGTTCGAGCTCCGGGCATCCACGCGGTACCGCCAGCAATAGCTCTCGTGACAAAGGTACGAACCGCCGCGCATCACCCGAGCGGTCCCGTCGGCCGGACCAGCGGGGTCGACGCGGGATGCGATGGCGTAGTACCCGGGGTCGAACCAGTCCGAGCACCACTCCCACACGTTGCCGGTCATCTGGTGCAGCCCGAACCCGTTCGGCGGGTAGGCGTCGACCGGCGCGGTCGCGGTGAACCCGTCGGCGGCGGTGTCGTGGTCGGGGAAGCGGCCTTGGAACACGTTCATCCGGTGTGATCCCTCGGGTTCTCGTTCGTCGCCCCACGGGAAGTGCGACCCGTCGAGACCACCGCGCGCCGCGTACTCCCACTCGGCCTCGGTCGGCAGACGCACCTCGGCCCACGTGCAGTACGCCGCGGCGTCGAGCCAGCTCACGTGGACGACCGGATGATCGTCGCGTCCGTCGAGGTCGCTGTGGGGGCCGCTGGGATGATGCCAGTCGGCGCCCTCGACGAGACGCCACCAGGGGGTCGCTGCGACGGCGCGGGTGGGCGGGAAGTCGTCGGGGAGGTGACGGGCGAACACGAACGAGTTGCCGTAGCGCTCGGCCGTGGTCACGTGCCCGGTCGCGTCGACGAAGGCGGCGAAGTCGTCGTTGGTGACGGCGTGCACCGCGATCGAGAACGGGCTCAACTCGACGACGTGGGGTGGACCCTCACCATCGGCCTGGTACCCCTTCGGGTCGTCGGTGCCCATTGTGAAGGTGGCACCGCCGAGCTCCACGAACGCATCGCCCGATCGCTTGGCGCGACGCTCCCCCGGCCGCGCGACCTCGGACCGATCCGTCGTCTCGTCGACCATGTCGGCCGGCGGACGTCGTCGAGGGGGACAACACGAACTCATCGCAGCGGGTTCCGAGCGGCCGACTGCGACGTCGGCCAGCCCGGTCTGCGACTCACACTACGGTGAGTCTCGTTCCCATCGTCGGCGACTCGCCCGACGCCAGCTGTGCGGGCGGCACTCCAGGAAGGATCCACCGATGTCCAACAAGCGTCCCCGCGTCGTTCCCGACACGCCGCCGAGGCCGGCAGCCGTGCTGCCGTTCCCGCCCGCGAAGGGTGGCAGCGTCGCTCGGATCACGATGCAGGAGTCGGTGTACGCACCTGCCCCGCCCGAGCGGCACCTCCCCGACGATGCGCCGAACGTGGTGGTGGTCCTGATCGACGACGCCGGGCCGGGTCTTCCCGAGCCGTTCGGCGGCGACGTGCACACCCCCACGCTGTCGCGCCTGCTCGACGAGGGCGTCGGCTTCAACCGGTTCCACACGACCGCGATGTGCTCGCCGACGCGGGCCTCGTTGCTCACCGGCCGCAACCAGCACCGCGTCGGGTTCGGTCAGATCTGTGAGTTTGCGAACGACTGGGACGGCTATGCGGGCAAGATCCCCGCCGACTGCGTCACGCTCCCCGAGATCCTCCGTCACCACGGGTACGCGACGTCGGCGTTCGGGAAGTGGCACAACACCCCGTCGCAGGAGACGACCGCAGCGGGTCCGTTCGACAACTGGCCGACCGGCCTGGGCTTCGAGTACTTCTACGGTTTCCTCGGTGGTGAGGCGTCGCAGTACGAGCCGAACCTGGTCCGCAACACGACAGTTGTGCTGCCACCGAAGACCCCCGAGGAGGGCTACCACCTGTCCGAGGATCTCGCCGACGACGCCATCGGCTGGCTCCGGAACCACAAGACGGTGCGACCCGACACGCCGTTCTTCTTGTACTGGGCGAGCGGCGCGATCCACGGCCCGCACCACGTCCACAAGGAGTGGGCCGACAAGTACGCCGGCCGATTCGACGACGGCTGGGACGCCTACCGCGAACGGGCCTTCGAGGGAGCCAAGGCCAAGGGGTGGATCCCTGCCGACACCGAACTGACCGAGCGGGATCCACAGATGCCGGCGTGGGACGACGTGCCCGACGACGAGAAGCCGTTCCAGGCCCGGCTGATGGAGGTCGCCGCCGGGTTCACCGAGCACGTCGACGTGCAGGCCGGCCGCGTCCTCGACGCCCTGGACGAGCTCGGCTACGCCGACAACACGATCGTGTTCTACATCTTCGGCGACAACGGATCCTCGGGCGAGGGCCAGGGTGGCACCATCAGCGAGCTGCTCGCACAGAACGGCATCGCCTCGACGGTGCGCGAGCACATCGACACGCTCGACGAGCTCGGTGGCCTCGACGTGCTCGGCTCTCCGCTCGTGGACAACATGTACCACGCCGGCTGGGCCTGGGCCGGCTCGTCGCCGTACAAGGGCATGAAGCTGCTCGCGTCGCACCTCGGCGGCACCCGCAACCCGTTGGTGGTCCGGTGGCCCGACCGCATCGAGCCCGACGATCGACCCCGCGCCCAGTTCACCCACTGCAACGACATCGCACCGACGGTCATGGAGATCCTCGGGTTGAGCCTGCCCACGGCAGTGCACGGCGTACCCCAGCAGCCCTTCGACGGGGTGTCGTTCGCCGCCGCGCTCGACGACCCGGACGCACCCGGAGGTTTGACCACCCAGTACTTCGAGGTGATGGGAAGCCGCGGCATCTACCACGAGGGGTGGTACGCGTGCGCACGCGGACCACGCCTCCCGTGGCTGCCCGGCCTGCCAGTCGGCATCGAGACGTGGAACCCGAACGACGACACATGGGAGCTCTACCACCTCGACGAGGACTGGTCGCAGGCAAACGACCTCGCCGACCAGGAGCCCGAGCGACTCGCCCACCTCAAGGACCTGTTCCTCGTCGAATCGGCCCGCAACGGCGCGCTCCCCGTCGGCGGCGGACTCTGGACGATGATCCTGCATCCCGAGCTCATGCCACGCTCGACCGCCACCGAGTGGCAACTGTTCGACACCTCGGCACGCCTCCCCGAAGCCGTCGCGCCCCCGCTCGGCATGTTCTCCAACACCGCCCGACTCGAGGTGTCGGTACCCGACGACGTCGAGGGCGTGCTGTACAAGCTCGGCGGCGGATCCGGTGGCCTGACCCTCTACGCCGACGGCGGTCGGCTGACCTACGAGTACAACCTGTTCCTCATCGAGCGAACCATCATCACCGCCGACGAACCACTCACGGCAGGCGATCACGTGATCGAGGTCCGGTCGACCCGATCAGGACCGGGACGCGACGCCTCGATGCTCGTCGAGCTGGTGGTCGACGGCGACGTGGTCGTGTCGGGCACGGTTCCGCGCCTCGCCCAGGTCGGCTTCACCGCCAACGACGGCCTCGACGTGGCACGAGCGCTCGGCTCGCCCGTGTCGCTCGCCTACCGCGACCGCGCCCCGTTCCCGTTCACCGGTCAGTTGCGGTCAATGCACGTCGCGCTGACGTGAGTCGCCGTCACGGCACCCCGAACGGTCACGAAGAACGCGTCGAAAACCACCACGTCCTCCCGAACGCCCACACCCTCACCGATCACCATCTCAACGTAGAGGGGCCCGAACCCACCAGAACGTGACACCAACAAGCAAGCCTCACAACGACGGCGACGGCACAGGGCCCGGCCCCTCCACCCGACGTCCAGGCACACATGCCGAGTGCGCCAACCCAGCGCCTCCAGCGGCAACATCAGCCAAGGCGATGCCCAGCCCGCTAGAGCGTCCCCCTACCGCCGAGCGGCCGAGACCCTCCCGCACTGCCCCCCATCGCCGGCATTGCGACGCGTCGCCGGGCGCCGCGTCGTCACGGGGAGTGCTCCAACTGGCTGTGGAAGAGTGTGACCTTTGGTATCGCCACGTCGGAGGGGGCGTCAGATGGACAGGCAGCGACGACTTCCCCGTCAGTTTTGGCTTCGGGGATGGACTCGACATCGGAGTTCGTCAGATGTGCTGTGGGTCGAGCCATCTCCGACGAACGTTGGCGGGGTCCGCCTGTTCGCACGGCAGCAGCGAGACCAGTCGCCGATCACTGTCGATCTCTCCCGAACCGAAGTCCAGAAGCTGTCGGGAGAGTTACGGCGAGCGTCCCGGGGAGCTGCGACTGCTGGGAGCGACACTGCGATCATTCCTGAGCCGTTGTTGGCCGAGCCCGTCGGCGTGGTGGTGTCGTACCTTCGTTCCATGGGTCTGCCGTCGGTCGTCGTCGACCACGCAACCGGCAACACCGTCGGCCGCGACGCCTTCGACGGCCTGGCGATTGTCGCAACCGACCCGGAACCCGAGCAGTTGATCGAGAAGGGGACGTTGGTCAGGATCTCGGCGCGCACAGCCGAGCAGTGATGCCAGAGGCTGTTCCCCTACCCGGCGCCGGCTGACCCGTGTCGGGCGATCAAGGGACGTCCCAGAACGCGCAGCCATCCAACGCTGGCGAACCCGCCCCTCAACGCCGG
>CAZBTQ010000242.1:0-4500 GCA_964494405.1 uncultured Iamiaceae bacterium
TGCCGTCGGTGCTGCTCCAACGCTCGCTGGCCCATCGGGTTCATCTGCGACCTCCTCGCCGATCTCGAAGCTTGCGGACCCTGACGAGTCGAACAGCGACAGCTGACCCTCCGGCAGGTCCTCCTCGCTGCTCACACCGTACCCAGCATCAGTGACGCATTGGATGGCGGAGCCTGCGACGTCAACCAACCAGCAGGCATCGAAGGCTCCTCGAACGTGGCCGACCGCTCGACCGACACGTCGAGCTCACTGCTGCTAGGCGCCCACAGCCGCGTCGATGACACACACGCTTGGTGTCACCCGAGCCGCCTCGCAGCCGCCTACATCAACGACGAGCCCGCAATGAAGTGACCGACCGCGACGCGCCCGTCGCGGTCCGAACCATCGTGGGTCCTCACGCCGGCTCGTTGGAGCGGCTGCCGATCGCCCTGCCGAACCAAGCACTTCGAGAGCTAGCGCGTCTACGCAGTGACGCGACCGCCGAGGGAGTTCTCAGTGCCCGAACTCGTGCCCGCAGAACCGGCAGACCTGCGCAGCCGCCTTCACATCTTCCGCACAACGCGGGCAGGTCTTGACGTCACGTGCCGCGGCCGCTTGTGCTCGGTCCGAATCAGTGATGCGTCGGAAGTGCAGCTCGACGAACAGTCGGCCCGGCGTATACCCCTCAGCGACCCAGCCCACCTGAACGGCGGCGCGGCTGACCTTCGAGATCTCGTTGCGGCGTACGCCAAGCGAGGTGTAGTCGTCGCCTCCGTCAGCAGCGTTCGCCAGGATTCCGATCTGAGCGTCGAGGCGCCTGTCGCCTGTCGACGCAGCTGCCTGGCTCCTGCGGAACACCATGTCGACCCATCGGCTCGGCATCGGCGTGCTTGAGCCGTCGCTCTCAGCGCAAGGCCGACCGCATCACCGAGCAGCCCTCTTCCGCTCATCGCACAGAGCCGCCGTCGCTGTTTGCATGCCCCTACCAAGACCGCACAGAGCGCCATCGCCCGTCGATGCTCCAGTGCCAAGGCTCCGACGGCAGGTTCCGGAGCCCGTGCCTGCCGGCGTGGTCGTCGAGCCAGCGGAAGCACGGTGACGCCTGCGAGGAGATCGACGCTCCGTTGCAGCGGAAGTCGATCGCCAAGCCCGTTCATGGTTCGACGTGCCAGGTCGGGGCCGTCGGCGGTGAACACTGACCTGCGGGCATCTCGCGTACTGGCTGGAGCCGCAGTGGGCGCGGCGTAGCGTGATTTGCTGCTCCGCGGACCGGTACCCGCCACCTGACAGGACCAGCCCGTCTGCCGCGGCGGCGGTCACGAGGGCGTCGACCTGGTCGGCGATCGAGGCGTCGACGGTGATCCCCTGCACCGTCACCAGATCGCCCGTGGCCACCCCCGTGCTGGTGTCCCGGTAGGTGTCGGCCAGCTCGAGGACCCGGGCCACGTAGGGTGTTGGAGTGGTTGTAGTGCCACACCGCCCCCTCCGGATCGTCGGCGACAACGGATCGTCTGGTGGGATGTTCGCCACCGCACGCGCGTCAGCGGGCTTTCGTAAGACGGTCCCGCGCGGCCGGTAGCGGCCGACCCCGACCCTTGGCGCGTGAACTCATGCTGGCCATCACGCTGCCGACATGGGGAAGATGGCAACCACAGCTCCTCGTCGACGGACCCAGCTGAGCCTTCGGCTCCGCGTTCTCGGCTTGGCGACGATCGTGGCGATCGGCGCTGCGTGCACAGATCCAGGCGAGGACGAGCCTGTAGACACGACATCGACCTCACTCCGAGCTAGTACCTCGACGAGCATGCGAAGCACGTCCACGACGCAGTCGCCCCCCACCACGACTGGCCTCACCCCTGAGGAGAGTGCCGTTCTCTCCGACACCGACGAGGCCTTAGGCGCCCTGCGGACCGGGCCCGGGATCACCCCAACGTCTGGCGCGGTCCGGGAGCTCTATCGACGCGTCATGGCATACAACGAAGCCCGCTGGTGCATGGCGTCGACGGAGGCGTTCTCGCTCCTTCCAATGGCAATGTTCGACCCGGTCGCCGACCGCTACGTGGAGAGCGACCCGGAAGGGCGCGTCAGCTGGCGCTTCGCTGTGCCGCCCACTTCACGCCGCGTCACGCCGATCTCACCTGGGCGGTGGTCGGTCGGACTGATCGGCAACTCCGCTCCGTTGGCGGTCACGACCGTCGACGTGTCCTACGATCTCGGCGGCAACCTCGTCGTGGAGGACTTTGTTTTCACCGACGGGACACGGCTCTCGCAGGATCCCGGACTTTTCCCAGCTCCGGCGTTCACTGCCGAGGGCGTCGCTGTGACTCCGCTAGTGGGCTGCTACGACGGCTGGGCCCTCAACTTGTACGTACGGGTCGACAATGACCGGCTCCGGCCAGTTGAGATGACCATCGCTGCGCTGACACCTCATGCGACCGGCCGGCTGACACCACCTAGAGACCTCAACCCGAGCACACTCGCCGGTGGTGCCACAGTGTGGGATATGAGCTTCTGGGAGGTCGACATGTCCCAGGGTGCGCGCGTGGTCTTCGCGTTGAACAATGACACCGGCGGCCGGGCGGACACATTCACGTTCGAAGTTCCCGCTCTCGCCCAGCCGACCTCGATCAACTCCACGGTGTGGTTCCCGCTGAGCGGAACCATCACCGAGGTCGAGTTGCCGCCGGCCAGACGCGGGGGGTAGCAGCAACTCGTCGGAGCGAGGCCTGAACGTGTCGCGGTCCTTCGCTCGCGCGGACGAAGCAAATTCTGCGACCTCACGAGATCGAGCCTAGGTGGCGTCGGCTGCTCGTTCGGCGGCGTCGGCATGGCTCCGCAGATCGACCAGCTGGCACCTGGGCATCGACGCCAGCCTGGGAGCGAGGGCACGCCCACCACTTCCGCCGCATCTGCGTCCTCGACCAGCGGATCCAGATAGCCGACCAGTTCGGCGAACGTACCGCCGAGCGAAGCCGCGACCTCGATCTGTAGTCGCGTCTCGCAGGCGACAACGTTCTTGCCCTAGCCAGCGTTCCGGTGCAGCGTGGCGCTGATGAACGAACAGGCCCACTGGGTGGTCCTCGGCTACCTCGCGGCTCACGGCGCTACCGACGTCGCGCAGCCGACGCACGAGGACCTCGACCTCGACGGTGTGCTCGATGCCGCCAAGCGCTGCGCTGACTTTCGCAGCAACGGCCGGTTCATCGCGCTGCCCGTCCCCTCCGCGATGGCGCTTCGAGACGATCCATGGCGCGAGGTGTTCGGGCTTGCGGGCAGCATCGGCGAGTCGCTCATGTTGGCGGCAGGATGTGAGATCGAGGTCGAGTGGCATCGCCGGGCCAGGGGTGTCGAGGCTCTGCCTCCACAATTCGTAGTCGGTCAGAGGTTCTTCTCTACCGCTGAGCTCCAAGAGGTTCTCGGGGTGGGGCACCGGTTGCTCAATCTCGTGCTGCGGGCCGTCGCGATCGAGCCGGACCTTCGTGACTGCATTGCAGCAGAGAAGGCCTTGAAGCGCTGGGCCGCGGTACATCGGCCGTTTCTTGACGACCGGCGGGCGTGGGAGTCCTTGAACGCGACGACGGTAGGTGCTCTACGTCAAGCAACTGCTCACAGTCCTCACCCGGCGATTCGATCGCTTGTCGATGCCCTCTTGGACCTCGTGACGTCGAAGGCGTGGGAGGACCTCGCCCAAAGCCGGGGCCGTGACTTCCACCGTTGGCGGGCGGAGAGTTCTGTGCTTGCCGGTCTTGACGATCGGTCGGGCCACATTCGGGCGGTCCTCGGACCTGATGGCACGGTGCACGGGCACGCCTTCACAGACCTGCCGGCTCGCTATGAGATGGCTGACGGGCTCGAGGAGGAGACGGCCGGCCTCGCCCGAGCCGCTCTGATCGTCGTTGCTGCTGCATCCGATCGAGTCCTTGCGGCGATGGTCAGCGCAGTCGAACCGCTATCGCGCGGCCGGCTCATGCCAGAGTCGGGCAACCTACTGAGCGTGCGCATCGGTGGCCTCTGGGATGAGACACGGTGCGGATGCTGCTCCTCCTAGATCCCGGCCGTGGAGAATGGAACTCCTGCTGACGACCACGCACGCCCCGGGCCCCCGGGCCATCTGAGCAGCAGAGCCCTCACCGCCCGTCGATGCTCCAGTGCCAAGGCTCCGATGGCAGGTTCCGCAGCCCGTAGCTGCCGGCGTGGTCGTCGAGCCACCGGAAGCACGGTGACGAGTGCGACGAGATCGACGCTCCGTTGCACCGGAAGTCGATCGCCAGGCCCCGCTCGTGGTTCGACGTGCCAGGTCGGGCCGTCGGCGGTGAGCACTGACCTGCCGGCATCTCGTGGATCGCGTACTGGCTGGAGCCGCAGTGGGCGCGGCGTAGCGCGATTTGCTGCTCCGCGGACCGGTACCCGCCACCTGACAGGACCAGCCCGTCTGCCGCGGCGGCGGTCACGAGGGCGTCGACCTGGTCGGCGATCGAGGCGTCGACGGTGATCCCCTGCACCGTCACCAGATCGCCCGTG
>CAZBTQ010000243.1:0-4470 GCA_964494405.1 uncultured Iamiaceae bacterium
AAGTGCTCGTTCGTCCTGCCGCTCGTCACCCAGGCCGAGGTGCGCGGCGCCATCGTCGTGTCCACCGAACAGCCGCTCGCCCCCCGTGTCGTGCGCGCGCTCGAAGCGTTGGGCACCGAGGTGTCGTTCGCGCTCGAGAGCGCCGCGCTCAACGAGCGGCTCCACCGCGAGAAGAGCGAGCGCCGGTTCCGTGCCCTGGTCGAGAACAGCTCGGACCTGATCCTCGTGGTGAACGACCGCGACGAGTGCATCTTCGCCAGCCCCGCGGTCGAGCGCCTCCTCGGGCGCGACGAGACGTACCTCGAAGGGGCGATCCCCGCCGACCTCGTCCACCCCCTCGACACCGGTCGGTTCACTGCGCTGCTCCGGATCGCGGTGGGCGCGGGGCTCGAGGACGATCCGAGCGAGTTGCGCTTCCTGCACGCCGACGGCACCTACCGCTGGTTCGAGGTGCGTGCACGTGACCTCACCGACGAACCCGAGATCGGTGGTGTGGTCCTCACCGCCCGCGACATCACCGATCGCCACGCGGCTGAGGCGAGGCTGGCTCGCTCCGAGGCCCGGTTCCGTGCGCTGGTCCAGAACAGCTCCGACGTGGTGGCGGTGATCGACGAGCAGGCGTTCTTCACCTATGTGAGCCCGGCGGTCACCCCGATGCTCGGCTTCGCCGCCGACGAGCTGGTGGGCACCAACGTCATGCACCTCCTGCCCGCCGACGAGGTGACGCGGGCGATGAAGCTCGTCGACTCCATCACGCAGCGGCCGTTCGAGCAGCTCTCGCTCGAGATGCGGCTCCGCGACCGTGCCGGCTCGTGGCGCAACGTCGACATCACGATCTCCGACATGCGCTCGGACACGGCGGTGCAGGGCATCGTGCTCAACGGGCGCGACGTCACGGTGCGCCGCGCCCTCGAACAGGACCTCGAGCACAAGACGCTCCACGACGAGCTCACCGGCCTCGGCAACCGGGCCATGTTCAACAGCCGCCTGTCGAGGGCGCTCGGTCGCACCGAGCCACGCCTCGACCAGGTCGCCGTCCTGTTCGTCGACATCGACGACTTCAAGGAGGTCAACGACAGCCTCGGTCACGATGCGGGCGATCGGCTCCTCATCGCGGTGGCCGATCGCCTCCGCGCCTGCCTGCGGGTCTCCGACACCGCGGCTCGACTCGGCGGCGACGACTTCGCGGTGCTGCTCGAGGACACCTACGGCGAGAGCGAGATCGTCGCGGTGGCCGACCGCATCCTCGATGCCGTCGCGCAGCCGTTCTCCATCGAGGGGCGGCAGCTCTCGGTCACCGCCAGCATCGGCGTCGCGATCGACCCGAGCCGCTCGTCCACCGGTGAGGTGCTGTTGCGCTCGGCCGACGTGGCCATGTACCTCGCCAAGGAGCGCGGCAAGGGCCGGTACGAGATCTTCCAGGCCGAGGTGCACTCCAGCGCCTTCGAACGCCTCGAGTTGAAGTCCGCCCTCTCCCAGGCGATCCAGGAGGGCGAGCTGGTGGTGCACTACCAGCCCATCGTCGACCTCACCACCCGTGCCATCTACGGGTGTGAGGCGTTGGTGCGCTGGGACCATCCCGAGCGCGGGCTGATCCCGCCGTCGTCGTTCGTGCCGCTGGCCGAGGAGAGCGGGCTCATCGTGCCGCTCGGCATGTGGGTGCTCGACGAGGCGTGCTCGCAGCTTCGCTTGTGGGAGGCCTCCGGCTCGGGGGCCGACTCGCTGAAGGTCAGCGTCAACCTGTCGGTGCGTCAGATCGAGACGCCGACGATCGTGGACGACATCCGCGAGGTCCTCGCCAGCCACGACGTCGACCCGCACCGCGTCACCCTCGAGATCACCGAGAGCCTCGTCATGGACGACTCAACCGAGATCCGCGAGCGCCTCGAGTCGTTGCGCGCCAGCGGCATCGCCCTGGCCGTCGATGACTTCGGCACCGGCTTCTCGTCGCTCGGCTACATCCAGCGCTTCCCCGTCGACGTGATCAAGATCGATCGTGGCTTCGTCGACCGGCTCGACGCCCCCGGTGGCACCTCCGGCGTGGTGCGCACGATCGTCGAGCTCAGCCGGGACCTGCACACCCTCACGGTGGCGGAGGGCATCGAGACGGTCGACCAACTCGACCAGCTCATCGATCTCTCGTGCCGCTACGGCCAGGGCCACTACTTCAGCCGGCCCATCCCTGGCGACGCCTTCGGCGATCTGCTCGCCCATCCGGAGCGGTTGAGCGTCGAGGTGGGCGCCGAGCCCGCCCGCTGAACCAGCCCGCCGACCCGATCAGGCCTCGTCCTGGTCGGGGTCACCCGGGCGCAGGTGGGGGTGGCGGAACTGCTGCATCGGCGTGATCTGGATCGGGTTCGCCATGCGCGGCATGAACTGGCTCTTGCGCTTGGCTTCGGCCTCCTCGACGGTCTGACCCGGTTCGAGCTGGGGGACCAGACGCAGGACGACGCTGGTGCGGCACAGGTGGTCGTGGAGCATCCGGAGGTGCGGGTCGCGCACACCGGACAGGGCGAACACCGCCGCGAGGACCAGGGCCGGCCACACCCAGGGGAAGAGCCAGATCAGGCCGACGAAGCACGACCGGCCCACCGCGGTGCCGAGGGGCAGGCGCGCGCCGGAGCGGGCGTCGACGACCTGGAGGCGCAACAGGTCTTGGCCAGGCGTGGCGCCGGACTTGGCGATGAAGATCGCCTGGTAGGCGATGAAGAGCGGCACGAAGGTGATGGTGAGCAGGAAGTACTCGCCCCAGGGGCCGTACGCCCGCTCGTCCGACCACTGCAACCAGAACGCGATGTGGGAGATCGACAGCGCCCACAACCAGGTGCCGACGGTGGCGAGGTCGGCCGCGTAGGCGAGGGCGCGCCGGACGATGGGTGCGGGTTCTTCGGCGACGAGCGGGTCGCCGAGCGGTTCGTTCACCAGGACCCTTCCTTCTCGAGGATCCAGGGATCGGCGGACCGACCGGCGACTGCTCGGATGACCACTTCGAGCGTGGTCGAGTCGTCGCGGGCACACGACGGTTCGGACATCTCGACCGTCGTGGTCTCCCCGGAGCGCGCGGCGAAGGTGCCGATGTCGCGTCCGTCGTCGAAGATCTGCATCTCGATGTCCAGTCCTACGGGGGCGGTGAGCAACAGTCTGACGCGCGCGTCGCAGAAGAGTTGCCAACGGTCCGGAAGTGGCACCAAGACCTTGTCGACGTCGCCGACCGGGATGATGGTCCCTTCGATGCGCCCGTCGGTCAGCTCGACGTCGTCGATGTCGTCGGGAACCGCCTCGCACCCGTTAGACGGGTCGTCGTCGTGGTCGACGTGTGGCGCCACGCACGAGGTGCCGTCGGTGTTCGCCGCAGGCTCGGTCTGCCCGCACGGCTGGTAGGGCAGATCGATGCACGCCGTCGTGCCGGTCGTCGCGTCGGTCGCCAGCGGTGTGTCGGTCGCGCCGGGTTCGGCCGCCGCCGTGCTGGAGCCGTCGCCATCGTCGCCGTCCGCCATGACCATCCCGAGGCCGATCCCGGCGAGCAACATGACGATGCCGACGACCGCGGCGGCGCCAAGGCGCCAATACCCACGTCGTGCCGGCCGAGGGGCCGGGGTCGGAGCCGGCGGCGTCGCGGCGATCGGCGGAGCGGCCGGCACCACGGTCGTGCCCTCGGGCCCGGGAAAGAGGTCGATCGCGGTGGGGCGATCGGCGGGATCGAGCGCGCACATGCGGTCGAGGACGTCGACGACGTGCGCGGGGACGGTCGGCGGCAGGGGTTCGACGCGCCCGGCCGCGGCGCGGGCCACGACGGTGACGACGTCGCCGATGCCGTGCGGCGGCATCCCCGACAGCGCGTAGCGGAGCGTGGCGCCGAGCGAGTAGATGTCGCTCGCGGTTGTCGCTGCGTCGCCCCGCGCCCGCTCTGGCGCGATGAACGAGGGGGTGCCGAGCAGGTGGCCGCCCGCGCTGAGCCCCTCGGTGACGTCGCGCGAGGTGCCGATGCCGAAGTCGACCAGCCACGGTCGCCCGCCGGAGGCGGCGTCGAACAACACGTTGCTCGGCTTGATGTCGCGGTGGATGACCCCGCGGCGGTGGATCGCGGCGACCGCTTCGAGGAGCGGCACCGCCAGCTCGCCGAGCCGTTCCGGCGGGAGCGTGCCGTCGTCGGCGATGCGCTGCTGCAACGTGCCGCCGGGGAGGTACGGCATCACGAGGACGATCTCGGGGCCGTCCGGTCCGTCCTCCTCGATGAGGTCGAGCAAGGGGACGACGCCGTCGACGTCGAGCCCGCCGAGCAGCTCGGCTTCGCGGCGGAGGCGACGCTCGGCCGTGGTCCGCGCCTCGAGCGTGCCGAACGAGCTCAACCGCTTCAGCGCGACGAGGCGACCGTCGCCCGATCGGGCGAGCTGCACCACACCCTGATGGCCCGTCGCGATGGGGCGGATCACCTCGTACATGACCCCGCGACGCTACCGGCGGCCCCTC
>CAZBTQ010000244.1:0-4397 GCA_964494405.1 uncultured Iamiaceae bacterium
CTCGTCGCGCCCGGCCACCAGGCGGGCCGCGTCGCCAGGTCGCGGAGCGCGGATCGTGACCACCCCGTCGGTCGTCGCTCGCAGGTCTGGCACCCCGGGAGTGTCGCCTCGCAACGGCCGCGCCGCATCCGAGTTCGGCCTGTCGTGGCAGGGATCCGGCCAGATCGAGTAGCTCGAGCTCGGACAGGGGCGGGACCCTGGTGTGACATCCGACCACCCGCCAAATGTTGCGAAAGCGTTACGACGCCGATTTCCTCGTCCGGATGCTCTTTCGGGAGCTGGCGCGGTCCGACCCGGATCCCGTCTCTGTCCATCCACAGGTTCGTGCATGTTGCCGCTTGACCCGTCCCGCGCCTTCCGCATCCTCACCAGCAGGCTGGCGTGGCCCACCGCCCTCGTCGCACTGATCGCGGCGTCGGCGTTCGCCGTCAACGCCTCGGCCGCTCCGCTCGATGCCGAGGAGTCGGAGCCAGCAGTGGCGGCAACGGCTGAGGCGCCGCCGGCCGACGACTTCAACCCCGGGGCGTTCGACCAAGCGCTCGTGGCGGCCACCCACGACGCGGAGGCCCAGGCCCAGTGGGTCGCCGCCGCCAAGGCGGCCGAGGCGGCCGCAGCGGAAGAGGCGGCCCGCCAGGCCGCGGCCGAAGCGGCTGAGCGCACAGCAGCGGCCGCGCGCTACCAGGGCTCGGGCGGCCCGTCGGAGGGCCAGTGGGCCGCCCTTCGCAACTGCGAGTCGCACGGCAACTACGGCGCCGTCAGCTCGAGCGGCGCGTACCGAGGCGCCTACCAGTTCTCCCAGGCGACCTGGAACTCGGTGGCGTCGCGCCACCATCCCCACCTCGTCGGCGTCGACCCCGCCGCGGCGGCGCCCGCCGACCAGGACGCCCAGGCTCGGGCCCTCTACGCCATGTCGGGCCGCGGCCAGTGGCCCCACTGCGGGTCGAACCTTCGTTGATCTGGTCCGGACCGGTCGCTGCTGGTCAGGGGACTTCGCACGGGCCACGCACCCAGAGGCGCATCTGCCCGTCCTCGTAGCCGAGCAGGTCGAGGCTCGTGCTGTCGTCCCCACCGGGAGTAGCGGTCGAGATCGAGAGCGAACCGCCCCCGGTCGAGACGTCGATCCACTCGAAGTCCAACGCCTCGAGCTGCGGAACCAGGACGTCGGCTTCGGCGGCTCCCACCGCGCGACCATCCAACCGGGCGACGTCGACCGAGCGGCGCCACCCCTTGGTGCCATCGAGCTCGCACTCGTCCAGGTCGTCCTCGACGAGCACCCACCTGCCCCCCAAGGTTCCCTGCGTCGCCGTGACGATCTGATCCTGGAACGCGATCGTCTCGGCGGACACCTCACGAGGTGGCGGGTCGTCCCACGGCGGGAGGTCCCTCCACATGAACCACCCGATCACGCCACCGACGGCCACGGCGAGGATGACGATCCCCAGGAACGTCCCGAGCAGCAACGGGTGACGCAGGTGGAACGGCATGGAGCCCGGGATCCGAGCCTCGACCTCCTTGGGCGTCATCGGATCATCGGTCCGGGTCACCCCGGCATGGGCGGCGATGCGACCCAGGTCGGCCGCGTCCCAGATGCCCTCGCTGAGCCGCATGGTCCGGTCGTGCGCGGTGTCGTGCAGGACCAGGTAGGTGGTGGCGTGCGTCATCGGCTGGACGAGGGGCGCGAGCACTCCCTGGAGGTGGCCGACGTCGTAGGCGCGGTCGCGGACGAGCGCGCCCCCGTGCACGAGGCGTCCCGGTTCGAGCCGGACCACGCTCGAGCTCATGTGGACCCACAGCCCACCGATGCACAGGGCAGCGGTACCGATGACGAGCGCCCCGACGATGGTCGCCTCGGCGACCGAGTCGGCGGAGAGGATCGGCCTGAGCACCACGAACGCCACGAAGGGGCCGAGGATGGCCGCCCGCTTTCTGAAGTCCCGTTTGTAGGCGGCCAGGCTCGGGCGCACGACGTCATGGTCGTCGGCCGAGTCGACGGCTGGGTCGTCGGTGAGATCGGCCACGGGGTGTGAGCGTACCGATGGGGTGGGTGAGGCGACCCCGACGAGTTCGTCCGAGCGCCGCACGCGCGTCACCTTCCGTCCACCTGCGTGGGCTTGGATGGGCGCAGTCGGCAGCCACCGGGCGCACCCCCACACTCGATGAGGTGCGAGCGCATGCGCACCCCGAGAGCCCGGTGGCGCCGACCCTCCCCTGGCAGACTCGGGCATGGCCCTTCCCGAGCACGGCCGACCGGCCGACGACGTCCTCGCCGACCTCGACACCCTCGCGGAGGGCGACGTCGACTGGAAGGGCGGCAAGGTGTTCAGCCTCGCCTACTACGCGGAGGAGGACATCTACCGGGTCGCACGGGAGGCGAACGATCGGTTCCTGTCGACGAACGCGCTGAACGTCGGGGCGTTCACGAGCCTGCGCCGGATGCAGTCAGAGGTCGTCGACACGGTCGCCGGTTGGCTCCAGGGTGGTGATGACGCCGCGGGGTTCATGACCACCGGTGGCACCGAGAGCCTGCTGCTGGCGGTGAAGGCCGCCCGCGAGCGTGGCCGCGAACGTGGCATCGACGAGCCCGAGATGGTGCTGCCGGTGTCGGCGCACGCGGCGTTCGAGAAGGGGGCGCACTACTTCGGCGTGCGCTCGGTGCGGGTGCCGGTCGGCGACGACTACCGGGCCGACGTCGGCGCCATGGCCGAGGCCGTCACCGACCGCACCGTCCTCGTCGTGGGGTCGGCGCCGCACTACCCCCAGGGCGTCATCGACCCCATCGAGGAGATCGCCGCCCTCGCGACCGACCACGACGTCAACTGCCACGTCGACGCCTGCATGGGCGGCGTGACACTGCCGTTCCTGCGACGGCTCGGCGAGGACGTCCCTCCGTTCGACTTCGCGGTCCCTGGCGTGACGTCGATGTCGGTCGACCTCCACAAGTACGGCTACGCGGCCAAGGGCGCGTCGGTCATCGTCCACCGCGACAAGGCATTGCGGCGCCACCAGACCTTCCTCACCGACAACTGGACCGGCGGCGTCTACGGCAGCTCCGGTGTGCTCGGCACCAAGAGCGGCGGGCCGATCGCCGCGGCGTGGGCGGTCCTCCAGCACGTGGGCGACGACGGGTACCTCCGGCTCGCCGCTGCTGCCCGGGGCGCGACCGTGCAGCTGCGGTCACGCCTCGAGGCGATCCCGGGCGTCGAGGTGCTGGGGCCGGCGCCGGTCACGCTCGTCGCGTTCCGATGCACCGACGTCGACACGTTCGCGGTGGCCGACGTCGTGGCGCGGGACGGCTGGTACTGCGACCGCCAGGGTCCGCCGGACTCGTTGCACTGCACGGTGCACGCCGGCCACGTCGACACGGTCGATGCCTTCGCCGACGCGGTGGCTGCCGCGGTGGAGGAGGTCGCGTCCGTGGGTGGGGCGGGGGAGAAGGGGGCCTACGGCACGATCGAGTGACCCACGGCCACGCCCGTCGGCTCGGCTCCCGGACGCGTCACGACCCGACGCCGGTCCGCTCGGACGGGGACCAGGTCGGGTCGTGGAGTGCTCGCTGTGGTGCGGTGCGGTCAGGCTGCCGAGGGATAGCGCTCGACCAGCTCGGCGAGCTCGGCCCAGAGCCGGGTGATCTCGCTCTGGTGGGACGCGGCCTCGTCGTGCCAGCCCTGCGAGAGCGCCTCCTCGCGGCGGGCCTCCTCCTCGTAGATCTGCATCTCGAGACCGGTTGCCGCGAACTCCGGGCACGTGTAGTTCGTCATGCAGACCGTTCTATCGACCCCATGTGACGCTGAACCGCGTCAGCGGTGACGATTCGATGTCGGTCCCGTGCCGATTGGGTCGCGTCAGGTCGAGAACGCCTCGCCGAGCGTTCCTGCGGATGCTCCGAGTGGGCCGCCCGGGGCTCGAACCCGGCACCTTGGGATTAAAAGTCCCCTGCTCTACCCGATGAGCTAGCGGCCCGTCGAGAGGCTAATGGGGTCGACCCACGGGCCGTTGCCGCCGACCCGTTCGACCGTGACGCCGACGGTGACCGCCGTGTCGCTGCGGGAGAGGTTGAGGGGGTGATCGGCCCGGCCCACGTAGGTGCGGCAGAGGTCGTCGCACAGGTCGGGGTCGGCGAGGCCCATGACGTAGGCGCGTCCCCACACGACGAGGTGCTGCTGGGTGCCGGTGATGTTGCGGCTCTCGTCCTCGATCGACAGCACCACCCGCGGGTCGCGCCTGATGTTGCGCACCTTGGCGGTGGTCGCCTCCGTGCAGAACAGGATCCGGTCGTCGCGCACGCCGCACCACACGACCGACACCTGCGGGGTGCCCTCGGGGTTGATGGTCACGACGTGGGCCAGCGCGTCGGAGCCGAGCAGCGCCTGGGCCGGAGCGGGAAGCGAACGCAGCAT
>CAZBTQ010000245.1:0-4366 GCA_964494405.1 uncultured Iamiaceae bacterium
GCCGACCTCATCGCCGACGGATCGACGCTCACCGGCCAGCACCTCGCCGCCTACGTCGGCACCTGAGGGCTGGCGCCGACGGCGACCTCGGCGAGCTGCTGACCTGTGACCACGCGGTCGCCGGGGTCTGCTCGATCACCATGGCGAGCAGGGCTCGACCCGGCAGTCAGTCCCAAGGGGCTACGCACTCGCCTGGGTGCTGAAACACGGTCGGGTCCTACAGCCGGGGGAACAGGCGCCTCGTGTTCGCGGTGAGGGTCTCGACGAGCGACCCGGGTGGGTCGCCCGCGGCCGCGAGCGCAGCCGACGTCGCTGCCACCGCGAGCTCTGGTGTGAAGGGGTGGTCGCTCCCGAAGTGCAGGTGATCGATGCTGGTGAGGGCCAACAGCGCGTCGAGCTGGCGGGGGAGGGGTGTGCCGGCGAGGTCGTAGTGGAGCCGCGCCAGGTCGGCCAGGACGTCGACGTCGTCGCCGACGCCCCCCAGGATGGGCGTGAAGCGTGCGATCCGATCGGCGACGACCGGGAGCGTCGCGCCGGCGTGCGGGACGATCAGCTCGATGCCGGGGTGGCGGGCGATGGTCCCGTTGAGCACGAGGTTCGCCACGGCGCGGGTGGTGTCGAAGAGGAACTCGAGCATCGGGCGTGGGTGCCCGAGCGAGGTGTGCTCCCAACAGAGGGGCGACGTCGGGTGGATGAACACCCGCGCCCGACGCCGGTCGAGCTCGTCGAACACCGGCTCCAGGACGGCGTCGCCGAGGTAGGTGCCGCCGACGTGGGTGAGCAGCACCACGCCGTCGACGTCGAGGTGCTCGTAGCAGTGGCGGATCTCGGCCAGGGAGGCGTCGACGTCGGGCAAGGGCAGCGAGGCGAACAGCCCGAACCGGCCGGGATGGTCGACGACGGCGCGGCGGCCCTCGTCGTTGACCTGGCGGGCCAGATCGGCCGCGGCGCGGTCGTCGCCGAAGTGCACCCCCGGCGACGAGATCGACAACATCGACGTCGCGATCCTGAGGCGGTCCATCACCGCCACGTGCTCGGAGGCCGACCACGCCGGCAGGGCGGGGAACCCGTCCGGCTGCTCGTGTCCCGCGGCGACCGCGGCTGCCCGGTAGCCGTCGGGCACGAAGTGGGCGTGGACGTCGATCATCGGTTCCTCATGGACAGAGGGTAGGTCGGCGAAAATACTCGTTGCAACGAATATCGGTGGAACGTATGGTTGCAGGATGCGGACCGTCCAGATGACGCGCGAGCCCAGGGCAGTGCGGCTCGGTCGTGACGTGCACCTCAACGTGCTGCTGCTCGCGAGCCGCAACCTCGACGAGCTCGAGGCCATCTGCCAGCGCGAGGGCCTCACCCACGCGCAGTACGTCGTGCTGTGGACGCTGTGCCTCCACGACGACGCCGACGACGGGCTGCCGACGGGCGCGGTGGCCGATGGTCTCTTGAACCGAGCCGCCGACGTCACCCGGCTGGTCGACCGGCTCGAACGTGCAGGCCTCGTCGAACGCCTGCCCAACCCCGCCGACCGTCGCAGCGTGCTGGTGCGCGCCACCGACGCCGGGCGGGGAGCGTTCGCCGCGGTGACGCCCGCGCTCCAGGCGTTCCACCGCCGCCAGTGGTCGCACCTCAGCACCGACGAGATCGAGGAGCTGAACGTGCTGTTGGCCAAGGCGCTGTGGGGCGACGATCCCGACGACGGCGCACACCCGGAGAGGTGACGATGCAACGAGAGATCGAGCTGGCATACGTGGGGATCGAGGTTCCCGACCCCGAGACCCTCACCCCGTTCTTCGGCGAGGTCATCGGCCTCGTCTCCGGCGAACCAGCGGACGGCGGCACCGTCACGTGGCGCAACGACGGCGCGGCCCACCGCCTCATCGTGTCGCCGGGTCCCGCCAACGACGCGGTGTACCTGGGGTTCGAGGCCGTCGACGCGAGCGGGTTCGATGCGGTCGTCGGTCGGTTGCGCAGCATCGGCTGCGACGTCGTCGACGGCGACGAGGACGACCGCAGGGCCCGTCGCGTCGACCGGCTCGCTCGCACATCCGCGCCGTTCGGCATGGACGTCGAGATCGTCCTCGGGCTTGCTGACGCGTCGTCCCCCTTCGCCTCGCCGCTCGTGCCCGGCGGCTTCCTCACCGAGGGCGTCGGCTTCGGTCACGCCGTGCTGGCCACACCTGCCTACGACGAGACCGAGCGCCTGCTCGTCCACGGCCTCGGCCTGCGCCAGTCCGACTGGCTCGAGCTCGAGATCGCCGAGGGCATCGTGCTGGAGGTGCACTTCTTCCACTGCAACGGCCGCCATCACTCGATCGCGGTGGCCAAGGCGCCGTTCGAGCTGCCCCAGACCCTGCACCACGTGATGTTCGAGACGAACGAGCGTGACGACACCGGTGCCGCGTTCGACCGCGCGTGGGCGACCGACCTCGCCATCCCCAACGGCCTCGGCCGCCACGACAACGACGGCATGTTCAGCTTCTACGTGCAGAGCCCGGCCGGGTTCCAGGTGGAGGTCGGTCACGGCGCTCGGGTCGTCGGCGACGACTGGGACGACGACCGCCGCTACGACCGCATCAGCAGCTGGGGCCACCAGCCGCTCCGCCAGGGGTGACGGTGGTCGACCAGGGGGCAAGTGTTCCGTCGACCGACTGCGACGTCGCGATCGTCGGCGCCGGCCCCGTCGGCCTGGTGCTCGGCATCCTGCTCGCCCAGCTCGGACGGTCGGTCGTCGTCGTCGAGCGTTGGCCGGAGCCCTACGCGCTCCCGCGAGCCGTGCACTTCGACCACGAGGTCGGCCGCATCCTCCAGTCCTGTGGCATCGGCGACGCGCTGCGCGACCTGATCGAGCCCGCGGGCATCTACGAGTGGCGCAACGCCACCGGTGCGGTGCTCCTGCGGTTCGGCCGCCACGGCGACGGCCCGTCGGGTTGGCCCGCGTCGTCGATGTTCTGCCAGCCCGAGCTGGAGGCCCTGCTGGCCCGGCGTGCCGAGGATCTGGCCGACCTCGACGTCCGCCGTGGCGTCGAGGTGACCTCGCTCGACCAGCGCGACGACCACGTGGTCGTCGGCGCCGCGGATGGAACGGTCGTGCGCGCCCGCTACGTGGTCGGGTGCGACGGTGCCAACAGCACGGTGCGGACGCTGGCCGGGCTGCCCGTCCACGACATGGGCTTCTTCTACGACTGGCTCATCGTCGACGTGGTGCTGGACGAGCCGCGCACATTCGACCCGCTCAACCTGCAGATCTGCGACCCGGCACGACCGACGACCGCGGTGTCGGGCGGACCAGGCCGGCGGCGTTGGGAGTTCATGCGCCTGCCCGGCGAGAGCCTCGACGAGCTCAACGACGAGGCACGGGCGTGGGACCTGCTTGCCGGTTGGGACGTCACGCCCGACAACGCCCGTCTCGAACGCCACGCCGTCTACACGTTCCAGGCCCGCCACGCCGAACGCTGGCGTGACCGCCGGGTGCTGGTCGCGGGGGACGCCGCCCACCAGATGCCGCCGTTCGCCGGCCAGGGGATGTGCGCTGGTGTCCGCGATGCCGCCAACCTCGCGTGGAAGCTCGACCACGTCCTCGCGCGCGCGGCACCCGACGACCTCCTCGACACGTACCAGCAGGAGCGGCTGCCGAGCGCCCTCGGTGCCATCGAGCTCTCCCGGTCGCTCGGCGAGATCATCTGCGTCCCCGATGCCGACGCGGCAGCTGCACGTGACGAGGCCATGGCGGCAGGTGTGACGGGTGAGGCGAGCGACGTCCCCGACCTGCCTGGCATCGACGCCGGCTTCGTGCACCCGGAGAGTGTGGACGCCGGGAGCCTGTTCGTGCAGGGGTCGTCGGGTGGCGATCGGTTCGACGACGTGCACGGGGTCGGCTGGCGCCTGGTCACGCTCGACGGACCGATCGCCGACCTCGATGCCGATGGCGTCGAGTGGTTCGACTCGATCGGCGGCAGCGCGGTCGCCGTCGGTCACGCCGATCCGCTCTACGTGCGCTGGTTCGCCGAGCACGCGACCACCTGGGTGCTCCAGCGTCCCGACTTCCGCGTCTACGGCACCGCCGGCGATGCCGCTGCCGCTGATCGGCTGCTGGGCGACCTGCGCCGTCACCTCGCCGCCGGACGGACCGACCCGTCCACAACCCCGTCCACCTCCGGAGGTCGCTCGTGAAGCTCGCCAACCTCGACGGTCGCGCCGTCCTCGTCCTCGGCGACGAGGTGGCCGACGTCGCCACCGTGTCCGACGGACGGTTCGGCCCCGACCCCACCACCGTCTACGAGGAGTGGGAGGCGTTCCGCGAGCTCGCCGAGGGGGTGACGTCGGGGACCGGACCGCTCGACGAGTCGCGGCTGGCCAACCCCGTCCC
>CAZBTQ010000246.1:0-4356 GCA_964494405.1 uncultured Iamiaceae bacterium
GCTGGTCACGCGCTACCACCCCAGCGTGGAGCACTCGTAGAGGTCCAGCCTGTCGCCGTAGAAGTCGCGCGCGGCCACGTCGTCGACGAGGAGGCCCTGCACGATCTCGACGACGTGTCGGACGTAGATCCCGTCCGTCAAGGGGCGAGGATCCGCTCGAGGCGCATGATCTCCGAGGACGGACCGAGGCCGAGCTCGTCGAGGATCTCGGTGGCGCGCCCGAGGGCGCGTCTGGCCGCGGCCCGGTCGCCCGCCGCCAGGTACGCCTCGGCCTGCAGGCACGCCGCCAGCTCCGACCACGGATCGGCCGCCTGGGCCGCGACCGCCATCCGCTGCGCCTCCTCGACGCGGCCGGCGCCGAGCAGCAAGCCTCCGGCTCGGGTGAGTGCCCGGATGTAGCGGGACGCGAGACGCTCACGCTCGATCTCGTCGGTGCCCTCGATCTCGACGTCCGCGAGGAACGGGCCTCGATACCACTCGATCGCGGCGAGGTAGTTGGCGAGCGCCGCAGCCGATGCCCCTCGCTCGTCGTCGCGCTCGGCCGCGTCGAGGCTGGACTCGAGCTCCTCGACATCGATCGTCCACGACGAGCGACCGGCGAAGCGCAACGACGCGCCGTCGCTGCGGAGGTGGTACGCCACCTCGTGGCGGGTCCGGTCCGGCTCCAGGACCCTCTGGAGGTAGCTGAGCGTGACACGCAGGTTGTTGGCTGCCGCCTCGGGGTCGAGGTCGGGCCACAGCGCCTCGGCCGCGGCTCGACGGGTGATCGTGCCGCGTCGGGCGATGAGGGCGAAGAGGCCCCGCACCCGGTCCCGGCGCCAGTCGGGCTCCTCGACCACCACGCCGTCGCGCTCGATCTGCAACGCGCCGAGCAGGCGGAGGGTGAACGCGCCTTCCGAGATCGGGGTGCGTCGGGCGAGCAGGACCTTGGCCCCCGCGACGGTCCGTCGGTCGGGGTCCGCCGCCGCGACGCCCCGCAGCCAGTGGGCGGCATGGGGTCCGAGCCGAGCGACCGCGTCGTGCGCGATGGCCAGGTGCTCCTCGGACGGCTTGGGTCCGATGAGTCGGGCGGCGAGCTCGGCGGCCCAGATCGGCGGGAGTCGGCAGGCGAGCGCGGCGTCGGCCAGCACCGTAGCGGCGTCGCCGTGCCAGGACCGGCTGTTCGGCGACTCCCGCGACGCGCAGAGGGTTCGTGCGTCTCGCAGGGCGGCGGCGGGACCGTCGCCCGCATCGAGCGCGCACAACTCGTCGCGCCACGACGGCAGGAGGACCCACACCAGGGAGAGCGCGCGCATCGCGGCAGGCCGGGCGCGGGCTCCCAGGGCCTCGGGCTGGCCGAACGCCTCGGCGAGTACCTCGGCAGCCGCCTCCTCGTCGCCGCCCGCCACGAGCCGGGTGGCGGCCTCGAGCGACGACACCAGCGACGGGACCAACAGGCCGGTCGCGCGCGCGGTGGCGGCATCGGCGACCGCTCCGCTCGGGTCGCGGTCGTCGCGATCGGGGGATGTCCACGCGTCGAACAGGCCGAGGGTGGATCGGGCGACGAGGCCACCGGCAGCGTCGGCATCTCGGAGGCGTAGCGCGTCGGCGACCCGGCGGGCGCTGCGTCCGTCGCCGCCGAGCCACGCCGCCCACAGCGCGAGGACCAGCACCTCTTCGCGCAATCCCGGTGGCGCGGTCGCCTCCAGATCGGTGAGGCGGCCCCAGGCATCGGCGGCGGACCCGTACTGGAGGTCGAGCGAGGCTCGGTAGCGGAGCCCGACCGTGTGCAGTGGCTCGGCGACGTCGAGGGCCTCGAACGCAGCGATGTGCTTCCACATGGTGGTGTGGTCGTCCTCGAGCTCGGCCAGCAGCGCCGCCCCCAGCTCGACGACCGCCATGGCCGTCGGGTCGCCGGAGCCGGCGAGCAGGGCCACGCGCGGCAGCAGGTGGTCGGCCACCGACAGGTCGGCGGCCTGCCAGCCGAGGATGCCGAGGCGCGTCAGCGCCACCAGCTCCAGGTCGGCGGCGCCGGCCTGGGCGAGCAGGACCGACGTCTCGATGAGCCCCTCCCGAGTCGCGGCACCGCCGACGTCATCGGACGTCCCGTCGACGGACAGCGCCGCGGCGAGCAGCGCAGCGGGCGCGTCCCGCACCTCGTCGGGGAGGACGGCCACGCTCGCGGCGAGGTCGACTTCGGACCCGTGGATCGAGGCGCGGCAGAGGTCGCCCAGCACGTCGAGCGCGAGCGCTCGGTCCGACCCGTCCACCGCCAGGCGGAACGCCCTCTCGCCGTGCCCACCGGCGCGGAGCGAGTCCGCCGCGGTCGCGATCGCCCGCCTCAGCCAGTCGCCGTCGACGAACCCGATGGCCACCGACCACAGGGTGTGCGCGTCGACCACGCCGACTGCCGTGTCGACCAGCGGGAGCCGCGTCAACGCCACCGCGTCCAGGTCGTGGTCGCCGGTCGCTCGCACGAGGTCGTCCACGGGGAGTGGCCCGACCGCCGCCAGCACGGCGAGCGCGCGCACCTGGCTCTTCGGCAGGTCGTCGAGCAACTCGGCTGTGAGGTAGTCCTCCACCTCCGCCGAGGACGCGGTGCCGGTGTGCAGCGCCAGAGCGGCCAGCGCCGGCCAGCCTCCGGTGGCCGCGAGGTCGAGATCCGGCGAGCCGTGCTGCCTGGCGAGCTCGACCAGCTCGTCGGGTGTCATGACCAGGTCGTCCTCGGTGAGCACGACGGCCTCACCGCGCGCCTGCAGGTGGGCGAGCGAGAACGGCAGGTCGGTGCGGGAGGTCAAGAGGAAGTGGGCGTTGGCCGGGAGTCGGCGCACGAGCTCGCCGAGGAGGCGGGCGCCCGCCGACGCCTCCCCGAGGACGTGGACGTCGTCGACCACGATCGTGAGGGGGAGCGGAGCGTGCGACCACACCGCGTCGGCGATGCGGTGCACGGCGTCGTCGACGTCGACCGGGGCATCGAGCGGCGACTCGCCGCGCACGGCGGTGAAGAGGGCCTCGACGAACCGGTCGAGGCGGACATCCTCCTCCTGGCATCCCACCCACGCGTCGAGGCCGAGGGGCTCGGATCGGTTGGCCGCGAGTGCCTGCACGACGAGGCCGCTCTTGCCGAACCCCGCTCCGGCCACCACCGCGGTGACCCTCCGGTTCCACCGGTCGGCGACGACGGCGGACAGTCGGGGCCGCTCCAGGAGCGGTCGTCTGGGCTCGGTGGGTGCGGGTCGTGTCCGCCAGGAGGTCGCGATCACGGCGTCGACCAGCTCCGATGGGTCCGAATGCGGGTGTGGAGCCCAACGCTAATGCCCGGCTAACCCGCGCCTGGTCCCGTGACGGTCGTACCGACTCGATCCACAGGGAGCAGCCCGATGTCACGACACCGCAACAACCTCGCCACCACCGCCGCCCTCCTCGCCTGCACGGCCGGACTGCTGGTGGGATGCGGCGACGACGACACCACCGCCGAGGCCGAGGGCACGACTGCCACCAGCCCAGGCGAGCAGGCCGGTGTGGCCGAGTTCTGCACCGCCTACACCGAGATCGCCGTGATGATGAACGGCGAGCCAGATCCCGAGGCGATCAGCGCCAACCTCGCGGTGATGGCGGACACGGCTCCCGACGAGATCGCCGACCAGGCGTCGGTGATGACCGGGGCGGTGGAGACGTTCCTCGCCAGCGGCGGTGAGGACTCCGGCGTGCTCGAGTCGCCGGAGTTCACCGAGGCCAAGGGCGAGGTCGACCCGTTCGTCTTCGAGAGCTGCGAGTTCGACGGCACGGTCGAGGTGATCGGCCGGGACTTCGAGTTCGAGGGCATCCCGGAGGCGCTCGAGGGTGGACACCTGGCGATGCTGTTCACCAACGAGGGTTCCGAGGTCCACGAGATCGTGGTGTTCCGCCGCATGGAGGGCGTGACCGAGCCCTTCGAGGAGCTGCTGTCGCTGCCCGAGGAGGAAGCCATGTCGAAGGTGGCCTTCGTGGGCGCGGCCCTGGCCCCGTCCAACGGGTCGAGCGGGCTGCTCATCGGCGACTTCGAGCCCGGCGACTACATCGCCATCTGCTTCGTGCCCGTCGGCACCAGCTCGGTCGGTGGCGAGATGACCGAGGGCACCGGCGAGCCCCACTTCATGCACGGCATGCAGCAGGAGTTCACCGTGTCCTGACCGCCGAGCGGATCGAGGGTCCCGGGTCGAGCGCATGCGACCCGGGCCCTCGTCGCGCCCATCGACCAACGCGACCCGTGGGTGGGGGGCCTCTCGTCGAGCGCCCGGCCTCGGTGTCATCGACGGTGGGCGCCATCAGGGGTCTGTCTGCTCGGGCTCGTAGGACCAGTCGGAGCGCTTGCGCCAGAACGACTCGTCGTAGGTG
>CAZBTQ010000247.1:0-4300 GCA_964494405.1 uncultured Iamiaceae bacterium
CCCGCCAGGCGTTCGGCGACGACCTCGGTGATGCACGCGAGCGTGTCGTTGCGTGCCCGGTCCTCGCCGAAGCGCTCGACCAACGACACGGCGTCGACCTTCGAGGCGGCGTCGTCGTAGACCTCCCCGGCGACCGCGAGCACCGGCACGCCGAGAGAGCCGGCCATCTCGGCCACTCCGCCGACGACCTTGCCGTCGAACGACTGGGCGTCGAGGAAGCCCTCGCCGGTGACGACCAGGTCGGCCCCCTCGATCAGGTCCTCGAGGCCGACCTCTTCGGCGACCACGTCGAAGCCCGACACGAGCGTGGCGCCGATGGCGGCCAGCCCCCCGGCCAGACCACCCGCGGCCCCACCGCCCACCAGTGTCGTCACGTCGACGCCGTGCTCGTCGAGGTAGATCTGGGCCAGGCGTTCCAGGCGTCGCCGCAGCAGCTCGACCTGGGTGGGCGTCGCCCCCTTCTGCGGGGCGAACACCTCGGCGGCGTCGACGAACGTCGTGGTCACGTCGCAGGCGACGGTGATCTCGCAGCGCCGCAGCCGGGCGAACGGCGACATCGCCCGCAGCGCGCCGAGCCCACCATCGGTGGTGGCCGAGCCGCCAACCCCGACGAGGATGCGCTTCGCTCCGGCGTCCACCGCGCCGGCGATCAGCTCCCCGGTGCCGGTGGTCGTCGCGCCCATGGGATCGTTGCCCTCGGCGCCACCGGCGAGCTCGAGCCCCGACGCCGCTGCCATCTCGATGACCGCTGTGCCGCGCAGCAGGCGCCAGCCGGCGCGGACCGGGTCGCCGAGCGGGCCGGTGACCAACGTGTCGCGGTTGGCGCCACCCAAGACGTCGAGCGTCCCCTCACCGCCGTCGGCCATCGGAACCTGGTCGCAGGACCATCCGTGCAGGTGCGCCGCTGCGGCGACGGCAGCCGCGACCTCGGCCGCGGTCGCCGTGCCCTTGAACTTGTCGGGTGCGGCGACGACTCGCATGGGTCCATGGTGGCCCATGCGCCCGGTCAGGTCGGCGCGATCAACCCGTCGGTGCCGATGACGACCAGGATCGTCGAGTCGCCCATGTCCCACTCGAACGGTGCGGGAAGTGGGACCGCGAGCTCGGCGCCGACACCGAGCTCGCCGGCCATCTTGACGGCCTCCGGCTGCCAGCCCTCGGCGTAGTAGATGCCGCTCGTGGGGGCTCCGCCGCTGACGTTGCCCGTCCCACCTGGCACGTAGCCCAGCGCGCTCAACTGCGAGCTGAGGCTGCTGGCTGCGCCGTTGGTGGTGGTGCCGTTGAGGACGATGAACTTCGTCTCCTCGTTCGGCCGGACCTCGGGTGGCGGCTGGGTCTCGTCGGTGGTGCCGCCATCGCCCTCGGGCACGGTCGTCTCGGACGTCTCGTCGCCGGGGGTGTCGGTGGTGTCGCCGTCGGTGCCGGTGTCGGCCACCGTGGTCTCGGTGGTGTCGCCGTCGGCTGCCACCACACCGCCATCCTCGCTGAAGCCACGGCTCAGCAAGAGGGCGCCGACGAGGACGGCGACCACGATCAGCAGTCCACCGCGCAGCGCTGCGTTGGCGGGGGGTCCCCCGCGAGCGGCGGTCATCGTCCTGCCCTCTCGCCCGCGGCACGTTCCTCGGTGCGCATGCGGCGACGGCGCTCGCGCAGGCGCCGCAGGCGCCGCACGACCAGCTCGTCGTAGGCCAGTGCCTCGTCGGACTCCAGCAGTTCGCCGAGGATCTGGTAGTAGCGGGTGGCCGAGAGCTCGAAGCGCTCCTGGACCGCCACCTCCTTGGGTCCTTCTTCGGACCACCAGGACCGCTCGAAGTCGAGGATCGCACGATCGCGTTCGGTGAGTGCCATTGCGAGCAGGTTGCCGGGTCCGGGGTGCCGATGCAAGCACCCTCCGCGCACCGACGGCCCTGAGGCGTCCGGCCGATACGCTCGGGCGCCGCACCTCCTCGGTGCATCTGCCCGGGTAGCTCAGTTGGTCAGAGCAGGCGCCTTGTAAGCGTCAGGTCGTGGGTTCGACTCCCACCTCGGGCTCCACCGCCGGTCGCCCCGGCCGTCAGCTGTCGCTGTCGGAGCTGGTGTCGGCCTCGGTGTCGTCGCCGGCGTCGGCCTCGAGCTCGGCGGTGTCGACCTTCATCTCCTTGCGCTGCACGTTCTGGGCCTTCTTCAGGGCTTCCTCGATGCGGCTCGCCGAGTCCTGCACGCCGACGACGATGACCGCGGCCGTCCCGGCATCGAGCTCCTCACCGAGGTCCTTGAGGTCGCTGCGGCTCATGCCGGCCGCGGCGTGGCCGGCGACGGCGCCGATCGCCGCGCCGCCGGTGAGGCCGGTGAGCGCCGCGGCACCGATGCCCGCGAAGGGGAACAGCGCGACGACGAGGCCGGTGGCCAGGCCCACGCCGCCGCCCATGACGCCGCCGGCACGGGTTGGGGTCTCGTGCTTCTTGGTGATCTTGACCTTGCCCTTGTCGTTGCGTGCGATGACGGCCGCGTCGTAGGCGTCGAGCAGGCCGTGCTCGGTGTGCAGGTCCTTGATCGTCTGGTAGTCGGCCTCGGCGGACTCGACGTCGGAGTAGATGCCGGTGAACACGACGAAGGTGTCGATGGCCATGGGTGCGTCTCCTCAGTTGGGGGGTGTGGCGCGATCTTCGCACCCTGTCCCGCGCCGTGCTCCACCCCGTCGCAGGTGGTCGAGCGGTCGACGGGCCGGCCTCGTAGTGTCCGGCCATGGCCTTCGAGACGGTGCACGGCTACTGCTGGCCGCAGTCGGTTGCCGGCGGCGACAGCGTGGCGCTCCACCTGTCGTCGCCACGAGGCGTGCCGGTTGCGGTCGAGGTGGCGCGGGTGGGCGTCGAGCGCACGGTCGTGTTCGGCGACGGCGAGGTGCCGGCCGACTTCCACGAGACGCCCCCCGACGCGTCGAGCCACGGGTGCGCGTGGCCCGCGGCGTTGACGATCGGCATCGACCGGTCGTGGCGGTCCGGCTACTACGAGGTCGTGCTCACCGTCGAGGTCGACGGCCGGAAGCGGCGCAACCACGCATTCTTCGTCGTCCGCCCGCCGGTCGGCGCACCGACGGCATCGATGCTGCTGGCGCTGTCGACCAACACGTGGAACGCCTACAACGACTTCGGCGGACCGAACCTCTACACCGGCGGCACGCAGGTCTCCTACCAGCGGCCGATGGCGGCGGGATACCTCTTCAAGCCACCGGGGCACGGCCGGCGGGTCACGACGACGGCTCCACCCGACCCGCAGATGGCCGCCCACGTCGGCTACCTCCAGCTCAACCATCTGTCCGGGTACGCGGGCTCGGCGGGGTGGCCCGACTGGGAGCTGCCGTTCGTGCAGTGGTGCGAGCGCGAGGGCTTCGCCGTCGATGTGGTCACCAACGCCGACCTCGAGGATCATCCCGAGCTGCTCGCCGGCGGCTCCTACCCCCTCTACCTGTCGGTCGGCCACGACGAGTACTGGTCGGGGCCGATGCGCGACACCGTGGAGGCGCACATCGCGGCGGGCGGCCACGCCGCGTTCTTCTCGGGCAACACGTCGTTCTGGCAGGTGCGACACGAGGACCGGACGCCTGAGGGTCCGGCCGCGACGATGGTCGGCTACAAGGGCCAGTTCAAGCGCGACCCCGTGTACGACACCGACCGCCAGGCGGAGCTGACGAGCATCTGGTCCGATCACCTCATCGGGCGGCCCGAGAACCACATGACCGGGGTCAGCTTCAGTCGGGGCGGCTACCACCGCATCGGCAAGCGGGTCACGCGGGGCGCGGGCGGTTACACGATCCACCGCGACGGACACTGGATCTTCGACGGGACCGGCGTCGGCTACGGCGACGTGCTCGGCGCGGACGCGGTGCTCGTCGGCTACGAGTGCGATGGCTGCGACTTCACCTACCGCGACGGGCTGCCATACCCCACCGGCGTCGATGGGACGCCGCTCGACTTCGAGATCCTCGGCACCGCGCCCGCCGCGCACTTCACCCGCACCACCGCGACCCGGCCGCCTGGGCCGAACGAACCGTCGGAGATCGAGTTCATCTCCGGGCGACTGTTCGGCGAGCGGTCCGAGGAGAACGTCGAGCGCATCGCCCACGGCCACGCCGTGCTCGGCACCTACACGTCGCCGGCCGGAGGCGTGGTCATCACATCGGGGAGCACCGACTGGGCACACGGCCTCGCCGGACGCGACCCCCAGGTCGAGCAGATCACCCGCAACATCGTCGACCGCCTGGCGACCGGGTCCGAGCGCGCGGCGAGTCACTGGGGCTGACGGCCGACCCTCACATCGCAGG
>CAZBTQ010000248.1:0-2443 GCA_964494405.1 uncultured Iamiaceae bacterium
CCGTCGACCTCGAACTGGATCATCGTGGGGACCTCACGGGAGCCCGGGCGCGAGAACGGCCGGGCGCGGAGCCCGGCCGGTCACGGACAGAAGGCGGTCAGCTGGAAGGTGGTCAGCTGAAGGACTGGCCGCAGCCGCAGGTGCGCGACGCGTTCGGGTTGTTGATGGCGAACCCGGCGTCGGTGAGGCCGTCCTTGTAGTCGAGCGTGGCGCCGTCGAGCAGCTGGGCGGACGACGGGTCGGACACGACGCGGATGCCACCGAACTCGGCGGCGAGGTCGTCGTTGGCCACGTCGGTGTCGAAGAACATCTCGTAGCTGAAGCCCGAACAGCCGCCGGGACGCACGGCGACCCGCAGCGCGAGCGACGTGTCGCCCTCGGCCTCGATGAGCTGCTTGACCTTGGTGGCCGCGGAATCGGTGAGAGCGATCAACGCACGATCCTCCTGTGGAACGGGACTGCTCGGAACTGTACCGGCTACTCGGTGTCGACGACACCCACGCCGACGGGGATGTCGACCCTGCACGGGTCTCGATCGACGAGCGTGTGGAACGCGATCGGGCACGGCCCGCCGATGCCTTCTAGGAAGCCCTCGACCATGCCGCGGTGCAGCGCGCACACGACCGACGGGTTGGCCTCGGCCAGCTCGGCGAAGGGGCAGTGGGCGAAGGCGATCGACGCGGTGTCGTCCTCGATGGCGACCTCGGGGTCGAAGCCCATGGCATCGAGCTCGGTGAGCAGCGCCTCGACGGGTGGCGAGCCGGGGGCCCACGGACGGGCGTCGAGCTCGCCCTGGCTGCGTCCGGCGGCGAGCACGTCGTCGGGGTCGATGCCTGCGGTGCCCGCCAGGCGCAGCAGCATGCGTGCGATGGTGGGGTACGGCGAGGGCTCGAGGCCGAGCGACGGTGCGTCGGCCGCCAAGCCGTAGCGGTGCTGGGGCCGACCGACCCCGCCGCGGGCCTCGCTGCGGACCTCGAGCAGCCCGACGTCTCGCATGCGCTCGAGGTGGGGACGCACCGTGTTGACGTGCAGGTCGAGCGCGTCGGCGATCTGGGCGGTCGACAGCGGCGACGGCGAGCGGGCCAGCTCGAGGTAGATGGCGTAGCGGGTGTTGTCGCCGAGCGCCTTCAAGATGGCGAGGCGGCCGGGCCTGGGAGCGCGCGGCGCGGTGGGGCCCTCGGGCTCGGTGGGGCCGGGGTCCCGCGAGCCGGTGCTCGTCGGTTCGTTCGTCAGATCGGGGAGATCCGCCACTCGAACGAGTTTACACGGCCAAGTCCGGTAAAATCGTTCCCGTGACCACCGAGACCCACGCTGTGACGGCCGCCAAGCCCTCGCCCGACGACGTCACCGCCGTGCTGCGCGGCGTCATCGACCCCGAGCTCGGCAGCGACATCGTCGACCTCGGGATGGTGAAGGGCGTGCGCATCGGCGACGACGGCGCCGTCCGGGTCACCGTGGCGCTCACCACCGCCGGCTGCCCGTTGCGCGGCCAGATCCAGCGCGACGTCCGCAACCGCATCGGCTCGATGCCCGGCGTCACCGACGTCGGGATCGACTGGACCGAGCTCGACGCCGAGGAGAAGGCGGCGGCGATGAGCAAGGCCCGCTGGAACGCACGCGAGAAGGCGCCAGACACGATGATCCCGCCCACCACCCGCGTGGTGTCGGTGGCCTCGGGCAAGGGCGGCGTCGGCAAGTCGTCGGTCACCGTCAACCTCGCGGTGGCGGTGGCGGCCAGGGGCTACAAGGTCGGCATCCTCGACGCCGACATCTGGGGCTTCTCGGTGCCGCGCATGCTCGGGCTCGAAGGCCGGCTGTCGGGCGTCGAGGGCCAGACCCTCGCCGACGGCGAGCGCCCGAAGATCGCGCCGATCACCACGCCGATCGGCGACGGCCACGTCGAGGTCGTCTCGATGGGCTTCCTGGTCGACGCAGAGGAGACCGCGCTCATGTGGCGTGGCCTCATGCTCAACCGCGCCGTGCAGCACTTCCTCGAAGACGTGCAGTGGAGCGAGGACCTCGACTACCTCTTCATCGACATGCCGCCGGGCACCGGCGACGTCGCCATGGGGCTCGCCCGGATGCTGCCCCGCGCCGAGATGCTGGTGGTCACCACACCGGCGCTCACCGCGCAGAAGGTCGCCATCCGTGCCGCGTCGATGGCCCAGCGCAGCCACGTCCGCGTCGCGGGCGTCATCGAGAACATGAGCGCGTTCGTGTGCGACCACGGCGACACCTACGCCCTGTTCGGCTCCGGCGGCGGCGAGGCGCTGGCCCGCGACGCGGGGGCGCCGCTGCTCGGCCAGATCCCCCTCGAGCCCTCGGTCGCCGACGGCGGCGACACCGGCCGCCCCATCGCGTTGGGCGAGGGCCCCGCGGCCGAGGCGTTCCGCGCCCTCGCCGACCGGGTGCTCACCGAGGCCGTGCCCCCCACCGAGATGGC
>CAZBTQ010000248.1:2543-4287 GCA_964494405.1 uncultured Iamiaceae bacterium
CGTCGAGCCCGTCGGTGTCGTCGTAGCCGGGGTCGCCCGGCAGCAGGATGCGCACGCCACCATCCTCCTGCACGAGGCGGGGGACCACCGCCGGGACCTCGACCTGCGCGGCCGCCGCGGCCATCAGCGAGTCGACGTCGTCGAAGCGAGCGATCGCTTCGAGGTTGCGCACCGTCGGCAGGATCATCTCGAGCTCCCCGGCCTCGCGGCGGGCGAGGGCGTCGTGGGGGCGGACCCACAGGTTCGCCACCGTCTCGCGCTCGTCGTGCGCACCCACCTGGCCCTCGGGCGCACGGGCGACGAAGAAGCGCGTGTCGAAGCGTCGGGGCGGGCCCACGGGCGTGATCCAGTGCGAGAAGTAGTGGATGGCGTCACACGCGAGCGTGAGCCCTTCGAGCTCGCACACCTCGACGAGGCGCACCCGACCGCTGTCGACGTCGGAACGGTGACCGGCGAACCGCCGCTGCACGTCGGGGTCGTCGAGTCGCACGACCACGCCGTCCGGTCCGTACGCGAGCAGCAGGCCCGCCTCCTCGAAGCACTCGCGCACGGCGGCGACCCAGTGGGCGAGGCCACCGGACCCGACGCCGAGCCGGGCCGACGCCTCAGCATCGGTGAGACCGGAGGTGACGTCGTCGATGTCGTCGTCGAGGCGGTCCTGCTCGTCGACCGCGCCGCCGGGGAACACGTAGGCGCCGCCGACGAAGGTGCTCTCGGGGTTGCGCCGGACCATGAACACCTCGGGCCCGACAGCGCCATCGCGCACGAGCATGACGGTGGCGGCCAGACGCAGCGCGACCTCGTCGGGACGGGTGGTGCTCACCTTTCGAGCTCGCCGGGGCCCTGGGGCCGCCGCGCGCCGGGATCTTCCTCCCAGGACTCCACGTCCCACACCTCCACGTCGCTCCCGCCGCGGGTGCCACCGGCACGGAACTGGTTGTAGCGGCCTGCGCCGAACAACACGACACGACCAGCCCGGAACCGCCCCATGACCAGGGTGCGCACCCCGGCGCGCACTGGCGGGAGTAGCAACAGTGCCCCGATCGCGGCGGTGACGAAGCCCGGCACCAACAGCAGTGCACCCGCGAACAGGAGCAGGGCGCCGTCGACGATCTCGCGGTGGGGGATCTGGCCCTGCGCGAGGGTGGCGTTGAACTGCCGCCAGATCGCCAGGCCCTGGCGCTTGACCAGCCACGCGCCGAGGAGGCTGATCGCGAGCAACAGCAGGATCGCCTCGCCGATGCCGACGATCTGCGCGACCTGCCAGAACACGAACAGCTCGATGACGGGGACGACGAGGAGCAGGGCGATGAGCGCCATGGCGACCCAGGCTATCGGCGGGGCCCGGTTGCGGGCCGGGCGCGGGCCCTCAGCTGAGCTCGGAGTTGAGGATCTGGCGCCGTTCGTTCTCGTTGAGGCCGCCCCAGATGCCGTGCGGCTCGCGGATGGCGATGGCGTAGTCGAGGCACGGCCGGCGTACGGGGCAGTCGCCGCAGATCTGCTTGGCCCTGGTCTCGCGTTCGAGCTTCTCGTCCTTGCGCTCGAACTGCGGCGGGGGGAAGAACACCTCCGCTTGCGGTCCTCGGCACGCGGCCCTGATCTGCCAGGTGTCTTCGATCCGTTGTGCGCTCACGCTGAGACCCCCTTCTCCCCGGCGACCCTAGATCTTGCTCAGGCCGTGAGACAAGGGTCACCTTCGCGACACCTTCGGGCGCGGCCTGCCGGGTCGACATGGTCGGGTCGG
>CAZBTQ010000249.1:0-4261 GCA_964494405.1 uncultured Iamiaceae bacterium
GTCGTCGGCGACCGCCGATGCCTGGTCTCGCTCCCCGCTCGCGTTGACGACGCGGATCCGCACCGTCGCGGGCGTGGGCGACAGCCCCTCGACGCCACGGAACAGGTCGAGCAACGGTGCCGCGTCACCCTCTCGCAGCTCGAGCGCGGACTGCCCCCCGTGGTGGACGTTCGTGACGTAGTCCTGGAGCGTGTACCCGCCGAGGGCCTCCGGGTCGAACAGGCGGAAGGCGTTGGCGATGTCGAGGATCATCCCCGTCGTCAGGTTCTCGTCGAGGACGATGGCATCGTCGACCGCGCTGACGAGGGCGTTGAGCGTCGCCGGGTTGCGGGCACCCTTGTTGATCGCTCGTGACAGCGCGAGGCGCATGAACGACTGCTGGCGTGCCATGCGCCCGAAGTCGTAGGTGTTGTCGTCCTTCCACTCGCCGTCCTGGTACGTCTGGTAGTAGCGCGAGCGCGCGTATGCCAGGGCCATTACGGGGTCGAGCATCTGACAGCCCGCCTCTGGGATGTCGAGATGGCTGTTGGCGTCGCGCGCTGGATACGGGAAGTACACCTCGACGCCACCGATGGCTTCGACGACCGACCGGAACCCTGCGAAGTCGACCTCGATGAAGTGGTGGATCGGGATGCCGAGGTACTCGTCGATCGTCTGGATGAGCGCCGGTGCGCCTCCGACGCCGTACGCGGCGTTGATCTTGTTGCTGCCCGAGGTGCCCGCGATCGGCACCCACAGGTCGCGCGGGATCGACAGCAGGGCCGCGTCGCCGGTCTCGGGCTCGAGCCGCAGGACCATGATCACGTCGGCGAGCTTCGACGACGGCCGCCCCGCCAGGACCGGGTCGTCCTCGGCAAGCCCCGCTCCCGAGTCGGTGCCGACGAGCAGCACGTTCACCGCTTCGGCCGTGCCGTTGCTCTGCTCGCGAGCTGCGAGGACCCCTTCCTCGAACGACACCCGCGGGAGGTTGCCGACCTTCTCGTAGCCGTAGCCGAGCGCCGCAGCCGTGCCGATGGCCGCGACGATGAGCACCAGGTTCAGGGAGAGGATGAGCCGCTGGGGCCAGGTCCTGCGCCCTCGCGGCCCCGCAGGGGTCGTCCGCACCGGGTGAGAGTAGCAACGCGCATGTCCGTGGAGTACGCGGGTGGTCCTCCTACGATGCGCCGATGGCTGACGCTCCTGAGGTCGCGCTCGACGAGGTCCTGTGGCTCGACGGATCGGTGGTGGCCGCGGCCGACGCGCGCATCTCGCCGTTCGACCACGGCCTCACCGTCGGTGACGGCGTGTTCGAGACGCTCAAGGTTCTCGACGGTCGACCGTTCGCGATGCGACGCCACCTCAAGCGGCTCGGTCGCTCGGCCTCGGCGCTCGGGCTGGAGACGCCGCCCGCCCACCTCGTTCGACGGGCCGCCGCCGAGCTCATCGAGGCCGCAGGAGCTGTCGACGCGCGCCTCCGGATCACCCTCACCGGCGGACCGGGGCCACAGGGCTCGGATCGCGGCGACGCCGGCACCACGCTGCTGGTGGCGCTCTCGGAGCTGACAGCGACCCCTGCCACCACCGCTGTCTCGACCGTCGAGTGGACCCGCAACGAGCGCGGCGCGCTCGTTGGCCTGAAGACGACGTCCTACGCCGAGAACGTGCTCGCGCTATCGGTCGCCCGGCGCCAGGGGTCGAGCGAGGCCATCTTCGCCAACACCGTCGGCAACCTCTGCGAGGGAACCGGCTCGAACATCTTCGTGGGCATCGGCGGTCGGCTCCTCACGCCGCCCCTGTCGGCCGGGCCGCTGGCCGGCATCACCCGCGAGCTGGTCCTCGAGGTCACCGACGCCGTCGAGGAGGACCTGCCCTTCGACGCCCTGGCCGACGCCGACGAGGCGTTCCTCACGTCGTCGATCCGCGACGTGCAGGCCATCGCCACGATCGATGGGCGTGCCCTGCCGACGGCGCCGGGTCCGCTCACCCTCGCGGCCACCGCCGCGTTCGCCGACCTCGTCGCGCGCGAGGTGGATCCGTAGCCGCTCGCGACCGCCCGGCTGGCGGCGGTTCGGCTGGCGGCGGTCGGTCAGACCGGCAGGGTCAGGTCGGGTTCGGTCGGGCGCAGGTGCACGACGTCGCCAGCGACGACCGAGACGACCTCGCCGTCGAGGTCGAGCCGTAGGTGCCCGTCGTCTGACACGTCGACCGCGGCGCCGGTGATCGAACCCGTCGACGTCTCGACCCGCACCTCACGCCCGATCGTCGCCGACAGCTCGCGGTAGCGCCGCAGCAACGTCGCCTGGCCCTCCGACGTGCCGAGCCCGTCGATGATGCGGTCGAGACCCTGGAGGTGGGCCGTCAAGAGCGCTTCGCGATCGACGTCGTGACCCACGTGGTGGTTCAGCGCCGTGGCGATCGCCGCCAGATCGTCGGGCAGCTCGGCCGGCCAGTTGACGTTCAGGCCCATGCCGACGACGAGGGCTTGCACCTCGCCGTCGCGGACCACTGACTCGGCGAGGATGCCCGCGACCTTGCGATCGGTGCCGTCGCCGCCGGCCACCAGCAGGTCGTTCGGCCACTTGAGGCGTGGCCGCACTCCGGCGACCGCCTCGCACGCGTCGGATGCCGCGACCGCGACCGCGATCGTGACGAGGTGGAGGCGTTCGAGGGGCAGATCGGGGTGGACGAGCGTGCTGCACAGCAGCGACGAACCGGGCGGCGCGGTCCACGCGCGGCCGAGCCGGCCACGGCCGGCGGTCTGGTGGTCGGCGACCAGCACGACACCGTCGAGCGTCGGCTCTGCGGCGGCCAACGCCAGCAGATCGGCGTTGGTGGAGCCCGTCTCGTCGACCCAACGCACGTCGGCGAACCGCGTGTCGGCGAGCGCTGCTCTGGCACGGTCACCCAGCATGCCTGTAACCATATGGCGTGCTCTCCAAGGTTCTGATCGCCAACCGCGGCGAGATCGCCGTCCGCGTCATCCGTGCATGCCAGGAGATGGGCATCGCCACGGTTGCCGTGTACTCCGACCTCGACCGCGACGCCCTGCACGTCCGACTCGCCGACGAGGCCTATGCGCTCGGGGGCCAGACGGCCGCCGAGAGCTACCTCAAGACCGACGCCATCCTCGACGCCATCGCACGCAGCGGGGCCGACGGCGTCCACCCGGGCTACGGGTTCTTCTCCGAGAATGCCGACTTCGCCCGAGCGGTCACCGAGGCCGGCGTGGCGTGGATCGGGCCGCCACCCGCTGCCATCGAGATCATGGGCGACAAGATCTCGGCACGGCTGGCCGCCGAGAAGGTCGGCGTGAACGGCGTGCCCGGCACGACCGAGCTCATCACCGATCCGCAGCAGGTCCTCGACTTCGGTGCCGATCACGGCTGGCCGGTCGCGATCAAGGCCGCCTACGGGGGTGGCGGCCGCGGCATGAAGGTCGTCAACGGTCCCGACGAGGTCGGTGCCGCCATCGAGTCGGCGCAGCGCGAGGCCCTCGCCTACTTCGGCCGCGACGAGATCTACATGGAGCGGTACCTCACGAAGCCGCGCCACATCGAGATGCAGGTGATCGCCGACGCGCACGGCAACTGCGTGTGGGTGGGCGAGCGCGACTGCTCCGCGCAGCGTCGTCACCAGAAGCTGGTCGAGGAGTCGCCGGCGCCGAACTTCCCCGCCGAGGTGCGCCAGGCCATGGGCGAGGCGGCCGTCGCCGTCGCCAAGGGCTGCGACTACGTCAACGCCGGCACCGTCGAGTTCCTGTACCAGGACGGCGAGTTCTTCTACCTGGAGATGAACACCCGCCTCCAGGTCGAGCACCCCGTCACCGAGCTGGTGTCGAGCATCGACCTCGTGCGTGAGCAGCTGCGCGTCGCAGCCGGCGAGCCGCTCTCGTTCTCCCAGGACGACATCGTCCTGTCGGGTCACGCCATCGAGTGCCGGATCAACGCCGAGGACCCCGCGGGCGGCAAGTTCCTGCCGTCGCCCGGGCGCATCACCACGCTGTCGGTGCCGCAGGGCTTCGGCGTGCGCTGGGACGGCGGCTACGAGACCGGCGACGAGATCAGCCAGTACTACGACAACCTCGTCGGCAAGCTGATCGTGTGGGGCTCCGATCGCGAGACGGCGCGGCTGCGCATGCTGCGGGCGCTGCGGGAGCTCGTCGTCGAGGGCGTGGCCACCACCGCACCCGCCGACGTCGCGATCCTGTCGCACGCCGACTTCGCCGCGGGCGAGCACTCGACCAAGTGGGTGGAGGAGACGCTCGACCTGTCCGAAGTCGGCG
>CAZBTQ010000250.1:0-4246 GCA_964494405.1 uncultured Iamiaceae bacterium
CGTTGTCGGCCATCGACAGGGCGTCGGTGTAGCGCAGGTCGATCTCGTGCTGGCTCGGGCTGTCCTCGTGGAACGAGTACTCGACCGGGATGCCCATCGACTCGAGCATGTGGATGGTGCGCTTGCGGATGTCGCCCGCGACGTCGGCGGTCGTCAGGTCGAAGTACGAGCCGGTGTCGAGCGGCACCGGCGGCCGGCTCGGGTCGTTGTCGGCGAAGTAGAAGAACTCCATCTCCGGGGCGACGAAGAACGAGTAGCCCCCGCTCTCGCGTGCCCTGTCGAGCCCGCGGCGCAGCACGCCGCGGGGATCGCCTTCGAACGGGGATCCGTCGAGGCTCTCGATGTCACAGAACATGCGGGCCGACGTTCCGCCCTCGGTCGCCCACGGGAGCAGCTCGAAGCTGTTCGGGTCGGGGCGTGCGAGCACGTCGCTCTCCTGCACGCGGGAGAAGCCGTCGATCGCCGAGCCGTCGAAGTGCATGCCCTCCTCGAAGGCGGTCTCGAGCTCGGCCGGCGAGATGGCGAACGACTTCAGTTGGCCCAAGACGTCGGTGAACCAGAGCCGGACGAGTCGGACCCCTCGTTCCTCGACGGTGCGGAGCACGTAGTCCTGCTGGCGTTCCATGGGCGTCATCGTGCCATGCTCAGGAGGCGACGGATCCACGCCGGGAGGCCGGTTCACATTCCGTTCACACATGTGCAACGACAGAGAAATCGCACGGTGGGTACCGTCGCACCGTCAAGTTGATACACCCCCACTAGCGCGCAGGGTCCGACAGAGCCCGCGCGGCACCGAGAGGACTGGGAGACGCGTGAGCTACCGGGCTGAGTACATCTGGATCGACGGCACCGAGCCGACGAGCAAGCTGCGGTCCAAGACCAAGATCGTCGCCGACGGCGAGGAGCCCCCGATCTGGGGCTTCGACGGGTCGAGCACCAACCAGGCGCCGGGTTCGGCATCGGACTGCGTCCTGCATCCGGTGGCCACCTACCCGGATCCGATCCGTGGCGGTGACGACGTCCTCGTGATGTGCGAGGTCCTCCTCATCGACATGACCCCCCACCCCAGCAACACCCGTGCTGCGTGTGCCGAGACGTTCGAGAAGTACAAGGAGCAGGACCCCTGGTTCGGCATCGAGCAGGAGTACACGTTCCTGAGGGACGGGCACCCGCTCGGGTGGCCCCAGGGCGGCTTCCCCGGCCCGCAGGGCCCGTACTACTGCGGCGTTGGCTCCGACGAGATCTGGGGCCGCGAGGTCGTCGAAGCCCACACCGAGGCATGCATGGCCGCCGGCATCGCCATCTCGGGCACCAACGCCGAGGTGATGATGGGTCAGTGGGAGTTCCAGATCGGACCGGCCAACCCGCTCGACGTCTCCGACCAGATCTGGGTGGCCCGCTGGCTCCTCTACCGCATCGGTGAGGAGTTCGACATCGCTGCGACGCTCGACCCCAAGCCGGTCGCCGGTGACTGGAACGGTGCGGGTGCCCACACCAACTTCTCCACGTCGAAGATGCGCGAGGACTACGACGCGATCATCGGGGCGTGCGAGGCGCTGGCCGCCAAGGCCGACCTCCACATCTCGAACTACGGTCCTGGCATCGAGAAGCGCCTCACCGGCCTGCACGAGACCGCCCCCTGGACCGAGTTCAGCTACGGCGTCTCCAACCGCGGTGCGTCGGTGCGCATCCCGTGGCAGACCGAGGTCGACAAGAAGGGCTACATCGAGGACCGTCGACCGAACGCCAACATGGACCCGTACGTGGTGACCCGACTCATCACCGACACCTGCTGCAGCGCCCTGGCGTAACCCAGCGCGCACACCTGGCACGACCGGCCCTCGCTTCGTCCATCCGGACACCGGCGGGGGCCGCGTCGCGTCTGGGTCCGGCTCAGGAGGTCGCGGCCCGCCAGGTGCCCTTGCCACCGGCCTTGGCGGCGAGGAGCGCGGTGTCGGCGTCTTGGAGCAGCGCGTCGGGCGACCACCCCTCATCCGGTTCGTCGAGCATCGCGCTGCCCACGCTGATGCCGACGTGGACCGACTCACCGTCGATCACGATCGGCTCGGCGAAGGCCCGGACCAGTCGTCGAGCGAGGCCGGCGAGCCGCGCCTGGTCCGCACCCACGCACAAGATCGCGAACTCGTCGCCACCGAGGCGTGCCACCAGGTCGGCCGATCGCAACTGGGAGGAGATCCGGTGCGCTGCGATCGTGAGGACCCGGTCGCCGGTGGAGTGGCCGAACCGGTCGTTGATCGGCTTGAAGTCGTCGAGGTCGCAGTAGAGGACCCCGATGGTGGGTGTCGGCGATCTGCCGCCGAGCTCGTCGAGCCGGTCGAACAAGGCCAGGCGGTTGGCCAGGCCGGTGAGCGCGTCGGTGCGAGCGCGGTGTTCGAGCGCTCGGCGCGATCGGTTGGCGGTGAGCGCCAACCTGGCGAGCTGCACCATGCGCGTCGTCGCTTCGAGGATGTGCTGCTGGGGGTTGCCGCCGACGGGACGCCAGACGACGAGCACGTCGTTGCAGGCCCCGTCGACGTCGATGGGGAACGCCCAGCACCCGTGGTGGCCGGCCTCGGTGGCGATCCCGCCGATGTGGTGGCTGAGCTCGCAGGAGTCGACCGTGCGGATCGCGACGCGCGACATGGCGTCCATCCACGGCAGGTTCGAACCGTCGGTCGGGAGCGCGGACCCGTCGGCGCTCGGCACGTTGGGTCCGGACACGACGTGGGCGAACGAGGTGCCGTCCCAGCCGAGTCCGATCACGCAGCGCGACTCGGGCGTCTGCTCCGCGATCGCCGCGATGAGGAGGGACATCACCTCGGTGAGCACCGGGCTCGTGACCACCGCCGCCATCAGGGCGTCGAGCTGGGCGACCGTGCCGGTCTGGCGGACGCGGACGACCACTCCGGGGAAGCCCTCGCGCTGGCTGCCGACGCCGAGGATCCTGCACGGCACGACACGGCCGTCGGCAGCGACGAGATCGACCGAGATCGGAGGTCCGGTCCAGCCCTCGTCGGCTCGGTCGGGGTCGGCGAACTCGGTGGTGGAACGGAGGATGGCCTCGTGGTGGTGCGGCGCGATGAAGTCGAGGACGCTGCGGCCGACGCACTCCGCAGCGGGGATCCCGAGGATGTGCACGATGGGTTCGCTCACGAACAGCACGGTGCCGTCAGCAGCGCTGATCACGTAAGGGTTGACGGACGACCGGACCACCGAGGCCAGCACCGCGTCGTCGACCACGGGGTGGCCGTCGAGCGCCGCTGCGCGGTGGGACGGGTCCGGGCTCTGGGGATCGCCCACGACCATCTGGACAGGATCGCGCAGTTGGACGCTGGATGTCGTCGGCCCGGTGCCGGGCGGTCGGTAGTCTCGCCGTCGTGAGCCGCATCCGGATCGCCGCCTGCCAGATCGACAGCGTGGTCGGAGACCTCGACGGCAACGTCGGTCGCATCGTCGAGGCGCTGCGCGAGGCCGAAGCCGCGGGGGCCGACCTCGCGATCTTCCCGGAGCTGGCCGTCACCGGGTATCCGCCCGAGGACCTGCTGATGAAGCCCGGCTTCGTCGCCGACAACCTCGCCGCGATCGACGAGGTCGCAGCCGCCACCGGGCGATGCGCAGCCGTCGTCGGCTTCGTCGACCTCGGCCGCGACCTGTCGAACGCCGCAGCGGTGTGCGCCGACGGCAAGGTGCGCGGCGTCTACCGCAAGCGGCTGCTGCCGAACTACGCCGTGTTCGACGAGCAGCGGTACTTCCGTGCCCGCGTCGGCGAACCGGTCCTCTACGACATCGCCGGTGCTCGGGTCGGCGTCTCCATCTGCGAGGACGCGTGGGGGCCGTCCGGCGCGATCGCCGAGGCCGTCGCGGGCGGCGCCGAGGTCGTCGTCAACATCAACGCCTCGCCGTTCCACGCCGGCAAGCACCTCGACCGCGAGGCGATGATCGGCACCCGCGCCGCCGACGCCGCGTGCCCGGTCGTCTACGTGAACCTCGTGGGGGGCCAGGACGAGCTCGTGTTCGACGGGGGATCGTTCGCCGTCGACGCCCAGGGTTCGCTCGTCGCCAGGGCACCCCAGTTCGTGCCCTACCTGCTCGTCGTCGACGTCGAGGTCCGACCGGTGTTCCGGGCCCGCATGCTCGACACCCGCGATCGGCCCGTCGCGGCGCCGTACGAGGTCGTGCACATCAGCGATGCGGTCGAGCCAGCGGGCCCGATGGTCGAGCCGGTCGTCGCGCCGCTGCTCGACGA
>CAZBTQ010000251.1:0-4184 GCA_964494405.1 uncultured Iamiaceae bacterium
ACCCGGTTCACGCCGTGGACCTCGTTGATGATGCGGTTCGACATCGTCTCGAGCAGGTCGTAGGGCAGGCGGGCCCAGTCGGCGGTCATGGCGTCGTCGGAGGTGACGGCGCGGATGACCACGGGATGGCCGTAGGTGCGCTCGTCGCCCATGACGCCCACCGACCGCACGTCGGCGAGCAGCACGGCGAAGACCTGCCAGACGTCGCGCTCGAGGTCTGCCCGCTTGATCTCCTCGCGCACGATGGCATCGGCCTTGCGCAACAGGTCGGCCCGCTCGGGCGTGACCTCGCCGATGATGCGGACGCCGAGGCCCGGACCGGGGAACGGCTGGCGCCACACGATCTCCTCCGGCAGGCCGAGCTCTTCGCCGACGCGACGCACCTCGTCCTTGAACAACGCCCGCAGCGGCTCGACCAGCTCGAAGTCCATGTCCTCGGGCAGGCCGCCGACGTTGTGGTGCGACTTGATCTTGGCGGCCTCGGGCGTGCCCGACTCGATCACGTCGGGATACAGCGTGCCCTGCACCAGGAACTTGGCGTCGTCGATGCCGCCCGCGGCGTCCTCGAAGATGCGGATGAACTGCTCGCCGATGGCCTTGCGCTTCTCCTCGGGGTCGAGCACGCCTGCCAGCCGCTCGAAGAACCGGTCGGCCGCGCGGACGTGCTGGAGCTCGATGTGCAGGTTGCGCTGGAACGTCTCGACGACCTGGTCGGACTCGCCGGAGCGCATCAACCCGGTGTCGACGTAGACGCAGGTGAGCTGCGGACCGATGGCCTTGTGCACCAGGGCAGCCGCCACCGCGGAGTCGACCCCGCCCGACAGCGCGCAGATCACCCGAGCCGAACCGACCTGGGCCCGCACGGCTTCGACCTCGTGCTCGATGATGCTCGTCATCGTCCACGTGGGCTGGCAGCCGGCCGCGTCGTAGAGGAACCGCTTGAGGAGGTCCTGGCCGTGCTGGGAGTGGACGACCTCGGGGTGGTACTGCACGCCGAAGATCCGTCGCTGCGGGTCCTCGATCACCGCGGCCGGCGTGGCCGGGGTGGACCCCGTGACGGCGAACCCGTCGGGTGCCCGCATGATCGTGTCGAAGTGGCTCATCCACACGGTGAGCTGGGACGGCTCGGTGTCGGACATGAGGACGCCGGAGCCGGTGCGGGTCAGCTCGGCCCGGCCGTACTCGCCCCGGTCGGTGCGCGACACCTCACCGCCGAGGTCGCGGGCGACGAGCTGGGCGCCGTAGCAGATGCCGAGCACGGGGATCCCGAGGTCGTAGACGCCGATGTCGATCGACGGCGCACCATCGACGTGGACCGACTTGGGACCACCCGACAGGATGATGCCCGCGGGCGCCCGCTCGGCGATCTCGGCCGCGGTGATGGCGTGGGGCACGATCTCGCTGTAGACGTGCGCCTCGCGCACCCGGCGTGCGATGAGCTGTGCGTACTGGGCGCCGAAGTCGACCACCAGGACGGTGTCGAACACTTCCTCGAACGCTTCCTCTGACGGCTGGGGGGTCATGTGGGTGGGGCCGCTCTCAGACGCGGTAGTTGGGTGCTTCCTTGGTGATCACCACGTCGTGGGGGTGGCTCTCGCGCAGGCTTGCCCCGGTGATCCGGATGAAGGTGCCGGTGGCCTGGAGCTCGGCGACGGTGGCCGACCCGCAGTAGCCCATGGACTGGCGGAGCCCGCCGATGAACTGGTGCAGGACGTTGCTGAGCGGGCCCTTGTACGGCACCCGCCCCTCGATGCCCTCGGGCACGACCTTGCCGCTCTCGACGCTGCCCTGGAAGTAGCGGTCCTTGGAGAACGACCGGCCCTGCATGGCGCCCATCGAGCCCATGCCGCGGTACTCCTTGTAGCGCTCGCCCTGGGCGACGACGATCTCGCCCGGCGACTCGTCGACGCCTGCGAGGGCGTTGCCCAACATGACGGCCGACGCACCGGCGGCGATGGCCTTGGCGAGGTCGCCGGAGAACTGGATGCCGCCGTCGGCGATGACCGGGATGCCGAGCGGCCCGGCCACCTCGGCGCAGTCGAACACCGCGGTGATCTGGGGCACGCCGATCCCGGCGACCACCCGCGTGGTGCAGATCGAGTTGTGCACCACCACGTTGTCGGCGATGAAGCTGTGGGTCGGGCAGTCGACCTCGATGTCGTAGACCGGCACCGACAGCCCGACGCGTCGCGCATCGAGCTTCTTGACCACCTGGTACTCGTCAAGGTGGCGCTTCTGGTGCGAGACGTTCAGCCGCGAGACCACGCTGTCGAGGCAGTCGGCCGCGTCGACTCCGACGAGTCCACCGGCCGTACCGGCCTCGGTGGCGGTGTTCGGGAAGCTGCCCTCGATGAGGAGGCAGAGCAGCCCGTAGAGCTCGGCCAGCTCCGTCGAGGTGTTGCGGAAGCAGACCCTGCCGTCGGCGGCGATGTAGCCATCGCTGTCGACCAGGCCGTCGAACAAGCCGTTGAGGTAGAGGGGGCTGGCGCAGAGGTACTCCGGGGGCAGGTGCTTGTCGGATCGCTTGCCGAACTGCGCCAAGAGACGAGCCCACTGCAACGAGTACAGGTGGATGTGGGTGGCTCCGTCCTTTGTCTCGCCGATGGTGGGTCGGACCCCCACCACCTGCTCGACGCAGTCGAGCAGCTTCTCCATGACGGCGTGCTCGTGTTCGCCGAAGTACCACGACACCCGCCCGATCTCGGAGTTGCGCGAGCGGTTGATGAACGCGTGACCATCGCCGAGGAAGGTGCCGAACAGGTAGCCGAGCTCGTAGGAGTCCTCGATGTCGACGTGGTACCGGTCGAGCTGGCGGTCGGCGCGGACGGCGAAGTCTCGGAGGTCGATCTGGAGGTGGTCAGGAAGTTCGAGGTACACACGCCGAGGCGACAGCAGCACGGCCCGGTCGGCCTGGCCGATCTCCTGCCAACCCACCTTGTTGCCGCCGGTCCGCGTGGCTCGCTCGAGGGTCGCGACGTAGCCCTTCGAGGCGACCGTCGAGACAGCCGTCGTCGACAAGTCGCCGACGTAGAAGCGGTGATCGGGCGTGACCAGGGTCTCGCGGGCCGATGCCGTGTGACGGAGCGCCATGACCTCGCGGACACCGGTGCACCAGGCCTTGAGGACCGTGACCGGCTCGCCGTACATGTTGATCACCCGGTCGCCGGCAGCGATGTCCTCGATGTTGCGGTAGGTGCCGTTGGCCATGAGCACCCGCGTGCCGGCGGCGAAGCAGCCCGGTCCGATGCCGACCTTCACGGCGTCGGCGCCAGCGTCGATCAGTGCCTTGGTGCCGTCGCCGGTGGCGACGTTGCCGGCGACCACGTCGACATCGAAGTTGGCCTTCACCTTGGACACGGCTTCGAGGACCGAGGCGGCGTGTCCGTGGGAGGTGTCGACCACGAGGACGTCGACGCCGCGGTCGACCAGCGCTCCGGCACGGTCGAGCACATCGGCACCGGTGCCCACCGCGGCACCGACCCGGAGGCGACCCCGGTCGTCCTTGGTGGCATCGGGATAGGCGATCTTCTTCTGGATGTCCTTCACCGTGATCAGCCCGGTGAGCACGCCGTTCGCGTCGACGATCGGCAGCTTCTCGACCCGGTGGCGACCGAGGATGACCTTGGCCTCGTCGAGGGTGATGGCCTGAGGAGCGGTGACGAGGCCCTCGGAGGTCATCGCCGTGGTGACCGGCTCGTCGGACCGCTCGGTGAAGCGCAGGTCGCGGTTGGTGATGATGCCGAGGAGCTTGCCGGTGTCGGGGTCGGTGACCGGCACGCCCGAGATGTGGAAGTGCTCCATCACCGACATGGCTTCGTCGATGGTGGCCGTCGGCGGGACCGTGACGGGGTCGACGATCATCCCCGCTTCGCTGCGCTTGACCCGGTCGACCTCGGCCGCCTGGTCCTCGATCGACAGGTTGCGGTGGATGATGCCGAGCCCGCCGTGTCGCGCCATGGCGATGGCGAGGCGGGCCTCGGTGACGGTGTCCATGGCCGCCGAGACGAGCGGGATGGACATGGAGACGTTCCGGGTGAGAGCCGTGGAGGTCGAGGCCTCCGCGGGCATCACTTCGGATGCGGCAGGGACGAGGAGCACGTCGTCGTAGGTGAGACCCTCACGACCGAACTTCTCGTCGAACGACATGCGTTGGACCGACTCAGAAGCCATAGGTCATCCTACGC
>CAZBTQ010000252.1:0-4150 GCA_964494405.1 uncultured Iamiaceae bacterium
GTCGACCCACAGCCCGCCCATCGTGTAGTGGGTGGCGGGGTAGATGCGCATCGGGGTCGTGTAGGGGTTCTCGTCGGTGATGCGCTCGTACATGTCGAACAGGTTCCCGTAGCGCTCACGGATCGCGTTCTCGCCCAGCCGGCCGATGGCCTCGGAGAAGTCGAGGTACACGCCGTTCTTCAGGGGCCCGACGCCCCGGCCCTGGTCGACCACCGTCTTGGCGTTGCGCGACGCGACGTCGCGGGGGACCAGGTTGCCGAACGCCGGGTACTTGCGCTCGAGGTAGTAGTCGCGCTCGGAGTCGGGGATCTGGTCGGCCGGCCGGGTCTCGTCGGGGTTCGTCGGCACCCAGATGCGGCCGTCGTTGCGGAGCGACTCGGACATGAGGGTGAGCTTCGACTGGAACTCGTCGTTGGCGGGGATGCACGTCGGGTGGATCTGGGTGTAGCAGGCGTTCGCGAAGAACGCCCCCTTGCGGTGGGCCCGCCATGCCGCGGTGACGTTGCACTGCATCGCGTTGGTCGACAGGTAGTAGGCGTTGGAGTATCCGCCGGTGGCGAGCAGCACCGCGTGGGCGGAGTGCGAGGTGATCTCGCCGGTGGACAGGTCGCGCACGACGATGCCCGCCGCCACGCCGTCCTTGACGACGACCTCGAGCATCTCCTTGCGGGTGTGGAGCGTGACGGTGCCCGCCGCGACCTGTCGCATCAGCGCCGAGTACGCGCCGAGCAGGAGCTGCTGGCCGGTCTGGCCCCTGGCGTAGAAGGTGCGCGACACCTGGGCGCCGCCGAAGGAGCGGTTGTCGAGCAGGCCGCCGTAGTCCCGGGCGAACGGGACGCCCTGGGCGACGCACTGGTCGATGATGTTGACGCTCACCTCGGCGAGGCGGTGCACGTTGGCCTCGCGGGAGCGGTAGTCGCCGCCCTTGACCGTGTCGTAGAAGAGTCGGTGCACCGAGTCGCCGTCGTTCTGGTAGTTCTTCGCCGAGTTGATGCCGCCCTGTGCGGCGATCGAGTGGGCCCGGCGGGGCGACTCGTGGAACGTGAAGGCGTGCACGTTGTAGCCGAGCTCGCCGAGCGTGGCCGCGGCCGAGGCGCCGGCGAGCCCGGTGCCGACGACGATGATGTCGTACTTGCGCTTGTTGGCCGGGTTCACCAGCTTCGTGTCGAACTTGTGGTTGGTCCACTTCTCGGCCATGTCGCCCGCCGGGATCTTCGAGTCCAGGCGGGGGCTGGCCGTGGTCGGCGACGTGGTGATGGTCATCGTGCGACCTCCGGGATGGTGACGACGAGGTCGATGGGTGCGGGCAGTGGGCCGGTGGCCTCGTCCTCGTGCTCCTCATCGGCGTACGGCGTCGTGCGCTCGTCCTCGCTGATCAGGCCGAACTGGACGGCGAGCGGGAACGACACGTTGCCGATGACGATGATCGCGGCGAACCCGGTGGCGAAGGGCCGGCGGATCCGGTTGAGCGCCGGGCTGTTGGCGCCGAGGCTCTGGAACAGGCTCCACGCCCCGTGGAAGATGTGGAGCCCGAGGGCGAGGTTGGCGAGCACGTAGAACAGCGCGACCAGCGGCCGGCTGAGGCTCTCGACCACGTTGTGGTACGGGTCGTGGGCGATGAAGTCCGGGTTCACCCCGGGGGTGCCGAACGTCAGGTCCAGCAGGTGCCAGATGACGAAGAGCCCGACGATGATCCCCGACCACCGCATGGTGCGGCCGGCGAAGTCGGCGGCGATGTAGTCGCGCTCGCTCTGGTACTTCGTCGGGCGGGCCCGCTGGTTCATCATCGTGAGCGAGTAGGCCGAGTGGATGTGCAGCGCGAACGCCGCGATGAGGCCGAAGCGCATGAGCCAGAGGGTGACGCCCTCGGGCATCGCCGGGTACAGCAGGTGGCGGAGCCACTCGGCGTAGGCGTTCATGTCCTCTGGGCCGAAGTACAGCTTCAGGTTGCCGATCATGTGGGCGAGCACGTAGCCGAGCAGCGCGATGCCGGTGAGCGCCATGACCCACTTCTTGCCGACGGCCGTCTGGTAGAGGCTGAGCGGGAACGGGAGTCGGCGAGAGGGCCTCGGGTTGACGGGCCGTGGCCCTGAAGTCCGTTCGGCTGCTTGCGGCATCGGTGGTCGTGCCTCCGGGCAAGGTGTGGATCGGCGCGCCGGCAGCAGCGGGCCGCCTGCGCACGTGGGCTGGTCGAAACCTACCCCCGGCGCCCGATGCGAGGCGAAATCTGCTAGCGGCGGTAGTCGTTCGACGCGATGAGCTCGCCGTCGGCGTCGTGGAGCACCAGCGCGAGCTGCACGTCGTCGGACGACCTCGCGCCGCGCGGCACGGGCACCGCGCCGATCCGCACGCAGTCGTCGGCGGGGATGTCGCCGCCCCACCGGTGCTCGACGGTGGTGTCGCCGACGGTGAGCGTCGCGGTCGCGACGATCGAGGGCAGGGCGAGTCGACGGTCGCTGACGACGTGCACCTGCAGCTCGCGGGGGAGCAGGCGGCCCCTCGCCGGGAGCGGGTCGGCGACGACGATCACCTGGCGGCATGCCGCGGCGAGGGCATCGAGCCCCTGCTTGCGTCGGCGTCGGTGGTCGAGCACCGAGGCGCTGATCGACGGATGCGCGTCGGCGAACAGGAACTGCGCAAACCCACCAGTTGGTCGGTACTTGAGCCGACGTAGCGCTTCCACCTGTCGTCGGATCAGCTCGGCCTGGTAGCGCTGGGTCGCGTCACGCCACTCGGCGAAGGTGTCCATCTCGCCGGGTTCGGCGATGAGGTCCAGGAGGTCGCGCCGCAGGCCGTGCACCGACTCGAGCCGCTCCCAGTCGAGGTCGGGCCAGCGGTGCGGCTCGCAGAAGTCAGCCGTGGTGGGGACGGCCTGGGCGCCGAGCTCGCTGACGAACCGCACCAGCCGGGGCCACTGCGCCGCGGTGGCGGCGAGGTCGTCGATCTCGCCGTACTCCCACCCGAACCACAGGTGGGAGTCGGTGCCGTCGAGCTGGGGCAGGTGCGGCAGCACGCCGGAGTGGGCGATGACCGGCCGGGTGCCGTCGACCGCCCGCAGCGTGCGGCGGATCGAGCGGTCGAGGATGCTGCGGTTCCACGACGGCAGCACCTGCCCGAGCACCATCCGTCGCAGCTCGCTGCCGCCGGTCGGTCGGTCGCCGGCGGTGCCGTCGTGGTGGCCGGCGCCGATGGTGAGCGGCTCGTTGTGGCCGCACCACACCGCCACCGACGGGTGGTGCCCCAGCAGGTCGACGGCCTCGCGCGCTTGTCGGATGGCCTGCTTGCGGACGCTGCGTGCGTAGCCCCACTGGAGGGGAAGGTCCTGCCACACGATCATCCCGAGCTCGTCGGCGGCGTCGTAGAGCTCTGGCCGCGCGATGTGGGTGTGGACCCGGACCATGTCGAGGCCCACGTCGCGCGCGGCGCGGACGTCGGCGGCCACGGCCTCGCCCGACGCGCCGGCGAGGTCCTGGTTGGTGGGTCCGAGGTTGGTGCCCTTGAGGAACAGCCGCTCGCCGTTGACGTGGAGCACCCAGCGGCGCATCTCGACGCGGCGAAGGCCGGTGCGCACCTGTCGCTGGTGGCTCAACGCACCGGGACCGCCCGACTCGTCGGTGTGCACGGCGATCGTGACGTCGTGCAGCGGCTGGTCGCCGAGGGTGTGGGGCCACCACAGCGCGGGGTCGCGGATCTCGACGGTCCACTCGACGCGGTTCTCACCCGCGGCGAGCGTGGGCACCTGGGCGTGCTCGGCCACGGCCTCGCCGCCGTCGGCGCCGACCACCTGGGTGAGCAGGTGCGCCGGACCCGGTTCTCTGGCATCGATGACCGCGCGGCATGCGAGGACGGCACGCTCGGGCGTCGCGTCGGTGCACCGCACCCGCAGGTGGCGGATCCGCAGCGGGCCGGACTCCTCCAGGCGGACGCCGCGCCACAACCCACCGGGGTTCCAGTCGGGCTCGAGCCAGGTGGAGTGCTGGAGCGACCCGGTGAGGTTGCGCTTGGCGGTGGGGTCGGACTGCGGCGAGCACGCGACCTCGACGGCCAGCACGTGGGCGGTTTCGTCGTGGAGCAGGTCGGTGACGTCGAACGAGTGCGGGAAGAAGTAGCCCTCGGTGTCGCCGACGTAGCGCCCGTCGATCCACACGTC
>CAZBTQ010000253.1:0-4143 GCA_964494405.1 uncultured Iamiaceae bacterium
GAGTGCGGCGAACATGTCGAGGCCCTTGTGCTCGCGGCCGCCCGAGCGGGGCACGTTCCACCAGTCGGCGAACGACGTCGGCGCCGCCACCGGGCACAGGATGCCGCCGGTCGCGGGTGGGTTGGGCGGTGTCGTCGGCGGCGGCGTGGTGGGCGGCGGCGTGGTGGGCGGCGGCGACGTCGTCGGAGGCGTGGGCGGTGCCGGCGCGGGGGTCGCTGGCTGTTGGGGCTGTGATGGGGCTGCCGGAGCGGCCGATTGAACCGGTCGAGTCGTGGTGGTCGTGGCCGCAGCGGCGACCTCGGCTGCGCGCCGCGCTTCCTCCTGACGGCGTTCGGCCGCGCGCCGCGCCCGCTCGAGCTCGGCCTGGCGCTGCAGCTCGGCCAGCCGGGCGAGCTCTTCCTGCATGTCCTCGAGCCGCTGGTTCAGCTCGTCCTGAGTCGCGCGCTGGTCGTCCTGGCGTTCGGCCAACGCCTCGCCCGACGCCGCGAGCCGCTCCCCGGCCTTGCGGAACGCCTCGATCGACTCGTTGGCACGGGCTTGCACCGCGCCCATCAGGGTGTCGCGCCGGGCGGTCTCGAGCGGATCGCTCGTCCAGATGCTCGGCGGGTTCCCGGCCGACACGTAGCGGTTCACCGCGATCTCGCGCACCTCGTCTTCGAGGAGCGCCATCTCGTCACGCACCCGATCCTGTTCGGCTTCGAGGGCGACGATGTCATCGGCCATCCTCTCCAGCTCGATCTGGAGGGTGTTGAGCTCGACGGCGAGCAGATCGGCCTGGCTCTGCGCGGCGGCGAGCTCGTCCTCGACGGACGCGCCCGCGGGGGTGCTCGACATCGCGAGCATCGACGCGACGAGGACGATGGCTCCGAGCGCGCCGAGCCACCGGCGGCCAGAAGCCGACCTGGGGCATGGGGCGGGAGCGAGTTGTCGCGCGTGCACCGGGGCCACGCTGAACCTCCTAGCGGACTCCGCCCGCACAGATGGTAGGCCCCCTGTCGGCAGCGACCAAGCGAGGCTGAGGACCTGGACGAAGAACGGGTGGGCTCGCTACCGGCCCTTCGGGTGCCAGACGGTCTTGATCTCACACGACGCGAGGACCAGGTCGGGGCTCTGGGATCGGTCCGACATCCAGTCGTCGTCGCCAGACCGCGGTCCCACCACCCGGGTGACCGCGTCGGCCGCGAGGCGGCGGGCGTCGGCCCGCTGCTCGCCGTCGGACACCCCGACCAGGTCGACCACGTCGACGTCGCGGTGGCCGGCCAGCCACGGCACCAGCTCGGCCCGATGTCCGGTCACGATGTTGACCACGCCGGCCGGGACGTCGCTGGTGGCCAGCACCTCGGCGAACGACAGCGCCGCCAGGGGCGCCGCCTCGCTGGCCAGGACCACGGCCGTGTTGCCTGACACGATCGCCGGGGCGACGCGCGACACCAGCCCCAACAGCGCCGGCTGGTCGGGCGCCACCACCGTCACCACGCCCGAGGGCTCGGGCACCGACAGGTTGAAGTACGGGCCGGCGACAGGGTTCGCGCCACCGGCGACCTGCGCGATCTTGTCGGCCCAACCGGCGTACCAGACCCACCGGTCGACCGACGTGGCGACCTCGGCCTCCGGATCGCCTGCGCCGGCAGCCGCGAGCTCGTCGACGAACTGGCCACGCCTGCCTTCGAGCACCTCGGCGACCCGGTAGAGGATCTGCGAACGGTTGTAGGCCGTTCGGCCCGCCCACTTCTCCTGTGCGCCACGAGCAGCGGCGACCGCGTCGCGCACGTCCTTGCGCGACGCGAGCGGGGCGTGGGCGAGGACCGAGCCGTCGGCAGCGAGCGCGTCGTAGGTGCGGCCCGACTCCGAGCGGGGGAACGCCCCACCGATGAACAGCTTGTAGGTCTTGCGCACGTCCACGCGGTCGCTCACCGCGGCGAGGCTACTGCTGAGGCCGCGATGCTGGTCGTGTGAGCCTCACCCTCCGAGACGCGGTGCCCGGCGACCGCGACGCGCTGTGGACGATCTTCGAGCACGTCGTGGCCACCGGCCAGGGCTTCCCCGATGCGCCACCGCTCGACGCGGTGAGGTTCGCCGCGAGCTGGGTCGACCCGCCGGTGGTGGTCGTGGCGGTAGACGACGGCCGCGTCGTCGGCGCCTACTACCTGAAGCCGAACTTCCCGGGGAAGGCCGCCCACGTGGCCAACGCCGGATACGTCGTCGCCGAGGACGCTCGGGGTCGAGGCGTGGGCCGGGCTCTGGTCGAGGACTCGATCGTGCGGGCGCCGGCCGCTGGCTTCGACGCGATCCAGTTCAACCTGGTGTTCGAGTCGAACCCGGCCCGCGCCCTCTACGAGGAGCTGGGCTGGCGCGAGATCGGGCGCGTGCCCCGCGGCGTCGGCGACGAGCCCGCGGTCATCTACTGGCGCGACGTCTGAGAGGCACTTGCGCGATCCTGCTCGTCAGGATCCCGACTGGGATCGCAGCACGGCGACCTCCGGCATCTCGTCGGGCGAGCCGTAGCCGTGCTCGACCAACCAGCGGACGTTGGACAGGCAGCGCAAGGACCACCACGCCCGGATGAGGTCGCGGTCGAGGTCGGTGCCGTAGCCAGCGGCGATGTCGTCGAGGTGCTCGGGGTGTCCGAGGGTGAGGGTGGCGAGGTCGAAGTGCGCGTCACCCGGGGCGGCCTCGGACCAGTCGATGATGCCGGTGACCTCGTCACCGGCGACGAAGACGTGGTCGACCTGCAGGTCGCCGTGGGTGAACACCGGCGTCCACGACCGGAGCGCGGTCTCGGCGAGGACCCGGTTCCGTGTGACCACCTCGATGGGAAGGACGTCGTTCGCGATCAGCCACTCGCACTCGCCGGCGAGGTGCGATGCGAGCGCATCGACGCGCCGACCGGGCCACGGTGGAAACGGCGCGTCGTGCAGCGCCCGGACGGCGGCACCCGCCGCGGCCCACGCGGCCGACGACGAGGTCGACGGTTCGCCGAGGTGGCCCAGCGCTGACCCCGGGAGCGCAGCGAGCGCGAGCACCGGCGGCTTCCGCCACAGGATCTCGGGGGTCGGCACCGGTGCCAGCGCCATCGCCTCGACCTCGCGGTCGATGCGGGCCTGATCAGGGTCGACCTTCAAGAACAGTTCGCCGACGCGCAGGGTCGCGCGCTCGGTGTGCGCAACGACGACCTCGACCTCATCCACGCCGTCGCTCATCGCGAGGATGATCCCAGCATCCCCCGACCTCCGCCCGGCAGTTCAGCCGCCAAGCAGTGCGCTGAACCGAGCCACGATGTCGTCGGCGCCGTCGTGGAGGCCGAGCGTTGCCTCGTCCATGTAGGTGTCTCGACGGATCTCGACCATCAGCGACTGCACCGTCGGTGTGACCCCGAAGTGGGCCAGCGGCACGTAGGTGCCGGCGAACGGCGTGTCGAGCTCGACCCCACCGGTGACGCCCTCGAACGCGTCGCGGGCGGCGTCGACGAGCGTGTCCGGCGTGTGCACAGAGTCGGTGCCGAGGCACACGCCCGGACGGGCCGCATGTGGATCGGCCTCGTAGCGCAGCGGCTCACGCGGGTACGAGTGCACGTCGATGACGGTGACGTCGCCCCGAGCAGCCAGGACCTCGTCGACGATCTCGGCCACCGCTGCGGCGTAGGGGTCGAAGAACCGGACCCGCATGTCTGCGTCGCGGTCGGGGTCGGGCTGTCGCAACACGCCGAGGTCGGCGGTCGCCAGGTACACCGCACCCATGCCGATGGCCGCCATCGGCTCCTCGTCATCGGGCAGGCGCTCCGGGTCGACGACCAGGCGCGACAGCCGGTTGACCACCACGATCGAGTCGACGCCCGCCGCGTGCGCGGCCTCGGCGGCACGCAGCGCCAGCACGTCGGTGTGGCGGTCGGTCATGGCCGCCAGCTCCGCGGCCAGTGCGTCGTCGTCCAGGACGACGCCGGCACGAACGTCGGGCGGGATCGCCAGGCCCGCGTGGGGCACGTGCAGCACGACAGACGGCGCCGTGCCGAACCGGTGGACGTCCCATTCCACGGGATCGTCCCGCGTCACGTCGCGACGAGGTCCTCGAGCTCGACATAGGGCTCGAGGCCGTGGCGTCCGCCTTCACGGCCGAAGCCGCTCTCGCGGAACCCACCGAAGGGGC
>CAZBTQ010000254.1:0-4135 GCA_964494405.1 uncultured Iamiaceae bacterium
TCCCGGCCGGGCGCGCCGCGGGCGCTCGACCGACGCTCGCCCGACCGTCAGCCTCCGGCGGGTTCCTCGACGCGGCCGTCGACGTGGCGGGCGAATCGTCCACGGTCGAGGCCGTGGGTCGGGGCCTCGTCGTCCCAGGGCCAGCCGCCGAACTGCGTGGCCCGGTAGTCGTCGAACGCCTGCTCGATCTCCTGCTCGGTGTTCATCACGAACGGCCCGTACCGGGCGACGGGCTCGCCGATCGGGCGGCCCTGGAGCAGCAGCGCCTCGACCTCGCGGTCGCCGGCAACGACCTCGACCGACTGGTCGGCCACGAGCTGAACACCGGTGTCGGTGCCCACCGAGGTGCCGCCGACGGTGGCCGTGTCGGCCTCGAACACGTACAGCACGCGCTGCGAGCCGTCGCCGAGCGCCGGCGGGAGCGTGACGCTCGCGCCAGGGTCGAGGCGCAGGTGCCAGATGGCGACGTCGGCCTCGGCGCGAGACGCCCACGAGCTCGGCGGCGGGGCAGGCGCCTCGACGCCGTCGAACGTCCCGGCGATGACGGTGACCTCGGCGATGCGACCCTCGTCGTCGGTGACGACCTGGCGGGGGATGTCGTCGCTCCAGAACATCGTGAAGTAGGGATCGACGAGCTTGTCGTCGGCAGGGAGGTTCAGCCAGATCTGGAACAGCTCCAGCGGGTTGGGCTGGTCGGCGTGCACGAGGGGGAACATCTCGGCGTGGACCACCCCGGCGCCGGCGGTGAGCCACTGCACGTCGCCCCGGCCGAACCGGGCGGCGGCGCCGAGCGAGTCGGAGTGGTCGATGAGGCCGGTGCGGACGAACGTGACCGTCTCGAACCCGCGGTGCGGATGGTTGGGGAAGCCGGGCACGGTTCGGCCGTGGTACATGCTCCAACCGTCGGCGCCGGAGAAGTCCATGCCCAGCTCGCGGTCCTCGACCGGCACCGCCGGCGCGAGCGCGCCGTCGCCGGCCGGGTACTCGTCGTCGTGGTGAGCGCAGAACAGGAACGGGTCGAGCGTGGGCCACTGGCTGCCGAGGGGGACCGTGGAGATGACCGGATCACTCATGGCACCCAGCCTACGGAGCGGTCACAACCCCCGAACCCTCAGCTGCTCGTGCCCCCGAGGAGGGTGGCCACGGCGGTACCGCCCCGGAACACGGTGATGTCGCCGTCGACCGACACCTTGAGCACCACCAGCGCCGCCTCCGACAAGGTGCGGGCCGCCGCGGTGCGCGCACCCTCGTACTGGCTCTCCGAGCTCGACACGATGGCGCCGTAGGCGAGCAGCCGCCCGTCGCGGTCGAGGATCGTCGCGCCGTCGAGCCCCGCCAACCGCGAGATCGTGCGCTCGTCGAGGTTCTCGGTGTCGATCAGATGGTGGAGGCGGGTCTCGGTGCGCATCGCCAACGGGTCGATGTCATCGCGCAGGTCGTAGCGGTCCTTGGTGGGCACGATGCCGTCGAGCGCGTCGGCGTCCTCGACGATGGCGAGGATCGCCCCGAGCGGCTGCGCCGAGATCAAGAACGCGGCCCTGGTCACCAGCGCCGCGGCCGGGCTGTCGCCGATCATCCGGCCGAGCGACGCCGCCAGCTCGAACGGGAACGCCCGCCACCGCTCGCCACGCCGCACCAGCAGCGGCTGGCCGTCGACGAAGGTCCAGATGCTGCGGTCGGTTCGCAGGTAGAGGCCGAGCCCGCCGAGCATCTCGGTCGCGGACTGCACGAGCGAACCGCTCTCGACCATCTCGACCGGACCGCGCGCGACGGCCGGACCGCCGCCCGGGTTGAGTCGGTCGAACCGGTGACGTTGGAGCTCGGTGCGGGCCCTGCCCTTCTCGTCGACGACGAGGACCGACCGCTGGCCGTCGAACAGCAGCGGGGCGCGCTTGGCCGCCTTGATCTGGGCTGGGTACGAGAACGACAGCCGAGGCCGGTCGGTGAGCGCGTCGGTGATGAGGATGCCGTGGGTGAGGTCGTGGGACTCGACGCGCGTGCTGCTGAGCTCGACGAGGAACTCGATCGTCTCCGACACCAGTCCGGGCGCCGGCGCCTCGTCGATGCGCGCTTCGAGGTACCGGGTGAGGATCCCCGCGGCGATCGAGTCGCGCATGGCTCGACGCAGGGGCGCGGTGAGTGGCGACGGATCGCCCGTCGCACGAAGCGGACGGAAGATGGCGGCGGCAGCGAGGCCGACGTCGGGCAGCACACCCACGACCTCCGAGAGCGGCTCGTTGCCCCTCTGGAGGAAGCGCATCTTCGGGTCGAGCCGGACCGTGACCGTCAGGTCCCACCCGTCGGGCCCGGGGCCGCGGGCAGCGGCGGTGGCCTGGTCGATCGCGACCGGGGTCGACGCGCCCGCCGGGCTGTAGGCGAGCTCGACGATGCCGGCCGACAGCACGTCGCTCAGCGCGTCGGCCATCGCATCGGCCACGGGGTCGCGCGGGACGTGGTCGACCGTGGAGGTTCGCAGCCAGCGCACCCGATCAGTGTGCCGTGTCGCGCAGCACGGCCATCGCCTCCACGTACCGCAACAGCTCGGTGTACACGGCGGCCGCGGACTTCTCCATCACCTCGTTCGGGTCGATGCGCCCCTCGTCGTCGACGAACTGGTGCACGAACGGCACCGGCAGCGACTCGGCCAGCGGGACCACCTTCAACACGGTGAGGATCGGGATGAGCTGCTCGGCGGCACGAGACCCAGCCGCGACACCGCCGTAGGAGCAGATGGCGGCCGGCTTGTAGCGCCACTCGCGGTTCAGGTAGTCGATCGCGTTCTTCGTCGCGGCGTTGAGGCCGTGGTTGTACTCGGGAATCGCGAAGACGAACGCGTCGGCCCGGTCGACGATCGCGCTCCAGCGGCGCGTGTGCTCGTGCTCGTACTGGCCGAACCGCGGGTGCTGCGGCTCGTCGAACAGCGGCAGGTCGACGTCGGCCAGCTCGACGAGCTCGACCTGCATCCCACCGTGGGCTCGCGCCGCATCGGCGAGCCACTCGCCGACCGCGCTCCCCACCCGACCGGGACGGGTGCTGCCGACGATGATCTGGACGACGGGTTCGCTCATCTGTCCATACTGCCGGTCATGTTCCGTGCCGCCACCTCCTGCGCGGTCGTGGTGGTGCTCGCCCTCACGACCCTGGTGGTCCCCAGCGCGTCGGCGCAGGAGGACTTCACGGAGGGCCTGCGCGTCGACTCGCGCCAGTTCGTCGAGGTCGACCTCACCACGACGACGCTGCGGGTCCGCCACGAGATCGACCTGCGCAACGAGACGCCGAACCGCACGGTGGGCGGGTTCGTCGAGCAGTACTACTTCCAGGCGTTCACGGTGCCGGTGTACCGCGGCGCCTCCGCGATGGCGGCCACCCGCTCCGACGGCCGCCGCCTGCCGGTGTCGATCGACCAGGAGCCGGACGGCGTCGTCTCGTTCGCCACCATCGACCTCCAGCCCAACATCTACTACGGCGAGACGGCGTCGATCGTGCTCACCTACGAGCTCCGCACCCAGCCACCCCGCAGCGGGGGCCTCGCGCAGATCAACGCCGCGCTCGCCACGTTCCCGCTGGTGCTGTCGGGCGACCCTGGCCTGGCCGACGTCGAGGTGCGCATCCCGAGCGGCGAGGAGATCGAGGTCGTCGGCGATCCCCTCGACCGTCGCGAGGAGGACGGGATCGTCGTGCTGTCCGCCATCGACGTCGCGGACCCGGCCGCCTGGTTCTCGACCGTGCTCGTCCGCAACGACGAGGCGCTGGTGCAGCGCGACGTCACCTACGGCAACCACACGATCAGGCTCCAGGGCTGGCCAGGCGACGACGAGTGGATGGCGCTCACAGAGGACCTCGCCGTCCGAGGCCTGCCCGCGTTGGAAGGCGTCATCGGCTACGGGTGGGACGGGACGCGCCACGTCGACATCGTCGAGACCGTCGCGCCCTACGTGTACGGCTTCGCCGGCTGGTACCAGCCCACCGGCGCTAACGCTGTCATCGAGGTCGGCGACCGCCTCGACCCGCACGTCACCATGCACGAGCTGGCCCACTCGTGGTTCGACTCGTCCACGTTCGAGGCGCGCTGGCTGAACGAGGCGCTCGCCGACGAGACCGCGGCGCTCGCGATGGCCGCGTTGGGCATGGAGCG
>CAZBTQ010000255.1:0-2415 GCA_964494405.1 uncultured Iamiaceae bacterium
CGGTGGAGCTGGAGGGAATTGAACCCTCGTCCGTCAAGTGGTCACCGAACCCGCTACGACCATTCCCGAGATGTGGCTCGACGGCTGCCACCCTGCCGGGTCAGGTGGGCCACGAGGACCCACGCCGCCGGATCTTTCTCCGGTGTCAGCGGTCTTTCACGCCGTCAGCGGTCTCTCCCTGCCGTCCTCCACTGCTTCTGTTGACAGGCTGCAGTGGACTGGCCCCGCGTGCCGTCTCCGGTCGCGATGTGCCTCGACTACCTGATCAGATCAGGCGGCGAGAGCGAGGTCGTCATTGTCGGCCTCTGTTGTGGTGCCCCGTTTTAGGAGTCTGAGCAACTCCGGTCGCACGTCCGACTCCCGAGCTTCACGTCGAAACCGATCAGCCCCGTATCGGGCCCGCAGCCGTGTCGACCGGAGCCGGACGGAGCGGGTGTCAAGTAGCAGCCGGCGAACCGGCGGGCACCCACCCTATCGGCGCCATCGGTCATAGGCTGTCGCGGTGGGGAAGATCACGACTCGACCGACCGGCGAGGACGTCACGGCCTTCCTCGACTCGGTGCCCGATGAGGTTCGTCGGGCCGATGGCCACGAGCTGCGGTCGATCATGGAACGGGTCACCGGCGCACCCGCCACGATGTGGGGCCCGTCGATGGTCGGCTTCGGGACCCACGAGTACACGAACACCACCGGCACGAACGACTGGTTCGTGGTGGGCTTCTCGCCCCGCAAGAAGGCGCTCACCATCTACGGGGTCCACGACGGCTACGGGCCCCCGGAGCCGCTCCTCGACGATCTCGGGCCCCACACCACCGGCAAGGGTTGCCTCTACATCACGCGGCTCGCCGACGTGGACCGAGCGGTCCTCGAGCGCCTCGTCGCCGAGGCGTGGGCCCGAGCCGTCTGACGTCAACCTCCGTCGGAGAGACGATCGAGGTCGGCGCGGGCGTCGGCGAGTGATCGAGCTGCATCCTCCCGGCGTGCGCGCGCCGCGTCGAGGGCGGTAGCCGCGTCGGCACGCTTCGCCTCAGCCGCGGCCACGGCGTCCTCGGCACGAGCCAGACGCCGCTCGGCGTCAGCCATCGCGTCGTCGGCACTGTCTGCTTCGCGCTGGGCCGCGTCGACCTGGCGCTCGAGCTTCTGGACCCGCTTCCGATCGATGCGGATGGGCGCCTCGGGCTCGTCGCCGGCCTTCGAACCCCGAGCCGTGCGGCCGGCCTTGGACGTCGCGCGTGGGGCGGTGCGTGCCGGCGGGTCCGGCATGCCACCGAAGCCCATGTCCGATGGGCGCGCGACCACCGTTGCGAGGCGTCCGGCCGCGACGATCTCGCCGATGACGTCGTCGACGCTCGCGGCTTCGAACGTCCCCGTCGCATCGTCCCGAACAGCGTCGCCGGCCAGGTCGACGACGAGCGCGACCAGGGCGCGCACGGCGTCACGGCGGTCGGCGGCTGCTGCTCGCAGCGCGCCGGCGTCGCCACCAGACAGCGCGTCGGCCTGGCTGGCACGGACGGCAGCGCCCGCGTCGCGCAGCGCAGCGACATCGTCGGCGTGCGCGCGGGCGACCTGGTTGATCGCCCAGGCCGCCTTCGTCGGCTTCTTCAGCGCCTTCACCTCACGCGCAGCGTCTGCGTCGCCCGCCGCCTTCACCTCCTTGGCCAGCGCATCGCGCGCCGCGACGAACTCCGACGGGTCGAGGTCGTAGAGCGCGTCGACCTCGGGCCGGTCGAGCGCGTCGCCCGCCACAGCGCTACTCGTCCTTGCCGGAGGACCCGCGGGCCATGGCCCGACGGGCCTCGCGGTCGGCATCGCGCTCGGCGATCGCCTGGCGCTTGTCCCAGTCCTTGCGGCCCTTGGCGAGCCCGAGCTCGACCTTGGCGCGACCGCCCTTGAAGTAGATCGACAGGGGCACGAGGGTGAGGTGCTCCTGGTCGATGCGCGAGCCGAGCCGGGTGATCTCGACCTTGTTGAGCAGCAGCTTGCGGTTGCGGTCGGGGTCGATGCGGTCGTGGAGACCGGTGCTGATCCACGGCGAGATGTGGACCTGGTGGAGCCACGCCTCACCGTTGGCGATGCGACCGAAGCCCTCGGCGAGCTGCACCTTCGCGTCGCGGAGCGACTTCACCTCGGACCCTCGCAGCACCAAGCCGGCTTCGACGGTCTCGAGGATGTCGTACTCCCGGCGGGCGCGACGGTTGGAGGCGACGACCTTGATGGCGTCGGCCGTCGACGGCTTGGCTTGGTCCTTCTTCCACGCCTTGGGCACGGCGGCCGAGGCTAGCGACGACGGGCGCAAGTGCCGCCTCGGTTCCCCCAGACCGAACAGCCGTTAGCCTCCGAGCCCATGCTCAGCGTGCCCGCCGAGATCCTCACCGCCATGGTCGCCCACGCCCTCGACGGGCTGCCCAACGAGGC
>CAZBTQ010000255.1:2515-4121 GCA_964494405.1 uncultured Iamiaceae bacterium
GGTTCGTACCGACGCGCAACGTCGCGGAGTCGTCGAAGGTGTACACGGTGGACCCGCTCGACCACCTGCGTGCTGACCGGGAGGCCGAGGCCGACGGGCTCGAGGTCATCGGCGTGATGCACAGCCACACCCACACCACCGCGTACCCGTCGCCGACCGATGTGGCGCAGGCCCCGGACCCCGGCTGGCACTACCTGATCGTGTCGCTGCGCTTCGAGGCGGCGGCCACGCGCAGCTACCGGATCGTCGACGGGAACATCTCCGAGGAGACGATCGTTCCACTCGATCTGTAGAATCCCTACCGATCCTGTCAACAATCTCGTCGACCCGGCGTGGAAGGAGCCAGCGGACATGGCCGTGCACGCATCGGTGCTCGAGCTCATCGGCAACACGCCGATGGTCGACGTCTCCGCGCTCGGGCCCAACCCCGCCGTCAGGCTGCTCGCCAAGCTCGAGGGCCAGAACCCGTTCGGGTCGGTGAAGGACCGGATCGCCAAGGCGATGATCGAACAGGCCGAGTCCGATGGCACGCTCCATCCCGGCCAGCGCATCATCGAGCCGTCGTCGGGCAACACCGGGATCGCGCTGGCGGCCATCGCTCGCCTGAAGGGCTATCCGATCACGATCGTGATGCCCGAGAACGTGTCGATCGAGCGCCGCCAGCTCCTCGAGATCTACGGGGCCGACATCATCACGACCCCGGGTGGCGAGGGCTCCAACGGGGCCGTCCGCCACGCGCAGGGCCTGGCCGACCAGCACCCCGACTGGGCGTTCCTGTACCAGTACGCCAACAACGCGAACCCCCAGGCGCACTACGACGGCACCGGCCCCGAGATCTGGCGCGACGCACCCGACATCACCCACTTCGTCGCCGGCCTCGGCACGAGCGGCACGCTGATGGGCGTCGGCACGTACCTGAAGGAGCAGAACCCCGAGGTCAAGATCATGGCGGTGGAGCCGCCGATCGGGGAGCGGGTCGAGGGCCTCCGCAACCTCGACGAGGGCTACATCCCGCCGGTCTACGACAAGTGGGGCGGCCCCGAGCTGCTCGACGGCAAGCGCATCGTGCGACCCCGCGAGTCGATCGAGTGGGTTCGCAAGCTCGGCGAGCTCGGCGTGTTCGCGGGCATCTCGGCCGGCGCGGCCATGGCCGGCGCCGCCAAGGTCGCCACCTCGATCGACACCGGCACGATCGTCATCGTCGTCGCCGACGGTGGCTGGAAGTACATGTCCACCGGCGCCTGGACCGACCCGATCGACGACGTCGTCGAACGGGCCGAGAAGATCATCTACTTCTGAGGATGTTCGAGGCGTCCGGCGCCGGTACCTCGGTCACCGCCGGCGAGGACGCGTTCGCCCTCCTGGCCGAGTTCAGCGACGAGATCGCGCTGCCTCTCCACGACGAGTCGGCCCAGACCTAGGGTCGGGCGGATGCGGCTCATCGGGAACCTCATCTGGCTCGTGCTCGCCGGGTTCTGGCTGGCGGTCGGCTACTTCGTCGCCGGGGTCATCGCCTGCGTGCTCATCGTGACGATCCCGTTCGGCGTCGCGAGCTTCAGGCTCGCCGGCTACGCGCTCTGGCCGTTCGGTCGCACCGTCGTGCCAG
>CAZBTQ010000256.1:0-4119 GCA_964494405.1 uncultured Iamiaceae bacterium
GCGTGGCGGCGCGACACGGTGACGTCGTCGAGGAAGATCTCGCTGTCGGGGTGGCGACCCACGGTGGTGACGAGCTCGTCGAGCAGGTACCTGCTCCCCGCCTTGGGACCCCGGCGGACGAGGAGGATCCCCGTGCCGCGGGGCAGGTCCGTGGCGTCGATGCCGTCGTCGTCGCCCGTCAGGTCCTCGATCGGGTACGACATCGTGGTCGTGTCGGTGCCACGCTCGTCGAGGGCGACGCCGCACGACGAGCAGAAGTTCGATCCGAGCGGGTTGTGGTGCCCGCACGCCCCACAGACGACGTTGTCCACGTCTCAGTCCTCGACGAGTGCCCGGTAGGCGGCGGCGTCGAGCAGTTCGTCGACCGACGAGGCGTCTGCCGGCTCGATGACGCAGATCCACCCGTCGCCGTAGGGGTCCTCGTTCAGCCGCTCCGGCGCATCGGCGAGGTCGGCGTTCACCTCGACGATCGTGCCCGCGACCGGGGCGAAGATGTCCGACACCGACTTGGTGGACTCGACCTCGCTGAAGGACTCACCGGCGGCGACGGTGCGCCCGAGCTCGGGTACATCGACGAACACGACGTCGCCGAGGGCGTCCTGGGCGTAGTCGGTGATGCCGAGCCTCAACCTCCCATCCTCGAGGCGAGCCCACTCGTGGTCGGAGGAGTAGCGGAGGTCCTCGGGCACGTTCATCCTCGGAACGCTACATGGAGGTCCGCCCGAGGTCGACCGGTCCTGAACATCGAGTGGAGGTTGAACCTCAGTCCGTCGTCGGGTGCTCACGCGCCGCGCGACCCTGGCGGAGCGCCTCAACCGCCGCGGGAAGGTAGGCGGCCGCTGCATACCAGGAGATGACCAACCCGGGGATGCCCACCGCCCACGCGAGCAGCAGGCACAGGTCGTCGGCGGGCCAGTCCGCGTGGCCGGCGAGGAACAGCGGGAAGCTGGTCATCGACAAGAAGGTGCCCGCCTTGCCCCACCAGGTCACGTCGATCCGCCGGGCGCCGAGCGCGCCCAGCACCAGCGCCGCGCACGCCACCGCGACCTCGCGGCCGAGCGCGAGCGCCGCGAACCACCAGGGCACGCTGCCGTCGATCGCGATCGCCAGGATCGCCGTGATGAGCATGATGCGGTCGGCCGTCGGGTCGAGGATCTTCCCGACCGTCGAGACCTGGTGGTAACGGCGGGCGATCCATCCGTCGACCCAGTCGGTGGCCCCCAGCAGGGCGAGCAGGCTCGCCGCCGCGAGGCGGTCCTCCTGGGCGAACAGCAGCCAGAGGAACACCGGCACGCAGCACAGCCGCACCGCCGAGATCACGTTGGGGACGGTGAGGATCCGGTCGGCCCCCGATTCGAGCGCGGCAGGACGAGAGGTCGGCACGGGCTCGGTCACGCCGGCCACTCTACGATCCGGCCCATGACCACGATCTTCTCCCGCATCATCGCCGGCGAGCTACCGGGCCGGTTCGTGTGGCGCGACGAGCGTGCCGTGGCGTTCATGTCGATCGCGCCGCTGCAGCCCGGGCACACCCTCGTCGTGCCGATCGAGGAGGTCGACCACTGGATCGACCTCGCCCCCGACCTGGCGACGCACCTGATGACGGTGTCCCAGACCATCGGCAAGGCGGTGCAGGCGGCCTTCTCGCCCCTGAAGGTCGGCCTCATGCTGGCCGGCCTCGAAGTGCCCCACACCCACCTGCACGTCGTGCCGATCCGTGGCGTGCACGACCTCGACTTCTCCAACGCCGACAGCGGCGCCAGTGGCGACGACATCGAGGCAGCCGCCGAGCGCATCCGGTCTGCCCTCCGCGACATGGGCGTCGCCGAGGTCGCCGACTGAGGGGCCGCGCTACTCCGTCCGGCGGTAGACGAGGACGCCAGCGGCATCGCTGACGAGCTCGAAGCCCTCGTCCTCGAGCTGGCGGATCCAGGGCGGCTCGATCACATCCGAGTCGTCGTCGTCCAGGTCGAACACCAGCCCGTCCGAGACCCGCCCCTCCCAGGCCTCGGGCCCGATCACGACCACGTCCACGTCCTCGCCCAGCGCGGCGCCCACGAGCGGCCCGTCGAGATCGATCCCGTCGATGAAGGTCCGCTCGGCCAGCTCCGCGATCATCGTCGAGCTGACCCGAGCCCGCTCGTCGGGCCGAACCTCGGCGATCGCATCGAGGCGTGCTCGATCGACCACGTCCCGTCCGCCCCACTCCCACGGGTGCTCGTAGGGCGAGGACGGGCTCAACAAGACGAAGAACGTCAGCGAGCACAGGACCAGGCCGCTGAGGAGTCGGTGGTCGACGGTGACCCGCTCGATGTTGCGGCGTCCGAGTCGTTCGAGCGCGAACGGCAGCGAGAAGAAGATCCCGACGATGGCGGGCACCAGGACCTGCAACGCGGCATCACCGGCCAACGGGGCGTCGGCGATGAAGTAGAGGCACACCACCGGCACGAACGGCAGGATCCGGCGTGGTGCGAGCAGCGGCATGAACCCGACGGGCGCGAGCAGCGCCACCAGGAGCACGAAGTTCTCGCGCGCGGCCAGGTCTGCCAGCAGCTCGAGCGGGCTGGTCACCATGCCCCACACGACGCCGAGCGGCGAATCGCCGTAGTCGGCGAACGCCTCGGCGTGGACGAACGTGCCGTCGCCGATCCAGGGCTGGATGACGAGCTGAGCGATCGCCGTCCACATGATGCCCGCCAGGGCGAGCCGGCGACCCCCTCGACCTCCCCCCGCCCACCACAGGGCCACGCCCATGGCGGCGAGCGTCAGCCCGAGGTCCGATCGCATCGACAGGGCCACGACGAACAGGGGGATCGCCCAGCGCCAACGGCGCACCACCGCGTAGTAGCCCCCCCACAGGAGGGCCGGCATGGCCAGGGCCGCGGGCTGGAAGTCGATGAGGTTCAGCTCGTGGAGCGCGGGGAACGCTGCATAGGCGACCACCGCGGCACCCGCCGCGCCGACCCGCAGGTGGCAGATGCGGCGGCACGTCGCCCACACCGCGGGCAGCCCCAGCGAGAGCGCGAGGGCCTGCGCGATCACCAGCATCGGGATGGGCGCCACGAATCGGGTGAGCTGCGCGAGGGGCCAGAACCCCAGGGCGAGCTGCGGCTCGAAGAGGTTCTGGCCGGTGAGGGTGATGTCGGGGTCCCGGCCGGTTGTCAACAGCCAGGCGCCCTGGACCCACACGGCCATGTCGTCGCCGGTCTCCAGGCTCCGCGCGCGTGCCAACGACATGGCGCCCAGCACGATGAACAGGCCGATCGTGCCGATCCAGGGGATCATCCGGTCGGCCCACGCGGCATCGAGGCGCGCCTGCCACCGCAGGACCCGGTAGTCGATCCGCCGGCGCAGGTTTCGGGTGACCGTCACGAGGCGGCGGCCCCATCGCGGTCGACCGGGCCGTCGACGTCGAGCCTCACGTCGTCGTCGGGGTCGATGTCGACCTCGACGGGCAGCTCCTCGCCGCGGCTGCGAGCGTTGTTCACCTCGGTGCTCACCGGATGGAACGTGATCAGCTCCGGCGGTGCCGGCACGAGCAGCTTGCCCAGCGTCGCCATGTCGTCGACCGCGGGATCGAGCCAGGTCTCCCAGTCCGATGGCGCCAACATGATCGGCATCCGATCGTGGATCTTCGACATGGGCTCGTTCGCAGCGCCGGTGAGGATCGTGCACGACCGCAGCGGCTCCTCGTCGCGATCGGCACCTCTCCACGTCTCCCACAGACCGGCGAAGGCGTAGGGCTCGCCGTCAGGACGATGGATGAACCACGGCTGGCGCTTCTTGCCTTCGGGCTTGGTCCACTCGTAGAAGCCGTCGGCGGGGATGATGCACCGCTGCTTCTTGAACGCCGACCGGAACGCGCTCTTCTCGGCCACGGTCTCCGAGCGCGCGTTGATCATGCGATTGCCGATCTTGGCGTCCTTGGCCCAGAACGGGATGAGCCCCCAACGGCTCGTGTCGAGCACCCGGACGTCGCCGTCGCGCAGCACCGTGAAGACCTGTCGGGTCGGCGCGACGTTGTAGTCGGGGCCGAGCAGCTGCTCGGCACGCAGCTCCGCCCCGAAGTAGCGAGCCAGCTCACCCGGGGGCGACGACGCGACGTACCTCCCGCACATG
>CAZBTQ010000257.1:0-1553 GCA_964494405.1 uncultured Iamiaceae bacterium
CGGACGCGACTCGGCCCCGCCGAAGCGGGGCCGAACCTTGGGGTTTCCCGAGGCACCGCCCCGACGAGCCGGGCGCGGGCGGTATGACCAACCCGCCGGAGCGGTGCCACGGAGAGCATGACGGAACCGAGGTGCCGTTGGGCGAACCCGCTGGCGAGATCCGATTGGGGGAGCCGGATGTGGAGGTGGCCCCGTCGTGCGTGTTGCAGTCACGTTACAACAGTGACGAACCGATGACAAGTACCAATCTTCCGTCATCTGGAGATCGAGGTGTACAGCAGCCTCGACGCGCACGTGCCCCGGCTCAACACCAGGGCACGCGGCTCATCTCGAGGGCGCGTGACGCGCCCGCTATATGACGATCGCTACGACAGGGTGCGCAGGATGGCTGCGTCGCCCTGGCCGCCACCGCCGCACAGGGCGACGGCGCCGGTGCCGCCGCCACGACGCTGGAGCTCGAGGAGCACGTGCAGCGCCAGGCGGTTGCCCGACATGCCGACCGGGTGGCCGAGGGCGATGGCGCCACCGTCGACGTTGGTGATCTCGTCGGTGATGCCGAGGTCGTTCATCGAGGCCACACCGACCGCGGCGAACGCCTCGTTCAGCTCGAACAGGTCGATGTCGGACACCGACAGTCCGGCCTTGCCGAGTGCCTGCTGGATCGAGCGCGACGGCTGGGTGAGCAGCGACGCATCGGGGCCGGCGACCTGGCCGTAGGAGACGAGCTCGCCGAGCGGGGTGACGCCGAGCTGCTCGGCGACGGCCTTGCTGGTGACGATGACCGCTGAGGCGCCGTCGGAGATCTGCGAAGCGTTGCCGGCGGTGATGTTGCCGGATGCGTCGAACGCGGGGCGCAGCGCGCCGAGCGAGTCGACGGTGGTCTCGGCACGCACGCCCTCGTCGGTGTCGACGACGATCGCGTCGCCTCGCCGCTGGGGGACCTCGACCGGCACGATCTCGGCGGCGAAGCGCCCCTCGGCCTGCGCGGCGGCCGCACGCTGGTGGGACGCGGCCGCCAGTCCGTCCTGGCTGGCTCGGTCGAGCCCCGCTGACGCGGCGTACTTCTCGGTGCCGGCGCCCATGGCGACCTGGTCGAAGGCGCAGAACAGGCCGTCGTACATCATCGAGTCGACGACGGTCTTGTCGCCGGCGCGGTAGCCGGCACGGGCACCTGGCAGCAGGTACGGGGCGCCGGTCATCGACTCCATGCCGCCGGCGACGACGATGTCGGCCTCACCCGACTGGATCATCTGGTCGGCGAGGAAGATGGCGTTGAGGCCCGACAGGCACACCTTGTTGATGGTGGTGGCGGGCACGTCCATGCCGATGCCGCCGTTGACCGCGGCCTGGCGGGCGGTGATCTGGCCGGAGCCGGCCTGGAGGACCTGGCCCATGATCACGTAGTCGACCTTGTCCGGGGTGACCCCTGCACGCTCGAGCGCCGCCTTGATGGCGAACCCTCCGAGCTCCATGGCCGAGAACGACGCAAGCGCTCCGGACAGCTTGCCGATCGGCGTGCGGGCGCCATGGAGGATGACGGATCCGGCCATGAG
>CAZBTQ010000257.1:1653-4098 GCA_964494405.1 uncultured Iamiaceae bacterium
GTCGTCGCGGTCGTTGGATCCGTGCCCCACCCGTGGCCTCCGCGGTCCGACTCGTCAGGGTCTCCCGACTGTACGCCGTCCGGTCGGCGCGTGGCGATCGCGGTGATGCCGGTGCGCTTGGAGCCCGCTCGGAGCCTGCGACTACGGTGCGGCGCCATGGATCAGATCCTCGACGCCATCAACTCTGGGGCCTCCGGCGACGACATCGCCGCGCTGTCGATCCCCGAGTCGTACCGGGCCGCGCACATCCTGCGCTCCGAGCAGGAGATGTTCGCCGACGTCGCGTCGCAGGACAAGGATCCGCGCCAGTCGATCCACGTCGGCGACGTGGCGACCCCCGAGCTCGCCCCCGACGAGTGCTACATCGCCGTCATGGCCTCGGCCATCAACTTCAACACGGTGTGGTCGTCGATCTTCGAGCCGGTGTCGACCTTCGGCGCGCTCGACCGGCTCGCCCGCCAGAGCGAGTGGTCGGCCCGCCACGCCCAGGACTTCCACGCCATCGGATCCGATGCCGCGGGTGTGATCGTGAAGGTCGGCTCGGCGGTGCGTGCGTGGAAGCCGGGCGACCGCGTCGTGGTGCACTGCAACTACGTCGACGACCAGGATCCCGCCGCCCACGACGACGCGATGATGGCGTCGAACGAGATGATCTGGGGCTACGAGACGAACTTCGGCGGTCTCGCCGACATGGCCGTGGTGCGTGCCAACCAGATCATGCCCAAGCCCGCCCACCTGTCGTGGGAGGAGGCGGCGTGCAACGCCCTGGTGAACTCCACGACCTACCGCATGCTCCTGTCGCCGAACTCCTACCAGATCAAGCAGGGCGAAGCCGTGCTCGTGTGGGGCGCGTCAGGCGGTCTCGGCGGCTACGCCGTGCAGTACTGCCTCAACGGCGGCGTCACGCCGGTCGCGGTGGTGTCGTCGCCCGAGAAGGTCGAGCTCCTGCACCAGATGGGCGTCGAGCACGTGATCGACCGCAAGGCCCAGGGCTACAAGTTCTGGCAGGAGGACGGCACCCAGGACCCGCGCGAGTGGCGACGCCTCGGCGGCGACATCCGCGACCTGATCGGCCGCGATGTCGACGTGGTGTTCGAGCATCCTGGTCGCCAGACCTTCGGTGCGTCCGTCTACGTCGCCAAGCGCGGCGGCGCGATCGTCACGTGCGCCGCGACCTCGGGCTACATGCTCGAGTTCGACAACCGCCACCTGTGGATGCGCCTCAAGCGCATCATCGGCTCGCACTTCGCCAACTACCAGGAGGCCTGGCAGGCGAACCAGCTCGTGTGCGAGGGCAAGATCCAGCCGATCCTGTCCGCGGTGCACCCGCTCGAGAACACCGGCGAGGCCGCCTACCAGATGCACCGCAACCTGCACGAGGGCAAGATCGGTGTGCTGTGCCTCGCCTCCGAGGAGGGCCAGGGCATCGACGACCTCGAGCTCCGCGAGAAGGTCGGCGAGGACAAGATCACCCTGTTCCGCCGCGCCGGCGCCTGAGAGGGGAGAGACCATGAGCGAGCTGCTGCTCACCGAGATCGACCACGTCGCCATCGCCGTCAACGACCTCGAGTCCGCCATCGAGTACTACCGGTCGACGTTCGGCGCCGAGGTCGACCACCGCGAGGTCGTCGAGTCCGACGGTGTCGAGGAGGCCCTGCTCAAGGTGGCCGACTCGTACATCCAGTTGCTGACGCCGACCCGCGATGACTCGCCGGTGGCCAAGTATCTGGAGCGCAAGGGCGAGGGGCTGCACCACATCGGCTACCGCGTCGACGACTGCGCCGCTGTCCTCCAGGCCGTGAAGGACGCCGGCGGTCGCGTCATCGACGAGGCCCCACGCCCCGGGTCCCGTGGCACCACCGTGGCGTTCGTCCACCCCAAGGGTGCGTTCGGGACGCTCATCGAACTGGTCCAGGAGTAGGTCGTGACCCGCCCGGTCCGTCCGGCGACGCCTCGCCTCGCACCCAAGACCGACGTCACCGACGAGGAGGCCGAGGTCCTGGCCCGGGCCGGGACGCGCCCCGGCCGCGACCCGCTCAACATCTTCTCGACGATGGTCCACAACCGCCGCGTCGCCAACCGGGCGGTGCTGCTCGGCGGCGCGTTCCTCGGCAAGGGCACGATCACCGGCCGCGAGCGCGAGATCGTGATCCTGCGCGTCGGCCACAACGCCAGCGCGCAGTACGAGTTCGGCCAGCACATCGTCATCGGTCGACGCGAAGGGCTCACCGACGACGAGATCGCCGCGCTCGCCACCGACGACCCTGGCGACGCGTGGACCACCACCGAGCGGGCGCTGGTCGCGTTGGCCGACGAGCTGTGCGCCGACGATTGCGTCTCGGACGAGACGTGGGCGACGCTCGCCCAGGCGTTCGACGAGGGTCAGATGGTCGAGCTGCTCGTGCTCGCCGGCTACTACCGCATGATCTCCGGCTTCTTGAACTC
>CAZBTQ010000258.1:0-2827 GCA_964494405.1 uncultured Iamiaceae bacterium
GAAGATGTTCCTCACCCGCATCGGGTTCGGGTCCAAGGCCGTCATCACCGGCGACGTCACCCAGGTCGACGTGCAGGGCGGCCGGAGCGGGCTGCTCGGCCTCGAGCCGATCCTCACGGGCATCAACGGGCTCGAGTGGGTCACCCTCGACAGCTCCGACGTGGTGCGGCACCGCATCGTGCAGGACATCGTCGACGCCTACGAGCGCGCCGGCACGGGTGGTGGGTCGTGAGTCAGGAGCCTCCCAGTACCGGGCGCCCGCCGGGCGACGTCGACGTGATCGTCATCGATGAGCAGGACGAACACGACCTCGACACCGACCGGTTGGCGCACCTGGCCACCGCGGCGCTCGCGTCGCAAGGAGTGCACCGCGGCGAGCTGACGATCACCCTCGTCGACGAACCCACGATCGCCGACCTGAACGCCGAGCACATGGGCGGCGACGGCCCCACCGACGTGCTGTCGTTCCCGCTCGACGGCGACGCGGCGTTCGACGGCGACCCGACGGTGCCGACCCTGCTCGGTGACGTCGTCGTGTGCCCCGCGGTGGCCGCCCGCAACGCCGCCGACCACGTGGCTGGCGCCACCGAGGCGCACCCCGGCCACCCCCACCACGACGGTTCGCTGGCGGCCGAGCTCGACCTGCTCGTCGTCCACGGGGTGCTGCACCTGCTGGGACACGACCACGGCCAGCCCGACGAGCGTGAGCGGATGCTCGCCGCCGAGCGGAGCGTGCTGGCACCGCCAGCGGGGGACGACCGGTGAGCGACCTCGCGTGGCTCGGGATGGTGGCGGTCGTGGTCCTCGTGCTGTCGGCGTCGGTGCTCGCGATGGCCGAGACGAGCCTCACCCACCTCGGGCGCGCCCGGGCCCGAGCGCTCGAAGACGAGGGGGCTCCGGGCGCCCGGCTCCTCAGCCGGCTCCTCGACAACCGCGAGCAGTACCTCAACCCCGTGCTGCTGCTCGTGCTGATCTGCCACCTGTCGTCGGCCACGATCATCGCGGTGATGGTCGACCACCGGTGGGGCCTCCGGGGCGTGCTCGTGGCGCTCGGTGTCGAGATCGTCGTGCTGTTCGTCGTCTCCGAGGCCGCCCCCAAGACCTGGGCGCTCCAGGCGCCCAATCGGTCCGCGGTCGTCGCGGCGCCGGTGGTGCGGACCTTGGCCGGCTTCCCGCCGCTGCGGTGGGTCACCGGCCTGCTCGTCGCCATCGCACGCCTGCTGGTCCCCGGCCGCACGCGGGTGCAAGGTCCGGCGGTGTCCGAAGAGGAGCTGATCGCGCTCGCGGGCGTCGCGGCCGACGAGTCGGTCATCGACAGCGACGAGCAGGAGCTCATCGAGTCGATCATCGAGTTCGGCGACACCGTCGTGCGCGAGGTGATGGTGCCGCGGCCCGACATGGTGACGGTGTCGGCCGACTACCGCGTGGCCGACGTGATGGAGATCGTCGTCATGAACGGCTTCAGCCGCATCCCCGCCTACGGCAGCGACGGCATCGACGACGTGCTCGGCATCGCGTACGCGAAGGACCTGATGCGCGCCGACCTCGACGGGCGCGCCGACGACCCGGTCCGCGCCGTGCTGCGCGCAGCCCACTTCGTGCCAGAGTCCAAGCGGGTGGCCTCGCTGCTCCGTGAGATGCAGTCCGAGCAGTACCACATCGCGATCGTCGTCGACGAGTACGGCGCGGCGGCAGGTCTGGTCACCCTCGAGGACCTCATCGAGGAGCTGGTGGGCGAGATCGTCGACGAGTTCGACGTCGAGGACCCGATGATCGAACCCCTCGCCGGCGGCAGCGTGCGCGTCAACGCCCGCCTCCCGGTCGACGAGCTGTCCGAGGTGCTGCACGCCGAGTTCCCCGAAGGCGACTGGGACACCGTCGGCGGGTTGGTCTTCGACCTCCTCGGCCACGTCCCCACCGAAGGCGAACAGGTCGACGTCGACGGGTTCCGCCTGAGCGCCGAGAAGGTGCAGGGTCGCCGCATCGGCCGCGTCCGCGTCGAGCGCATCACCGACCCCGACCCTGGACACGGCCCCGATCCCGAACGCTCCGACCCCGAGCGAGCCGAGGCTTGATCGGGGAGGTCTGATCGGGGAGGACTGATCGGGGAGGACTGATCGGGCCGAGGTTTGCGCTCGATCCAGCTTCTGTGCGGATCCAGTCAGCCCCAGACCGACCCGATCCCACCAGAATCCGCTGGACGGCCATCGTTCGTCCCATCTCTGGGCGAGTCGGCTCCCGAGCACTAGGTTCCGACCTGACTTCCCCGTCGTGGCCGGACACGCGGGGAGCGCTGAGATGGAGTCGTTCGACCGGCGGATCGCGCGGATCGCACGGGATCAGCACGGAGTGGTCAGCCTGCACGACGTGATCGCCGCGGGCGGAGACCGTCAGCGAGCCCACCACCGCTGCGCGACCGGCCGGTGGACCTCGGCCGGTCGGGGGGTGTACACGGTCGCTGGGTCGCCTCCGACCTGGGAGCAGGCGGTGATGGCGGCCGTGCTCGGATCTGGCCCGGGAGCGGTGGCCTCTCATCGAACAGCAGCACGCCTCTGGGGCTTGGGATCACACCGAGGGATCATCGAGGTGACGATCCCGATGGGACGTGAGCATCGCGCCGAGCGTGTCGTCGTCCACCGGTCGGGCGACCTCGATCGGGCGCGGGCGACGCGCCGAGCTGGGATTCCCGTCACGGGCGCAGCACGGACGGTGCTCGATCTGGGTGCGGTCGCACCCAGATCTGTCCGGAGGGCCGTGTGGGCGGGATTGCGCAGCCAGGTGGTGAGCTGGCCGACCCTTCTCGAGGTGCTCGTCGACCATGCACGCA
>CAZBTQ010000258.1:2927-4073 GCA_964494405.1 uncultured Iamiaceae bacterium
GGTGGTGAGCTGGCCGACCCTTCTCGAGGTGCTCGTCGACCATGCACGCAGCGGGCGTGGGGGAGTCGGTCCGCTCAGGTCCATCCTCGCCAAGCACTACGGCGACCTCGCCACCGACAGCACGACCGAGGATGTGGCCTATGAGATCCTGGTCGACTCGGGTCGCGTGCCCGTCCCCGACAAGCAGGTCGAGGTGGTGTGCGCTGACGGTGTGGCCGTCACCGTGGACCTGGGTTGGCCCCGATTCGGTGCGCTGCTCGAGGTCTTCGGGGCCGACCACCTGACCAACGAGGACCTCCAACACCTCGACCTGCACCGACGCAACCAGATCGAGCTCGCGGGTCACCGGCTGCTCGTGTACACGGGGCGACTCCTCGAACGTCAGCCCGATCAGCTCGTCGCCGACGTCGTCGCGCTCCTGATGGCGTGCGGGTGGACCGGCGATCCGCTCGACCTCTGAGCGGATCTGGTCTGGCCATGTGTGACCAGATCCGCATGGAATCGAGGGGCGCCGGCTACGAGCGCCGGTGGGGGCCCGGCACCGGCCGTGGCAGGCTGTCGCGGTGAGATCAGGGTTCGTGACGATCGTGGGACGCCCCAACGTCGGCAAGTCGACGTTGCTCAACCGCGTCCTCGGCCAGAAGGTCACGATCGTGTCCGACAAGCCCCAGACGACCCGCAATGAGGTGCGCGGCGTGCTCAACCGGCCTGGTGTGCAGGTGGTGTTCGTCGACACGCCCGGCATCCACAAGCCGCGCACCCTGCTCGGTGAGCGTCTGAATGAGACCGCGACCGGCACGATCCGCGACGTCGACCTGGTCTGCCTGGTGGTCGACGCCACCGCGCCCATCGGGCCCGGCGACAAGTGGGTGGCGGCGCGCTGTCCCCGCGATGCGGTGGTCATCGTGAACAAGACCGACATCGCGTCGCCCGAAGAGGTGGTCGCCCAGCTCGCCCGGGCGTCCCAGCTCGACTTCAGCGAGTACTTCCCAGTGTCGGCCCACACCGGCGACGGGGTCCCCGAGCTGGTCGACCACATCGTCGAGCGGATGCCGGAGGGGCCGCAGTACTACCCCGACGACATGGTCACCGACGTGCCGGAGGCCTTCTGGGTGGCCGAGCTGGTGCGCGAGCAGCTGCTGGCCG
>CAZBTQ010000259.1:0-4056 GCA_964494405.1 uncultured Iamiaceae bacterium
GGGCTCATAACCCGAAGGTCGCAGGTTCAAATCCTGCCCCCGCCACCAACTTAAGTACCTGGTCAGAGGCCCTTTTCGACTCATCGAGGAGGGCCTCTTCCATGCCCCGACGACCAGATTTCTACTGTTTTTTCTACTGTGCGGTGCGGGACGGGCAACGCCTGTTGGTGCCGGAGCGGTACGCGATGGGATGGCGGCCCGCGGCGGCGGGTCGGTCCAGCGCCGCGCTGCGGCCCTCGCATAGCGGGGTGTCCGGCCGGATCGGGCGATCTTCGGGTTCGTTGGGCGAACGGCGTCCGATGCCCCGGCCGGAGGCGCCTGGGGGTCGACCTTCGGGGACCCGACCTGTACCGTCGATGGCGCAGCGCCTGTGCTCCGTCGGACGTCCCGGAGCCGTGGCCGCGCTCCGCTGCTCGACGTCCCTTGTCGGTTCGAACCGAAGGGGACGCTGATGCGCGGAACCATCCAGAAGAAGGGCAAGAAGTGGTACGCCGTCGTCTACGACGGCGTGAACCCGGCGACCGGCGAGTACCGGCGCCGGTGGGTCCAGGCGGGCACCCGGCGCGGTGACGCCGAGAAGCTGCTGGCCGAGCTCGTGAAGCGGGCGCACCGGGGCGAGACGGTGGTGAGCGAGAAGCTCACCTTGGGCCAATACCTCATTGAGCGGTGGCTACCGATCCAGGAGTCTCGGGTGCGGCCGAGCACGTTCTCGTCGTATCGGCGCAACATCGAGCTGCACGTGGTGCCGGGACTCGGGAAGCGGCAGCTCGACCAGCTGACGCCCGAAGACATCGACATGTTCTACGCAGCGCTCCTCAAGGGTGGCCGCAAGAAGCGCCCCGGTGAGAAGGGCCCGGCAAAGGGTCTCGCACCGAAGACGGTGCACAACATCCACGTGATGCTGAACAAGGCGCTCAGCGACGCGGCCCGCAAGGGCACCGTCGTGCGGAACGTCGTCGCGCTCGCCGACGCGCCGTCGCTCGAGGCGCGGAAGCGGCCCGAGATCAAGGCGTGGGAGATCGACCAGCTCGTCCGATTCCTCGACGCGATCTCCTCGCACCGGATGGGGCCTGCGTTCGAGTTCGCGGCGAACACCGGGATGCGCCGCGGTGAGGTGCTCGGCGCGCGGTGGCGCGACATTGACCTCGACGCCGGGAGGGTGTCGGTGCGCCAGGCGCTGGTGTCGGTGGCGTACAAGGTGTCGATCTCTGACGTGAAGACCGGTACGAGCCGCCGCACGATCGACATCGAAGAGGACCTGGTCCAGGTACTTCGGGACTGGCGCAAGGTCCGCACCGAGGAACGCGACGGCGTCGAACCTGCCCCGGATGACCTGGTGTTCGTCAAGGCTGACGGCACCTCGCCGCACCCCGACGTGTTCAGCCAGCTCTTCGACCGCACCGTCGCCAAGCTCGACGTCCCGAACATCTCCCTGCACGACCTGAGGCACACCCACGCCACGCTCCTGCTCAAGGCGGGCGTGAACGTGAAGGTCGTCAGCGAGCGGCTCGGCCACGCCAACATCGCCTTTACGATGCACGTGTACCAGCACGTCCTGCCCGGCATGCAGGCCGCCGCGGCCGACACGTTCTCGCTGCTCCTGCGCAACGAGCGCAACAAGTCCAAGCTCGACACCGAAGAGGTCTGCACCGAGGAAGAAGGGGACGAAGGGGACGACCTCGACGTCGACCCGAGCGACGACAGTGACGAGGACGAACTGTGATGGCCCGAGCGTCGACCCTCGAAGCCGGCGCAGTCGCCGAGGCCGCTGCCGAGGCCGTCAGGACGCTCAACCACCTCACCCTCGCCGCACCGTCCCAGGGAACCCCTGGCTGGGAGGACCTGGGCGACCTCTACCGCATGATCGGTGAGGTGGGGCTCTTGATCGACCGCTTGCCGCAGGTGCTGCGCCAAGTCGCCGAGCACCTCGAGCGGTCTGCGGACTCCTACGAAGCCGACGAAGCCGCGCCCGCGACGGCTGCCGAGATGGTTGCCGGGGCGGTCCTCGCCTTGGCTGATGCGCGGGAACACCTGCGCTGGGTTGGTGGGTCCATCGGTGCGGCCCACTCGGCGACAGCTCACCTCTACATGCCGGTGCCGATGCGGGTCGGTGTGTCTGCACCGACGGCCGGCGGCTGAGGGGGCCGCCGTGGCCGACCTTCACGCCGTCTACTACCGAGCGCCCGACGGCAGTGAGCCGGTGCGCGACTTCCTCGACGCGCTCCAGATCGAGGTCTCGGCGACGTTAGCGCTGCAGATCGACCGGCTGAACCTGCTCAGCGACGAGGTGCCTCACCTCCCGTTCCCCCACAGTTCCCAGGTCGATGGCGAACTTCGAGAGCTTCGCTGCCACCACGGCCGGCAGCTGTTCCGCGTCCTCTACCGCCGTTCGGATCGTCTCCTGATCCTGCTGCACATCTTCGCCAAGCGAACCGGCAAGATCCCGGCCTCGGACATCACGATCGCCCACGACCGGTGGGCGGACTTCAAGGCGAGGATGGATGCAGACCCTCGGCGACCGCCACGCGCCGCGGGGCACGATGCTCCGTAGATCCGAGTTCGCAGAACTGCTAACCTTCCTGGTGAGGTGAAAGCCATGGCCAAGAGCGACAGTCCCATCGGATCCAGCGTCAAGGACCACATCGACGCCGACCGCGCCCGCAACGCCGAGTACCGGGACACCCAGGATCGCCTCCGCCCGTTCGAGGAGATCGCCCGGATGGTGATCATGCGACGCGCGCAGCTCGGCCTCACCCAGCAGGAGCTCGCCGAGCGGATGAGCACCACCAAGTCGGTGATCTCCCGCATCGAGAGCGGCCAACACCGCAGCGGCACCGACACGCTTCGTCGTCTCGCCGAGGCCCTCGACGGTCACGCCGTGATCGGCTTCGAGTTCGACTCCAATCCTGCGACGACCCGCGACCTCGTTCGCCTGTAGCGCCCCCGCCCGATGAGGGTCGAGCGAATGCTCGACGACCGCGGTGGATTACCGTCAGTCCATGGAGGTTCTCAGTATTTCGGTGGACCTTGGCGCGGGTGCGTCACCGGTAGAGCTGGAGACGATGGTTCGCGCAGTCCGCGTCGCGACAGACGTGGGCCGCGAAGCTCAGATGCGGTCCGTGCGGCGCGCCGTGTCCGAGCAGATGAAGTTCCCAACCGACTCCGAGCTCGCAGCTGCTACTGAGCGCCTGCCGGGGCAGGGCGAGGGCATGAGCGGGCGGGCTCGCCAGCATCTCGAGGCGCGCCGCCAGTTGGACGAGGTGGCGCCCGACTTCCCCTACCGCATGTGGCGTGGGGACTACTACCGCCACCTGCGCGACATCGGCCCGCCGAGCCTGGCGTCCCGACTCTCCGGACTGGGCTATGAACGTGCTTTCACTGCCACGGGACCATGGCCGATCGGTCAGTCGCTGGGTCTCGATGTCATCGACCCCGAGTTATACCGAGCACTGGTTGCGGTCGAAGTGGCTCGCCTTGCGCCCGACGAGATCGTTGTGCGGCAGGTGCAGTACTTCAACCCGTTTGGAGAAGAGCTTGCCGCCATTGGCACGGGCGCAGAGGCGCTGAGCAAGACGGCGGGTGCGATCGAGACGATCGCGACTCTTCCCGATAGGCGTGCCATCAAGAAGGTTGACCGCCGTGTCGCTGAAGCAACCGAGTCGGACCGGGTTGAACAGGAACGTGAGCGAACTCACCGTGCGCGCCTGGAGAACGATCTGCTGGAGCAGGAACTGCTGGCGAAGCAGATTCAGAACCTGCAGGCCTTGACGCTCGATCCGCAGCAACAGAAGCAACTCATAGTTCGACTCTTCATCCTCAACGGTCACCTGGACCTTGCGGAGGTCGCGGAGACGCTGGATCCATTCGACGCTTCGGCGCTCGTCGCGCTCGGAGCGCGAAGGCCGCAGCTTGAGCGCAGCACCGAGCCCGATCCGAACGAGGTGGACTGAGCAGAGTCAGCGCATAGTGCGCCCTCATGCGACCTGGTCGTCGGGGTCGTGGGCAGCCCGACCAAGACCAAGATGGCCGAGGAGGCCAAGGCGACCAGCCAGATCG